>NZ_JBFAIC010000038.1:0-107728 GCF_040654515.1 Dactylosporangium sp. NPDC050688
CTGCAGCCCGGCGTCGAGGGCGACGTAGACGGGCGCCTGCGGGTAGGCGGTGGTGACGGCGTGGGCGCGGGCCAGGCTGTGCACGGCGGCGTCGACCGACGTGGTTGATCGAAGTCGCGTTCCGGTCGCCTGGGCGACCACGACGCGACTTCGATCAACCATGCAAGATCACAAGCGAGGCGGTCGCGGCTGGCGACCCGCGGCGCGCCGTCCCGGCGCCGGGCGATGATCCACCGGCGAGCGGCCGGACGCCTTCGTGCCCGCGGGGCGAATTTCCGGCGCAGCACACTGGATGATCTTCTCGCATCGACGTTGTACGCTGCGACACGTGGCGGTGACGGGGAGCACGGGGCGCGGCAGGCCGCGCTGGATGGCCAATCTGGTTCTGTTCGCCGTGGTGGCGGTGGCGGCGCTCGTCGTGCGCACGTACGTGGTGCAGACGTTCTACATCCCGTCGGGGTCGATGGAGCAGACGCTGCTCATCGACGACCAGGTCATCGTCAACAAGGCGGTGTACCGGTTCCGCGACCCGGCCCGCGGCGAGATCGTAGTGTTCCGGCCGCCGGGCGCATGGTCGGCCGGCGACGAGGACTTCATCAAGCGGGTCATCGGCGTCGGCGGCGACCGGGTGCAGTGCTGCGACGACCGGCACCGGGTCACCGTCAACGGGGTCGCGCTGGACGAGGACTACCTGTACCCGGGTGACGTGCCGTCCGTGTCGCCGTTCGACGTGACCGTCCCGGCCGGGCGGCTGTTCATGATGGGCGACCACCGCAGCGCCTCCGCCGACTCCCGGGCGCACCTGAACGCCGCCGGCGGCACGGTGCCCGTGGACCGGGTCGTCGGCCGCGCGTTCGTCATGTCCTGGCCCGTGTCCCGCTGGCGGTCGTTCGGCGTCCCGGCGACGTTCGCCGCGGTTCCCGACGCGCACTGAGACGCCCGGACCGGCCACCTCCAGCGCGCCGGGACGGACACCTGGGGGCAGGAGGCCGGTGCTGTGCCCGGCCCCCTGCCGCCGACGTCGCCGCTTTGTCTACTGCGGGGTCTCGGCCACCGCGTTGCGACCTGCGATGCGACCGAAGGCGATGCACTCGCTGAGGAAGCCGCCGTTCTGGTAGATGTTGGCGAAGAGCGAGCCCATCTCGCCTGCCTCGTACAGGCGGGGGATCGGACGACCGTTGGTGTCCACGACCTGGGAGTGCACATCCCGGCGTGCTCCGCCGGTGTGCGCCACGACGCCCGGCACCAGCGCGATGGCGTAGAACGGCGCCTCGACGATGGGAGCCATCCGGTCCGGCGCGCGGCCGAACTCGGTGTCGTTGCCGGTGCGGGCCGCTTCGTTGTAGCGGTCGACGGTGTCCTGAAGCACGTCGGGGTCCTTGCCGATGATCTCCGCGAGCTCCTTGATGGAATCAGCCTTCTTGATCCATCCGGCGGCGATCTCCTTGCTGTTGTCCTCGCTCCACGCGTAGCCCTCGACGACGATGTTCCAGCTCTTCCACATCGCCGTCAGCGGCTGGGCGAGGCGGGTCGTCTCGTCGAAGATCATGTGCGCGGGCAGCACCTGGTGGGTCGGCACGTCCATCCACTTCCCGTGCCGGCGCATCCGGTAGTGGGTGAGCGCGTAGATCGGGCCCTCGTCGTAGTAGCGCTTGCCGTCGGCGGCGACGTCGATCCAGCTCATGCCCTCCATGAACTGCTGGCGGAAGAACGCGGCCTTGAACTCCGGAACCTTGATGGCCGGCTGGAGGCCACCGGTCTGGGTGAAGTTCCGCATGTGCCACATGTCGGCGCCGGCCTTCATCAGCATCTTGATGCCATCACCGGTGTTCTCGGGGTTCCCGAGCGCGTAGATCTCCTCAGCGCCCCAGTAGTCGCGCTGCATCTGGAGGTTGCCCTCGAAGCTGCCGGTGGTCATGACGACCGCGCGACGGGCCTTGATCGCCAACCGCTTCCCGTCGCGCTCCACGATGATCCCGAAGACCTCGCCGGAGTCGGGGTCCTGCACCAGGTCCACGGCGCGCGTGTCGAACGCGAGGCGGATGCGCGGACGCTTCTCGACGTTGATGCGGAAGGCGTTCCACACACCGGACGGGTTCGGCAGGATGGTGCTGTTGTAGCTCACAGCCTCCCGGGCACCGGGAAGCTCCTCGAACTCCACGGTGACGTGCTTGGGGTCGGCGCCCGGCCGGGCACTGTGCCGCGCGTAGGTCATCCCGGCCTCTTGGGCCTTGGCCTCGATCCAGGGCTCCTGCGTGCTCATGGCCTCGGCCCAGACGCGGAGCAGGTCCTCGGGCACCGGGTTCGGTTCATTGAGCGCCCGCTGGTACTTGATGGTCGCCTCGACGTCGTGGGGGCACCACAGCGTCTGGCCCGAAGCGCGGCTGCTGCCTCCGGCGTACCTCTCCGGGTTCTTCTCCAGGATGAGGATGTCGGCGTCGGGATCGACGTCGTGCGCCTCGATCGCCGTCACCGCGCCCGCCAAGCCGTAGCCGGCGATCAGGACGTCGGTTTCGTCGTCCCAAGCGGTCACACTGCTCAAACTTGCCACCGTAAGCCTCCTGCTGAATGTTGGTCTGCATGACCGGTGCTGATGTCGGTTTGTGGTGCGCGTGTGCTGGATGCTGGTTCCCTACGCAGACCCCGGGGCAGCCTCAACACGGGGAGGCCGCCTTGCCGGTGGGGAAGACCTCATGCAGGGAGTCGAGTTCGTACACGATGTCCCGGTCATGCTGGTGCCCTCTGACGTAGATCTTGTCCTCGGTGGCGCTCCACACGTCGATCACGCCGTCGACGCGCGTCGACCATCGGAAGTGGTCACAGTCGAACGTGCCCGCGGGGACGGTCACCGTCTGTCTGCCGAGGTGTTCCAAGGTGGTGTGGCTGACGTCGCCGAGTCCGACGGTGCCGCCGTTCCAGCTCAGCGAGTGGGTCAGAATCGGCAGTGGGGTGACGCCGGCCTCGCCTCCGTGCTGCCCGAACTTCCACGGGTTCGAGGCCACAGCGTGGAAGCCGAAGGTCATTCGCTCCGTGAGCTCCTGCTCGCCGTGGCTCACCCGGCCGCCGCCGTCGAAGAAGTAGGACTGGACCCGGGTGCCCTCGACCCGGCGGATCAGCGAGCCCAGCAGGACGTTGTCGCGGATCAGCCGCACGTACCCCTCGACCGGTGCCCAGGTCTCGTCAACGGTCTGGCTGACGTCCCGCACGAGTGACGCGTCCGGCGACTTGGTGATCACACGGAGGGTCCTCGTCCGGTCGGGGTTCACCGTGACGGTGAACCATTCGTACGGCTGAGGCTCCGCCGCGGAACCGGGTCCGCGCATGGACAGAGCACCTGTCAGTAGTCGAAACATCCGGCTACTTCGTGCCGGTCTCGGCAGGTGCGGCGGCGACCAGCGCGCCGTACAACCCAGGCTGTCGATCCGCGAGCAGATCGGTACGACGCATGAGCAGCTTGTCCCGGGAGGCACGCAGATCGATCGTCGCGACGACGCCGGCACCCGTACCCGGCGCATCGCGACGCTCCGGCATGTTGACCTCGCCGGTCACCGGAAAGCGGTAGTCGACCGGAACGGACAGAATCGTGCTCGGCTCGGCGCAGGCCGAGTCGGCGCGAGCCGCCGCCACGACAGCCACATGATTCTCGGCGGAGCGTTCGGGCGCCACCAGACGGCTCTCCCAGGCATGCCGCCACGAGGTCGGGCACGCGATCAGGTCGGCGCCCATCAGGGTCAGCACGCGGGCACTCTCCGGGAAGGCAAGGTCATAGCCGACCAGCAGCCCGACCCGCCCGAAAGGAAGATCGACGATGACGAAGCCGTCGCCCGGATCTGCCCATCCGCGGTCATCGGGATGCACGTGGACCTGGCGGTACCAGGTGGGCTCCTGGTCGGGACCGATCAGCACCGCGCAGTTGCCGAGCCGGCCCGTGTCGCCGTGGCCGGGAAGTCCAGCGACGACATGGCAACCGCGCGAGCGGGCGAGCGCGCTCAACTCGCCGACGACCTGCTCCGCGAAGGCCATGGCCGCGTCCGGTCGGGACTCCCGCAGGGCGGCGGGGTCCCAGGCGAACAACTCGGGGAGCACGACCAGGTCCGCGTCGGTTGTCTCACAGAACTCGAGCGCGGCCTGGAGCGCGTCCGCACCGCTGAGTCCGGATGCGATGCCGGCTGCCGCGACGACGACCTCCCCGGCCTGCGTCACGCGTCCCTTGAGCAATGGAGCCAGTGCGGAGTCGTCGGCGGTGAGCACCCCGTAGCACTCGGGACGCCGGTCGGCGAGCAAGCCGTCGGGCCGTGCTGCCGTCACGTCGATCGAGGTGATCACCATGTCGTCTTCAAACGGTTTGGCCCGGACCAGGCTGACGCCGTCGGGACCGACAATCTGGCTCTCTCCGCCGCCGATCAATTTGCTCTTGTCGATCCCGTTCTTGGCGGTGAGCGCATCGAGATCGCCGGGATCCACCAGCGGCCCGGATCGATTGGCCGAGACGATGTAGACCCCGTTCTCCGCGGCCCGCACCGGAATGTGGGTGTGGGCCTCGTCGATTCCGTTGGAGGACAGGGAGTTCAAGATGATGTCGGCGCCCTTCACGGCGAGCACTCGAGGAGTCTCGGGGATCAACCCCTCCATGCACGACATCAGGCCGATCCGGCCGAGCTCGGTGTCAACGACCTGAGTTTCGAGGCCGCCGGGCTCGAAGTAGTCCCGCTCCGAGCCCATCAGGATCTGCTTCTGGCTGGTCAGCGCCACCTCGCCGGCCGAGGAGAGCAGGATGTTCTGATCGACGACACGTGGCCACGGGCCGCGGATCGTGGCATTGAACGAGACGTAGACGCCGCGTTCCCGGGCCTTGGCCTTGAGCGCGCCGACGAATGGTCCGTCCTCGCTGACGGCGCTCTGCCAGACGTGGTCGGGCGAGGTGTACAGCGCAGGGTGGTTGCAGAACTCCTGGAACACCACCAGGTCGGCTCCCGCGGCGGCCGCGGTGTCGATCAGCTCCAGCATCCGGGCCAGGTTCGCGTCGGTATTGTTGCCGCTCGTGAACTGCACCGCTGCAATCGTTACCCGAGGCATCTCGGTACTACTCCTTCTTCAATGGGGCTGAGTGCGCGGAGGGACGACGGACCAACCGCTACCGGACAGCCGCGGCGATGGTGCGCCCGACCTCGCGCCCGAGGGAGATGCAGGGGGTCACCAGCATGCCGCTGCACACGACGCTTCCGGTCATGGCGGCGGCACCGATCGCCTCGCCCACGGCGTACAGGCCTCGGATCGGGCTCCCCGAACCTGAGATGACACGCAGGCGGCCGTCCACCTCGACTCCGGCGAACGTGTCCAGCGCGATGCCGTGGATCTCGAGGGCGTAGAACGGCGGCTCCGCGACGGGAGCGGGCAGGAACCGCCTGGCGAACGCCGGGTCGTGCGACTGCGCGACGGCTTCGTTGTACTCCTTGACCGTCGTGGCCAGGCCATTGGGGTCGATCCCCGCCAGCCGCGCGACCTCCGACAGGCTGGGGGCCGCGAAGACACCCGGCGCACGGTTCGCTGCGGCGCGCAGCCCCTCGGCGCCCCAATCCCTGATGATCGGCGGCGCCTCCCGCACCGCCCGCTCGTCGAAGACGACGAAGAACGTCAGGTCCTCCAGGGCGTGCACCGCCTTCTGGCGTGCGGTGAGACTCGGGTGATCCTCGGAGAAGAACCGCCGACCTTCCCGGTTGACGTGGATCTCCCAGGGGGATCGCACCGAGGAGTTGAGGATCGGACGGGGATCAGCCCACCGGGACCATGCCGTGTCGTCCGATCCCAGCAGGCCTCCGACGGTGGGCAGGTAGTGTTCGCCGCCCACGGGCCGCACCCCCATCGGCGCGGTCAGGGTCAGGGCGTCGCCCATCGAGGTGGGCATCCCCACGCTGGTCAACGGCCGGCCGTGCTGTTTGCGGAACATCTCGTGGTTGCCGACGTAACCGCCGCAGGCCAGCACCACGTGGCTGGCGCTCACGAACCTGTCTTCGCCGTTCTCGTGGTACTCCACCCCGACCACGGCGTCGTCGGCGAACCGCAGTCGCGTCGCCGTCGCGTTGAGCCGGACCGTCAGCCCGCCGGCCGCGACCTGGTCGTCGACCAGGTTCCGGAAGACCTCGATGATGCTGAGCCCGCCGTTCAACGGGTGACACGTACGTGCGGTGGTGTATGTCTCGTGCCCCATCATGATGAAGGGGCTGCGCTCGGTGAACTCGAGCCCGTTGTCCTCCAGCCAGTCGATGGTGCTGGCTGCCAGCTCGACCGATGCGAAGAGCAGATCGTGCCGTGCGGTGTCCCCGGTGATTCGGACAACGTCCTCGAAGTGGGCCTGCGGTGTGTCTCCCAGCACCCCTCTGCTGATCTGACGCCGCGACCCGGCGCCGGACAGGTCGGCACCGCTCACCTCGAGCGTGCCGCCGATCTTGTCTGATCGTTCCAGCAGCAGCACCGTGGCGCCCGCCTTGGCCGCCTCGAGCGCGCACGGCACCCCTGCGGTACCGGCGCCGATCACGACCAGGTCAACGGCGTTCTTCACGCTTTCTTCTCCCAACTGCTCTCTCGGTGTTCCGGGTCGGAGCCCTGCCTGCTGGGGGCCGGGCAGGCAGGGAAGCGGGCGATCAGCCGGCCGAGCCCGACGCGGAGCGGTGTGATCGCCGGGGCGAGCGTCGACCTTCCCCCGACCGCCGGCGATCGCACGAGGACCGGCCGGTTGAGGCAGAGGCCGCGGCCTCTGCCTCAACCGGGTCACTTCACGTAGGCGAGCTCGTAGTAGTCACCGAAGGCGTTGATCTTGAACCCGTCGAGGTTCTTGGAGAGTCCGGTGAGGTCGAGGCCGATCGCGATCGGCATGTCCGGGATGTATTCAAGCTGACGCTTGCGCATGCGCTCGAGGACGTTGTCCAGGTCGTTGGTCTGCACCGCCTCGGTCGCCAGCTGGTCCAGCTCCTTGTCCGCGACGCCGTTGAGGTTGATGGCGGCGCCGATCCGGTACAGACCGAAGGTCGCGTCGAGTCCCGATTCGCCGGTGGAGGCGGTGTTCGCGTTGGCGTACAGGTCATAGTTGCCGTTGAACAGCCGGTCGAGTGCGGCCGCCTGGGCCAGGTCCTCGCGTTCGATCTTGAAGCCGATCGCCTCGAGCTGCTGCTGCACGGAGTCGACGACCGCGGCAACGGTCGCGTTGGTCGTCGGCACCACGATGTGCAGCTTCTTGCCGGCGACGCCGGCCTCGGTGACGAGCTTCTTCGCCTCCTCGATCTGCGGCTCCTTGCCCCACGCCTGGGCGTCCGGGTTGAAGAAGACCGCGCCTTCGCGCGCCGAGGGAAGCGTGGAGATCGGGTAGCCGTAGCCGCGCAGGGAGGTCTCGACGACCCGTCCGCGGTCGATGGCGATGGTGATCGCCTTCCGGACCCGCTGGTCGGTCATCATGCCGCCCTTCTGGTTCGGCCAGAACCAGAAGCGCGAGGCCACGAGATCGGAGTCTGAGCGGTAGATGTTGGCGAACTTCTCCACGGTGCTGACCGCGGCCGGGCTCACCTGGGGAAGGACCTGAACCTGGTCGGTCTTGAGTGCCGTCAGCCGGGAGTTCGCGTCCGGGAACGCCTTGACCACGACCTGGGGGATGTTCGGGACCCCCTTCTCGCGGAACGTGTCGTTGGCCTCCAGCACGATCTCCTGGCCGCGGACGAGCTTCGCGATCTTGTACGGTCCCGTGCCGATGAGCGTCGTGGCGTAGGTGTCGTTGGCCTTGTAGGCGACGGTCGAGGTGACCATGGAGACCCGGGTCAGCTGGTACATGAACGGCGAGTACGGGTGGTTCAGCTCGACCTTGACCGTCTGCGGGTCGACCGCCGAGACAGCCTTGATCACGGTCAGGGAGCTCCGATGATAGGAGCCGTTGGTGGGGTTCAGGATGGTCTGGAAGGTGAAGGCCACGTCCTCGGCGTCGAATGCGTCACCGTTGGTGAAGGTGACGCCCTTCTTGAGGCGAATGGTGTAGGTCTTCTTGTCCGCGCTGATCTCCGGCATCCCATCGGCCAGCAGCGGGCTGATCTCGTTCGGACCGGTGTAGCGGTACAGCGACTCGTTGACGAGCTTGTAGACCATCTGCGTGGCGCTGTCGTTGTAGGTGATCGGATCCAGGCCGATCGGCAGGGTCGGCACACCGACCGTGATGCGGTCCTTGGTCGCGGTCTTGGCGTCGCCGGGGGTCGAGCCGCCACATGCCGACAGCGCGAGCGCCATGGTGGCGCCCAGCGCCAAGGCCACGCGGGCCTTGGCGCGGAGGGGACGAACCTTGCGAAGCTCCACTGAAAACCACTCCTGATCTCAAGGCTCCTGCGTGAATCCACCCGAAGTGAGCTTGACGCTAGGACTGCCAACTGCCAATTGTCAACAGTTCTCTGTAGTCCGGGTAGCCTGGTCGGTGACCCGGAAGTTGGACCCGCTACCGGTGAGCGGAGCGCGGCCATACCGGCCACGCCGTTCAAGCGGCGCGTGGCAAACGGTGTGGCATCGGCGTGCCCGCTCTTGCGGCACAGCGCCGGCTACTTCTTTCCTCCGTCGATGGAGACGACGGTCCCCGACATCATGTCGCTGCCGGGGCCGGCCAGGAACACGGCCAGAGGGCCGAGATCCTCCGGCACGGCGAGTCGCCCCACGGCGGTCGAACCCGCCAGCGCGGCGAGGTACTCGGGATCGTCGAGGACGTGCTGGTTGATCCTGGTCCGCACGGCGCCCGGCGCGATGGCGTTGACGGTGACGGTCGGTCCCCACTCAGCGGCGAGCGACTCGGTCATGCTGGTGACGGCGGCCTTGCTGGCGCAGTACGCCGTCCAGCGCGCGCTGCCGTGATTTCCCGCCTGGGAGGTGGTCAGGATCAACTTGCCGCCGCGACCGGCGAGCATGCGTCGGCCGAACGAGCGTGCGGTGGCGAAGGTCCCCAGCACGTTGATGTCGAAGACCCGAGCCATGTCAGCGTTGGTCAACTCGATGCTGGGCTTGACCAGGACGATGCCCGCGTTGGCGAACACCACGTGGATCTCGCCGAAACGTGCGTTGAGCCGTTCCGCAAGATCCTCGACCGCCGCTTCGTCGGTCAGGTCGGTCTGCTCGATCACCAGCTCGGTGCCAGCCGGCCTGTGCCGCTCGGTCTCGCGCAATGCCGTCGCGTCGATGTCGACCGCGATCAGGCGCGCGCCGGCCCGAGCCAATGCATAGCTCATCGCCCGGCCGAGTCCGCTGGCCGCGCCAGTCACGACGATCGTCCTACCGGACAGGACACCTTCAGTCATTCGACGCTCCCCGCCGTTCGCTCGAGTAGTCGCGAGGATCGGGGTAGCCCGCGATCTCGCAGCCACCGTCCACGACGAGACCCGTGCCGGTGATGTGGCGTGCCTGTCCGCTGCCTAAGAACAGACACGGGCCGGCGATGTCGTCGGGTTCGGCGATACGTCCGAGCGGGGACGCCCGCTCGAACGCTCGCAGACTGGGGGAGTCGGGCGCGGTCTTGTCCCTGGTCGCCGCGGTCCGCACGATCCCCGGAAGGACCGCGTTGACCCGCAGTCGCGGCCCCAGCTCGAGCGCCGAGCTCTTCGTGAACATCAGCACGGCGGCTTTCGCGCTCGCGTACGAGCTCGCGGCGTAGTGGGGCAACCGGGCATTGACAGAGGCGACATGGACGATCGCCCCGCCGTCGCGCACCCTTGGCGCCACATGCTTGGTGACCAGAAAACACGAACGCAGGGTGAGGGCGAGCGTGAAGTCCCAGTCCTCGACCCGCATGTCGACGATGGGGGCCATGCCCCGACCGCCCCCGACCGCGTGGTGCAGCTGGTCGATCGGCCCGAAGGCCGCTTCCGCCGCGACGGCGGCCGCTGCCACGTCGGGCTCCGCACTCATGTCACCCTGGACGGTGACCACGCGCCCGCCGTACTCGTCGTGCAGGCGGTCGATGCCCGTACGGCTGACATCCACGGCAGTGATCCTGGCCCCGGCGCGCAGCCCGGCCCGGGCGACGGCCGCGCCGATGCCCGATCCCGCCGCGGTGACGAACAGGTGTTTACCCTCAAGGTCGTTCATCGCAGCTCTCTCTTCGGTGGTCGCACCTGGTGCGAGGCACGCACCCCTTCGCACGGCGAAGCTCGCGACGCCCCGACCGGGAGCGCGGCGCCCTGGGAGCGCCGCGCTCCGCGCGATCAGTCGCGACTCACCTTCTCCGCGAAGTGGCCGTGCATGGGCGTGCGGATGTCCTCGGGCGACACGACGGAGAGCGGGTCATCGACGTCCTGCAGCAGCAGGTGCCGGAAGATGGTGTCGACGTACTCGGTGCGGCGTCGCCGGGCGGCCCCGGTGCAGGGAGTCACGTGGCTGAGCTCGATCGCGTCCTCGGCGATCACCCCGGCCTTGATCAGCTGCTGCTCGAGCATGCGTGACCTCTCCTTGGCCGCCCACAGCTCCGCCGCAAGCTCCAAGGTGATGCGCAGGACCGCGTCGAGGGTGCGCCCCTCGTTGGCGAGGAACGATCCTCGGTACTCCGCAAGGAACGGGGACGGGATCAGTGTCTCGTCGAACTGCTTCACGTCGGTCATGGCTCTCTCCTTGCTCACTTCTCGCCGACCCGCAGCCGGGCGCCGCGGAGCGCCTCGAAGGGCTTGTCGTCAATGGTCGTCTTGCTGAAGGTGCGGGTCAGGTACTCATTGAGGTCGGAGCGCACCATGCCGAACGAGTAGGGCTCGCCGTTCAGTCTGGCGTCGAACGCGCGCTCGTACTCACCCACCAGTCCCTCGGGCGTCGTGGCCGGCGGGTTGCCGGAGGGGAAGTCGACGATGACGAAGAGCCCGCCCGGGCGCAGCACCCGGTGTGCCTCATCGATCACCTGGCGACCCACCTCCACCGGCACCTCGTGGAACAGGATGTAGGACAGGATCAGGTCGAAGTGGTTGTCCGGGTAGTTCATCGACTCGGCGGCCTGCTGGGAGAAGTGGACCTCACTGCCCAGTGACGATGCGCGGCGGTGCGCGTAGCGAAGGGCCGCGGCCGACAGGTCGATGCCGTGCACCTCCGCGTCCTGGAACCGCTCGCGGAGGGAGACGGTCGTGCGGCCCAGCGTGCAACCGATGTCGAGGACCCGTTTGACGATGCCGTCGCCGGGTGCCGGGATGGTCTTCGCGATCTGGCTCTGCAGGTCGTCGCCGTAGTTCTCGCCCAGGTGGAAGACGTTGCTTCCATAGTGGTACACGAATCCGGCCAGGTCGTAGCGGTGGTAACTGCCGGGCTGGATGTGTACGTCCATCGAGTCGTAGTAGTGCGGCATCTTGAGGTCGGGGTTCAGGGTGAGCGTGCTCGATCCCCGGGTGTCGGCCTCGGCCAGCTCTTGGCGCAGCCGCGCTCCGTCCCGCTCGCGGGTGAGCACCGCCCGCCGCCACGCCATCTCCTGGACGTTGCGGTAGAGGTGATTGCGAACGCCGACGATCGGCATCGAGTCGAGGACGTTCTGCACTGCGGGCAGGTTGTCCACGTATGGGTCGGTCGAGCTGTCGCTGGCGAGGGTGGCCGCTGCCCGCTTCCGCATGACCGGCGCGAGCCTGGTCAATGCGAAGACACGCATGCCCTCGACGAAGTCCAGGTACGCCTCGTCGTCGAAGGAACTGGCGGCGTCCATCGTCCCGATTTTTCCGCGGTCCACGTCTGTTCCTCTCGTATGCTGGTTGGTCTGTCGTGCTCGCCGTGGAGCGTTGTTCGTCCGGCCGCGCCCGGCGGCGTCAGGGGACTGTCAGGGGACGCGGTTCAGGCGGCGTCGTCACTTCTCAATCGGCGAAGCGACGCCAGGACGTCGTCCGTGGTCGCGACCTCGGCGTACTTCTGACTCATGTCGAAGAGGTTCACCTCGTGGACGACGGGTGAGCGGTCGTACACCGCGTCGCTGGGCACCGAGACGGCGAAGTTGTACGAGAAGGCGTCGACCACGCTGGCCCGCACGCATCCGGAGGTCGTGCAGCCGGTGACCACCACCGAGTCGACTCCGAGGTCGACCAGATAGCTGACCAGCGAGGTGCCGAAGAAGGCGCTGGGCTGCCGCTTGGGGATGAGCACGTCCTGCGGTGCCGGAGCGACGTCCTCGACGAACTCGTAGCCCTTCTCGGGGATGGTCATGATGCCCGGCACCTTCACGCCGAGCTGTCCGGCGTCGTAGGACCGCTTCGGTGCGACGTAGGGGTACAGCACCGGCCACTGTGCGGCGCGGAACTCCGCCAGGAGCCGCGCGATGTTGCCGACCGCGTCCCAGGCGACGTCGCCACAGCTGGTGGTGAACTCCTTGACCGCTTCGTCGAAGGGCATCCGGCGCGTTCCGGTCGTGCGGTACTGGACGTCGATGATCAACAGGGCCGGGCGGCGCCCACGGCTGCCCGAGCCGCCGAAGCCGGCTGCTTTGTAGCGCGCGAGGGTCTGCGCGTCGATGACGCCGGTGGTGGTGTGCTCCTCCGTGGTCATGACTGCTCCTCGGGTTCGTAGGCGGCGGCAAGTGCGGCGGCACCGCTGCGCGGACGCGGAAGGAAGCGCCCAGCGCGCGCCTCGGTCAGCCGTCCGTCGCGGAGCGCGAAGGTGCCTCGGACCAGGGTGTGCACGATCCGCGGCGCGATCTGTTCGCCCTGCCACGGCGTGTACGCCGCGGCGGAGTACTGGGTCTGGGCGTCAATGACCGACCCGCCTTCGGGATCCAGCACGACCAGGTCGGCGTCGGATCCCACCCGGATCGTTCCCTTGCGGGGATAGAGGCCGAACAGCTTCGCCGCCCGGGTGCTGGTCGCGTCGACCAGCCGGGACAGTGGCACACCGCGTCGCATGCCTTCGGACAGGGTGAGCGGCAGCAGGACACCGGTGCCCGGGAAGCCGGCGGTGGCCGTCCAGATGTCCTTCTCCTTGAAACTCCTGTGCCGTGCGTTGTGGTCGGAGCCGACGGTGTCGACGGATCCGTCCGCCATGCCCTGCCACAGGGCCTCGACATCTTCCGGATCACGCAGCGGCGGATTGACCTTCCCGTACGTGCCGCAGGGCGACTCGGTACTCAAGGTCAAGTAGTGCGTGCAGGTCTCCACGAACAGGTTCGGGTAGCCAGCCCGCTGGCGCCGGACCACGTCCAGGGCCGCGGCGCTGGACGTGTGCACGGCGTAGACCGACGCGCCGGTGGCGGCGGCGAGATAGGCGACCCGCTGCTGGGCGTCGGCTTCGACGACCGGCGGGCGGGCGGCATTCCAGGACCTCAGGGGCTGGTCGGGATCTTTGAACGTGCGGCCCTGCAGCCGTCGCACCAGCTCGATGTTCTCCGGGTGGGGGTTGATCATCGCCTGGTGGTCCGCGGCCAAGCCGAGCAGGTCATACATGAAGCCGTCGTCGTTGCCCGGCATGCCCAGGTAGGCGCCTTCGTCGCCGCGGAAGTTCATGAAGAACTTGAAGGTGGAGACGCCGAGGTCGTGGACGTAGGCCGGAAGCTCCTTCAGGTGCTGATCGGTGCCCAACACGAAGTGGTAGCCGTAGTCGACCCGCGCGTGCTCGGCCATGACCCGGTCGGCCTTCTCGAGGACCTCGCCGTAGGGGTCGGCGCTCATCAGGTAGACGAGCATGGAGGTCACGCCACCCGCGGCCGCGGAAGCGGTCTCCAGGTCGGCGTCATCCGGGTCCTTCGGCACCCGGATGTCTTTGCCGAGGTGTACGTGTGGGTCGATGGCTCCGGGAAGCACGTACTGACCGGTGACGTCGACGTCCTCGGTGGCATCGACCGGGGTCCCCGGCTCGACGATCCCGGTGAGCACGCCGTCCTTGATCAGCAGGTCGGCCGCCACGAGGCCGGATCCGTGCAGGAAGACACGGCCGCCGCTGAGGCGCAGGTCGATGTGGGCGCTCATCGCTGCCCTGAGGTGTGCTCGCCGACGGAGTAGCGCCGGTCCAACTCGTCGTACACGTCCTTGCCCACCAGGGCCTGCCGGTCGTTCCAGCCGATCATCAGATCCTCCACGCCCTTGGTGTCGCCGTACTCGTTCAGATGGGCGAGCACGGCGCGCATCGCCTGGACGGAGGCCCGCATCGCTGAGTTCGCATAGAGCACGGCGGCATAGTTGAGGTCACGCAGCTGGTCGCGGCTCAGGATGGGCGTCAGCCCGCCTTCCACCATGTTCGCCAGGTGGAGACCCGGGACCTGTGAGGTGATGTAACGCATCTCCTCCAGCGATCGGGGCGCCTCGACGAACAGCACGTCCGCTCCCGCCTCGCGGTACTGCGCGGCCCGCTCGCATGCTTCGGAGAGGCCACGCACGGCGCGGGCGTCGGTCCTCGCGATGATGACCAGGTCGTCGTTCACGCGGGCGTCGACGGCCGCCTTGATCTTGGCGGTCATCTCGTCGGCGCTGATGACCTCCTTGCCTTCGAAGTGCCCGCACCGCTTCGGGGTGATCTGGTCCTCGATCTGGATAGCCGAGGCTCCGGCGCGCTCCAGCTGTCGCACCGTGCGCCGTACGTTGATCGGATTGCCGAATCCGGTGTCCGCGTCGACGACGATGGGGATGCTGACCGACTCGGCGATGGCTTCCACATGGGCCGTGAGCTCGGAGACGGTGAGCAGCCCGACGTCAGGCACGGCCAGGAAGGTGTTCGAGATGCCGGCGCCCGTGACGTAGACGGCCTGGAACCCCTGCTCCTCGACGACGCGGGCAGCCAAGGCGTTGGGGGCCCCCGCCAGCAGCAGCGGACCGGTGGCGGGATCCAGCAGGGCACGCAGCACACCTGGATTGAGGGTCCTCATGGTTCTCCTATGCAGAAAGCTCAGGATCGCGGGCCTTCAGGCCCAGGGCTGCCAGCGCGCTCTCCCTCGCGTGATCGAGGTGGCTCTCCATGACGTCCGTGGCAGCGTGAACGTCCTGCCTCTTCAGTGATTCGACGATCGCGTGGTGCTCGGCGATCGCCGTTTGGGCACGCACCGGGCTTCTGGCCGACATCGACCTCGCCAAGGAGAGCTGGTGATGGGTTTCCAGCGCGCGGGCGACCAGTGCCTGGTTGCCCGCCAGCGAGACGAGGCGCATGTGGAAGTCCATGTCCGGGGGGTAGACCCGGTCGCCGTCGGCCCGCATGGCCGTCTCCGTCTGCAGCAGCATCTCGTCGAGGTCGCTGAGGTCCTTCGCGGAGGCTCGGCGACACAGGAGCCGGATGGCGTGGAGCTCCAACGCGGCACGCAGCTCGTAGAGGTCGATGATCTCGTCGACCTCGAACGTGCGGACAAAGGCGCCGCGGTGGCTGATCACGGTGACCAGTCCCTCGCCACGCAGCCGCTGAACCGCTTCGCGCAGCGGCCCGCGACTGACGCCGAGCTCGGCGGAGAGCGTGACCTCGTTGATCCGAGCTCCCACCGGGATCTCACCAGTGAGGATCATGGCGCGGAGGACTGACTCGGCCTGGTGTCCGAGGGTCTCATCTCGAGTCAGCAATCGACTCTCGGGTGAATTCGTCATCGCACCCAATTTGTACCTAGCCCACTGGCAACTGTCAACAGTTAGCATTTGACGAGGTTGTAGGTCGGGCGTAGGCCCCGCCGCGGCAGCGCGGCGGCACGGTCGAGCGAGCCCCGGGTTCCGGCCGCCGGTACGGGCATTCGTGCTGGACAACCGCCCCGAGCCCCCCTGTGGCGGGGCCGGCGCCGTGCCGGGTCACCGGGCCTCGCCGGGCCCTGGACGTCCCTGGTACACCCGGTCGTCGAAGGCCAGGTACGACGCTTCGTCCAAGAGGTCGCGCAGTTCGTCTTTGGTCTGCATCTGGGACAGCAGGGCCTGCTGGGAGTCCCCGCCGAGGAGTTCGGCAAGCCCCCGCATCGCCGCACCCATGGCCATCCGCATCAGCGTCACGGGATAGACGGCCAGGTTGTAACCCAGCCTGCGGGCCTCCGACTGCGTCAACGGCGCGCCCCGGCCGAACTCGTTCAGGTTGATCATGAGGGGTACGTCCAGGGCGTCCCGGAACACCGCGTACTCCTCGGGACCGTGCAGCGCCTCAGGGAAGATGACGTCGGCGCCTTCGGCCACGAACGCCTTGGCTCGCCGGATCGAGTCCTCGAGGGTGCCGGTGGCGCGCGCGTCGGTGCGGGCGATCAGCACGAACGCGGGATCGCGCCTGGCCGCGACCGCGGCTCGAACGCGTCGTACCGCGACGTCCTGTTCGACCACCCGCACGCCCTCGGAGTGGCCGCAGCGCTTGGGGTTCTCCTGGTCTTCGATGTGACACCCCGCGAGGCCGGCTTCCTCCAGGGCCTGCACCGTGCGGGCGACGTTCATCGGCTCACCGAAGCCGGTGTCGGCGTCGATGATGGTCGGGACATCCACCATGCGGGCGATCTGCCGACCCCGCTCGGCCACTTCGGTGGCCGTGGTCAGGCCGAGGTCCGGCAGGCCGAGGTCCGCGGCGAGCATGTAGCCCGAGACGTAGACGCCGGCCGCGCCGGCCTTCGCGATCAGCCGCGCCGAGGCGGCATTGAAGGCCCCGGGCAGGACGTGCAGGTCACCGTCGCCGAGAGCACGGCGAAGCGCCAGGCGCTTGTCGGTGGCGCCGATATCGGAGTAGAACATCCTCTTCCCTCCTGCAATCTGAGCGGGCGATGGTCTAGCGTTCTGGTCATGGCACGACCGGTCGAAGGAGGTGCCGCCGGAGCCCGTGTGGCAGGAGCGGAGAGTGGGCGGCGGCTGCTGAGTGTGCTGCTGAGCTTCTCCGAGCGCCGCCCGCTGTGGACCGTCACGGAGCTGTCGGCCGAGCTCGGCATGGGGACCTCGATGATCTACCGCTACGTGGCGCTGCTGCGCGAGGTGGGACTGGTCGACAAGGCGGAGAACAACCAGTACCGGCTGACCGACCTCGCGGCAGCGCTCGCCGGCGCGGCCACTGCGGGTCGTACGCCGATCGGTGCCGTCGCGATGCCCGTGATCACTCGGATCCGGGACACGGTGGATGAAACGGTCCTCGTGGCCCGGCGCAGCGGCTGGCGGGTCTACACCGTCGACCGGGTCGAGTCGCGCCGTCCGGTTCGCCTCCAGTTCGAGCCGGGCCGGGCGATGGATCTCCACACCGGAGCGCTGTCCAGGGTGCTGTTGGCAGCGATGCCGGCCGAGGACCGGCTCAGCTTCCTGGCCCAGCTGTCCGCCGAAGAGCGGGCACGGTCCTCGCTCGAAGCGGGCGAGCTCGACCGGGTGCTCGCCGACGGCTACGCGGAGAGCTTCGAGGAGATTGACGAGGGGATCTGGGGGGTGGCCGCGCCGGTGCTGGCCGACGGCACGGTCCACGGCGCGCTGGGCGTGGCAGCTCCGCTGTTCCGCACCGACGAAGCCCGACGGCGTTCGATCCGTGAGCTCGTGCTGGCGGGCGCGGGCGAAGTCTCCGCCCTGCTCCAGCGCGGCACCCCAGGCTGAGGTCGTTCCTGGGACCGTTCGACCCTGCCTGCAGCGAGTTCATCGCCGGCGCCGCAGGAGCTGCCCGGCCCTGTCGGCGGAGACCACCTCTCCGATCTTGGCCTGGATGTCGAAGAGGTTGGCCTCGTGCGGACCCTCCAGGCGGTCGGCCACCGCGTCGCGCACGACGATCGGCACGAAGCCCGACTGCATCGCATCGGTGGCCGTGGCGCGGATGCACCCGCTCGTGGTCAGCCCGGTGATGAGGAGCGTGTCGACCCTCAGTGCCGTGAGTGTCGCTCCCAGCGAGGTGCCGGCGAACGCGCTCGGGTACTGCTTGACGATCTCGATGTCGCCGCCCGCCGGCGCCAAGCCGTCGATGTAACCGGCGTACGGGCTGTCGGCGCCGAACCACCGGGTCGCCGGCACCTTCCGGGCGAACAGCCCACCGGTGCGTCCCGACGGATCATGCTCCACCCGGGTGATCAGCGTCGGCACACCGGCGGCGCGTGCCTCGTGCAGCAGCGCTCGCATCACCTCGCAGGCTGCCTCGGCGCCGGCGTACAGCGGGCAGGACGGCTCGGTGTAGACGCGTGCCGGATCGACGATGATGAGCGCGGGGGAGGACCCCGGCGCCAAGCTGCCGGCCAGCCCGGCCCGTGCGTAGTCCTCCTCCGCGTCGACCGTCATCCGGGTGCCTCGTTGAGGGCCGACACCTGGATGGCGGCCTTGCCCACGAGCACCGGGGCGATGACCTCCGACACCAGTGAACGGTGCGCGGGATGCGCTCCGTAGGCCCGCCACGACGCCTCGGATTCGAACTCGAGCAGGGCGACCAGGTCGGCGTTGCCCGCCGCCAGCCCGAGGTCCTGCCCTGTCCTCACCGAGGCGAGGCCGGGGATCTGGCCGGCGAGGCCGTGGAGCCCTTCGACCACGGCGCGGACGGTCTCCGGGCCCGCTGCCGCGTCGAGGTGCAGCATGATGACGTGCGTGAACATCGCTTCCTCCTTCAGAACTCGGACAGCAGCGAGCCGAACCCGTCGATACGGTCGGTGATGCCGTTGATGCGGTAGGCATGCCAGACGGTGGCGGTGTTGATGGCGATCACGGGCTTGTGGAGCTCTCGTTCCACCTCCGCGGCCACCTTCGCGCAGGCCAGGTTGGTGCCGACCTGGAGCAGGGCGTCGACATCGGGACCGTTCACCTGCTCGAAGGCCGCGCGCAGCTCATCGGCGGTGACGTCGGCGATCGACGTCGCCGACGAACACTTCAGCCCGTGCATGGCGACCACGTCATACCCGGTCTGCTGCAGGAAGTCGCGGACCTGCCCGTCGCCGACGGGTTGATAGGGGGTGATGACGCCGATCCGTCGCGCACCGTACTTCTTGAGCGCCTCGTCCACCGCTACCGCCCCCGTGGTGACGCCAAGACCCCCGGAAAGTCCGGCCATTTCCGTGGCGAACTGTGCCGCTCCGTCCTTGCCGCCCCAGAACGTCTCCGCGCTCATGCCCATCACCAGGTAGTCCACGTTGGCGGTGACCACATCCCGGACGGCGCGACCGATCTCGGTACGCAGCCCTTCAAGGAATGCGACGAAGGACTCGTCGTCGTCGAGCTCTGGATTGGGGATGTAGATCCGGGCCGAGTGCCACGAGACGCCGTCGACCAGCATCCGGGCGAACTCGGCCTCGACCGAGGTGTTGGTGGAGGGCAGAATCAGCCCGAACTGCGCTCGTGTCGCGAGAACGCCCGTCATTGGTGGCCTCCTGGTCCTGCTGCCGTCATTGCTTTGCGGTTGGTGGTCGGTGATTCGTCGGGTCCCTGGTACGCCTTCCGCGGCGCGGCGAGCACCAGCTCCACTCCGGCGAGGCGGAGGTGCTCCGCCGGGGGCAGGTCCGCGTCATCGAGCAGGGCGAACGGCACCTGCGGCACGGCGCGGCGCAGGCGCTCGATCTGGCCCAGGTCGGACGCCGGCAGCAGCAGGAGATCCGCACCGGCCGCGGCGAGAGCTCTGCCGCCGGCGATCATCTCGGGCTCTGCTGCTGCCTCGATTGCGACGATGACAAGCAGGTCACGACGCGCCGCCACCGCAGCCGCGACGGCCGGCGCGGTGCGCGCTGTCGCATGCGGCACGACCAGCCCGGCGACGTCGCACAGTTCGAGCCGTCCGACCTCGTCGCCGGGTTCCGCGTGCGCGTCGAGCTCGACGATCACCGGCGTCGGCGTGCCCGAGGTCAGGGCGTGCAGTGCGGCGAGGTCGCCGGGTGCGTCGCCGGCGCCGACATACCGGACCTGGTCAGGACCCAGGAGCGGGCCGCGCAGGGAGTCGGACAGCCGCATCCCGGCGGGCACCGACGAGGAGACCGCGGTCGAGGTCAGGCCCCGGCGCATCCGGCGTCGGGAGACCTGTCGGGAGTCCAGCATCGTCGAGCGTCGCAGGTGGCCGCGGAGCCGCACGGGGTCCGCCGCGATCTTGGCCATCTCCTCGCGGGTTCCCCGGCGGGCCTCGGCGTCCTGCTCGCGCATCTCCTCGTAGTTCTTCTGGGCGTTGCGCTGCACGTCCAACGCCGCGGCATCCCGGCGGACCTTGGCGTACGTCGAGGCGGCCCGGTCGGGGTCGCCTCCCGCGATCGCATGGTCGATGGCGGAGACGGCGGCTTCGGCGTCGTGCAGGCCACTGTTCATGCCCATGCCGCCGAGTGGGTTGTTGATGTGGGCCGCGTCGCCGGCGAGGAGGACGCGCCCGACGGCGAACACCCGGGCCAGGCGTTGGTGCACGCGGTAGAGCGAGCTGTGCAGCACCGGGTAGGGCTGGTCCAGCGTCACGATGCCCTGCAGTCGCTGCTCGACCCGCTGCGGGTGCAGCGCCTGCTCGTCCGTCTCGTGGTCGAGGACCGGGAACAGCACGCGCCAGTGGTCCGGCGTACGGAGCAGGACACCCCAGTGCTCCGGGTCGTAGACGTAGTTGATGTCGGCGAGCCCGTCGAAGTCGGTGCGGAAGTCGTGGGTCGTCGAGGCGACGAGGAAACGCTCGGGGTAGGTGACTCCCTCGAACGCGATGCCCAGGGATCGACGCACCGCCGAGTTCGCCCCGTCGGCGGCGATCAGCCAATCCGCGTCGTAGGAGGGTTCGAGCCCGTCGCCGGGTAGGTAGACCAGAGCGCCGGCGGTGCCTACCTCGACCCGCTCCACCGGGGCGCCGAACCTCAGCGTCACCTTCGGATCGGCCTCCAGATGGCGGCGGATGATGCGAGTGAGCTTGCTCTGTTCGCACTGGACGCGGAACGGGAACTTCGTGTCGTCCGCAAGCGCCTTCATGTCGAGATTCGCGATCACCTCGCCGTCCGAGCCGCGGTACTGGAACCCGGGCGCGGCGAGCCCGACCGCCATGAGCTCCTCCGCAACACCGAGTTCGTCGAGGAGCTCCAGGCTCGAGGGGTGGAAGGTGGATGCGCGGGACTCGGTGGCGAGGTCCTCACCTGCTTCGAGAACCGTCACCTCGTGGCCGCGGCGGGCCAGGCTCAGCGCTGCCGTCATGCCAACGGGCCCCATGCCGACGACGACTATTCCCGAATGTTGCGTTGTCATACGTCGGGTCCTCCACCAGATTTTTACATAGTAGGAACAGCACTTTGACATGGTGAATATCTGGGTGGATCTTCTCCGCAGTGGGGCCCCGCGTCAACCCCCGCGCTCCCTGCCTCGCTGGCTCCGGCACATGGGCTCGCATGGAGCGTCGATGTGCGTGCGCGATGCGGGGTGCCTCGGCCCCGGCGGCGGCTATCGAGCGCCGTCCATCAGGGGATGCGCCCGCACCGCGACCGGTATCGGCCCAGCCAGGGTGCGTGATGACGAGAGGGCCGCGGGTAAGAGGAAACTGTTGACAATCGGCAGTCGGCAGCCCTAGCGTTCGGGTGATCGGCAGGGTGCCGCGACCACCAGGTGCGTTATCAGCACCCGCCCCCGATTGAGGAGTATCGGTTTCAGTGAAGCTTTGGTCCGCCGGTCCCGGGATTCGGCCGGCTGCGCCACTCAGTACCGCCGTCGCATTCGATGTGCCGATCGGTGACTAATCCGGTCCCGTCGCGCACCGCCACACATACCCGCGCGCTTACCGGGGGCCCGCTCTGTCGAGTCGCCGCGATCCGACGGAGATCGCGACGTACGACGGGGTGGGGGCACGCAACGTCAGCCCTCCCGGGTCCCGTGCTCCGTTCGCCTCACGAGAGGTTTGCCCCGTGCTGACCTACATCACGTCGAAACTGGTTCAGACGATCGGGACCTTTGCCCTCGTCGTCCTGGGTTCGTTCGTCATGCTCCGGCTCGCACCCGGCGATCCTGCGCTGGCCCAGGCCGGGGTGGCCGCCACCCCGGACCAGGTGGAACTGGTCCGCGAGCAGCTCGGACTGAATCGGCCCATCCTGACCCAACTGTGGGAATGGTTCAGCGGCGCGTTCACCGGAAACCTCGGGGTCTCCTACAACGACGGGACCCCGGTGACGGAGGTGATCGGCGCCCATGTCGGGCCGACCCTGCAACTCGTGGCCCTCACGACCATCCTGACCTTGGTGCTCTGCATCCCGCTGGGGATCTGGACCGGCGTCGGACGCTCCCGCACGGTCCGCTTGGTCGGCAGCGTCATTACGGTGCTCGGCCCGGCGATCCCGAACTTCGTGGTGGGCATCATGTGCGTGCTGATGTTCGGGTGGGCGCTCCCCGGCATCCTGCCGCACTACGGCTACGTCTCCTTCGCCGATGACCCGGCTCGGGCGTTCACCCACACCATTCTGCCGGCGCTGGCGCTGATGAGCAGCGGCGTCGCGATCATCTCCCGGGTGCTGCGCGCCAGCATCATCGAGACCATGAACGACGACTTCGTGTACGTCGGCACCGCGCTTGGCGTCCCGCACCGGCGGCTGCTGTGGACTGACGTGCTGCGCAACTCCCTCATCGCGGCCACGACAGTGTTCGGGATCTTCCTCGGCGTGGCCCTGTCGGGAAGCGTCGTGCTGGAGAACGCGTTCGGCATCCCCGGACTGGGGGCCCTCCTGGTCGACAGCTTCAACGCCCGTGACTATCCGGTCACCATCGGCACCACGCTCGTCATCGTCGCCGCGGTGCTGCTGGTCAACCTGGCCGTCGACCTCCTCTATCTCGTCCTTGCGCCGCGTGTCCGCTTCGAGTTGGGGGTGAGTTCGTGAAGACCGAACGCAGCATCGAGCCGACGGTGGCGCAGGCCGCGCCGGCCAGCGGTCGCCCGGGTCGGTGGACCAGGTGGAGCTCGGTCTCGCGCCTTCCCCGGCCGGTGCGCCGGTGGGGCCTCATGCTCGGCGTGCTGGTGGTGGTCTGCTTCGTCGGGCCGTTCTTCGCCCGGTACAACCCGAACGCCGGAGTCGCGATGCCGCTGGAGGCTCCATCCGGAGCGCATCTGCTGGGCACCGATGCCGACGGCCGCGACGTGCTGAGCCGGCTGCTGCTGGGCAGTCGTATCTCGCTGGTGATCGCATTGCTGTCGGTCGCGCTGGGGGCCTTGATCGGGACCACCATGGGGCTCCTGGCCGCGGTCACTGAAGGCCGGTTCGTCAGCGTGCTGCTCGTCCGCTTCATGGACGCGATCCTCGCCTTCCCGTTCGTGGTGCTGGCCGCCGTCACCGCGGGTGTGACCTTCGGTCAGACGGTCGGCCTGGGACCCGTGCAGTTCGGGGAGAAGACGATCCTGGCCGGCGTCCTCGCGCTCATCCAGGTGCCGATCTTCGGCCGGCTGACCCGAGCCACGGCGATGGATGAGAACAGCAAGGACTACGTGGTGGCCGCGCGGGCCTGTGGGCTGCGGCCCGTGCGCATCCTGCGTACCGAGCTCTTCCCGAACGTGCTGCCCGCGCTGGTCGTGCAGACGTCGTTCTCGATCGTCATCGCGATCTCGGCCGAGGCCGCGATCTCCTACCTCGGACTCGGTATCCAAAAGCCCAGTCCGAGCTGGGGGAACATGATTCGCGACGGCTTGGACTCCATCGTCCTCGGCGCGTGGTGGATCCCTGCCTTTCCGACGCTGATCGTCCTCGTGGTTTCGGTCGTGCTGACCGGCCTCGGCGAAGCACTGCGCCACGCGCTGGATCCGCGAGCTCAGCAGCGCCGCGTCAGCGCAATTGCGAAGAAGGAGGCCTGAGCAAGAGATGCTTGACAGCGAATCCCCGGCCCTGGAGATCGACCGGTTATCCATTCGTTACGACGGACAGGAGCACCCGACGGTCTCCGACTTCTCGATGACCGTGCCGCGCGGCGCCGCTGTCGCGCTGGTCGGCGAGAGCGGGTCGGGCAAGTCCACTGTGCTTCGATCGGTGATCGGGCTGCTGCCCAAGAACGCCCGGATCGAATCGGGATCGATCTCCTTCTTCGGCCAGGAACTGGTCGGCCTGAACGACACCGGATTCGCCAAACTCCGCGGCTCGAGCATCGGATTCGTCTACCAGGACCCTGGCCGCTCATTCAACTTGAACCGGCGGATCGGCCCGCAGGTCGCTCGGGTGTTGCGGTACGTGCGGCCCGATCTGCCGCGCGCCGATCGGCGGGGGGAGGTCGTGCGGATGCTGGGACGTGTGGGGCTCGACGGTGCCGTGATCGCCGACCGCTATCCGTTCCAGCTCAGTGGTGGCGAGCTGCAGCGGGTGCTCATCGCGACCGCGACCCTCGCCGGGCGCCCGCAACTGCTGGTCGCCGACGAGCCCACCACCAGCCTGGACGTCACCATCGAGGCCGAGATCCTGAAGTTGCTCCAGGAGATCCGCCGGGAGCTGGATCTCACGCTGCTGCTGGTCACGCACGATCTCGGGGTGGTCAACGAACTCTGTGACCAGGCCGTGATCCTCAACCTGGGTGCGGTGGTCGAAAGGGGCGCCGTCGCCGACGTGCTGGGCGACCCGCAGCACGATTACACGAAGGCCCTGATCAGCAGCATTCCCAAGCTGCCCGAGCCGGCAGGCAGGTTGGTATGAGCACCGAGGCTACGCGGACCGACCGGCAGTCCGGTGCGGTACAGCCCTTGGTCACGGCCCAGGACGTGACCAAGTACTACGGATCGAGCAGCCGCGGACTGTTCTCCCGCCGTTCCGCAGGCGCAGCGGCCCTCAAAGGGGTGAGTCTCGCGGTGGGGGCGGGGGAAACCCTCGCAGTCATCGGCGAGAGCGGCTCAGGCAAGTCGACGCTGGGACGTATCCTGCTGCGGCTCACCCCATGCACTGCCGGCAAGGTCTTCTTCGACGGTCAGGACGTGCTGGCGCTCAGCGAGACGGACCTGCGGGCGCTGCGCCGGCGCATGAACTACATCTTTCAGAACCCTTTCGGCGCGGTGAACCGCCGGCACACCATCGAACGTGTCCTCGCCTCGCCGCTGAAGGCCTACGGCCTCTACCCCGACGGGGCGAGGCGGGAGCGATGCGAGGAACTCCTGGAGATGGTGCATCTGTCGCCGGCGCTCCTGGACCGCTTCCCGCACGAGCTCTCCGGAGGCCAGTTGCAGCGGGTGGTGATCGCTCGCGCACTCGCGACGGGACCGGACTTCGTGGTCGCTGACGAACCGACGACGGGACTGGATGTCATCACCAGCGCCAAGCTCGTCGAGCTGCTCAAGAGCCTGAAGGCGAAGCTCGGACTCTCGCTGATGTTCATCAGCCACGACCTGCGAACGGTCGCGCAGATCGCGGACCGGATCGTGGTCATGCGCAAAGGCGAGATCGTGGAGACGGGCACCTGCTCGGACATCCTCGCCAACCCGCAGCACCCCTACACGCAGAAGCTGATCGACTCCGTCCCGCGTCTGCCCGAGTCGACCCGAGCCGTTGGTTCCCCGGCCCAGGTCTTCGCGACAGAGGAGCGCCGGGAAGAGGCGGGGGCTGCCATCGACGTTGCGATGTCGGCGCGCGGCGAACGGACGGGAGAACCGACGTGGTAGCACCGCCGCAGACCATCTACTCATCGATCGGCGGGCAGCCGCACGACTCGGGCGAATGGCTGGAGCGGGAGAACCCGGCGTACCCTGCGCGGATCGTCGGACGGGTCAGTGTCGCGTCGGTCGATGCGGTCGGCGAGGCGATCGTGGCCGCAGACCACGCGTTTGAGCGCTGGCGCCAGGTGCCGCTGAGCTCACGCGTGGAGCAGGTGCTCCGGGCGTGTGAAACCGTGGCACAGCAGGAGTCAGCCCTCGCCGAGCTGCTCGTTCTCGAACTGGGCAAGGTTCGTGCGGGCGCAGTGGGGGAGTTGCGATTCGCGCACACCTATGCCCAGTACTGCGCTCGCACCGTCGTCGATGTGCTCAAACCAAGGACCACCACCGACCGCCAGGGCCGGCTGGAGGTCGAGCACGAGCCGTTCGGGGTGGTCGCGGCGATCACCCCGTGGAACGCTCCGGTGATCCTGGCCTTCCTCAAAGTGATACCGGCGTTGCTGACAGGCAACACGGTGGTGCTGAAGCCGTCACCCCTGGCGCCCTTGACGATCACGAAGGCGCTGCAGAGCATGGGAGATCACCTCCCCGCGGGCGTCCTGAGCGTCATCAATGGTGACGGCCCCGTCGGAGACGCGCTCGTCAGCCATCCCCTTACCCGCAAGGTGGCGTTCACTGGCGGCTCCACCGTGGGCCGCAAGATCATGGCCACGGCCGCGAGGAACCTGATCCCGTCGGTGATGGAACTCGGGGGCAACGATGCGGCGATCTTCCTCTCCGATGCCGACCTGTCGGCTCCGAACATGACGCGCGCGGTTCTCGGCTCGTTCCTGTCCGGCGGCCAGGTGTGCATGGCCGCCAAACGTCTGTATGTGCATTCCTCGCGGATGGAGGAGTTCGTCGACTCCTACCTGCGTATCGCCCGGGACGCACTGGTGGTGGGGGATCCGGCCGAGGAGGGGGTCACCCTCGGACCGCTGGTCAGCCGCGCCCAGGTGGATCGGACTCGTGCGCTGAGCGACGCCGCCGTGGCGGATGGCGCCCACGCCCACGTTCTGGGGACCGTGCGTTCGGCAACGGTCGTCGAGCAGGGCTACTTCATGCTGCCGACGTTGCTGACGGGCGTCGGTGACGGTGATCGAGTGGTCACCGAGGAGCAGTTCGGACCCGTCGTACCGGTCATGGCGTTCGATGACGAGGATGAAGCCGTACGCCGGGCGAACGACGATCCGCTCGGGCTGGGGTCGTCGGTGTGGAGCGCGGACGTCGACCACGCGTTCGAGGTCGGCAGGCGGCTGCAGACCGGCTACACGTTCATCAACTCCCACAACCGCTTCGGTATGACGCTGCAGGCGCCGTTCGGAGGCGTCAAGGGCAGCGGCTTCGGGAGGGAGTACGGCCCCGACGGCGTGCTGGAGTACGTCCAGACCCACTCGCTCTACGCGCCCTCGCTGAACGACGAAGCGGTTGGGGGCTATCCTGAGCCGGGCGACGACTGAGCCGCACGCACCCTGTGCCTGCCGAGAATACCGTCCGAGCAGCCCTGATCCCGAGCGTGAGCAGTGCCCCACGGGCTCTCCGCTGAGCCACTGCCGCAGCTCGTCTGGCACGTTCATCGAGCTCATCGAGATGGCTGACTGTCATCTGTCAACCGTGGTACCGTTTCGCGGTGGGTGAGCCCGAAATCGTTCGCAAGTCACGCCGGATCGGCTCCGAGCGGGCGACCGTTGCGACGCTGGCCGAGCGGGAGCTCCGCGAGATGGTGCTCGGTGGCGAAATACGCCCGGGCGAGCGCCTCAACGAGGTGGTGATCGCTGAGTCGCTGGGCATCAGCCGTGGCCCGTTGCGCGAGGCGATCCAGCGGCTTGCCTCCGAAGGCATTCTCACTATCGTCACCCACAAGGGCGCTTACGTGCATTCGGTCACCGAGGCCGACCTGCGTGATTTGTACGAACTGCGCATCGCTATCGAGTCCTACGCTTTGCGGCTCGGCGCCGACCGGGCATCCGAAGAGCAGATCGCGCAACTTCGCGCCGAACTCGACCGTACGCGGGACATCCTCGAAGAGTCGGATGCGCCCTACCCGTCCAAGATCGATATTCACGAGCAGTTCGTCGCACTCGCTCACAACCAGGCACTACGCACGCAGACTCAGGAAATACACGGCCGACTGCGACTGGCCCGGGCCCGCTCAGGAAACGACCCCGACCGGGCCCGCGCGGCTTACAAGGAGCACGTCGCCATCCTGGAACGCATCACCGAGCGCGACGGCCGTGGCGCGGCCGACCTCATGGAGCAGCACCTGAAGTCCGGGCTGGACAACGCGCTGCAGGTGATGCGGGCAAGGACGTAGCTCAGCCCTTTCGAGTCAAGGGCGGCTCAAGCGTCGCGCCGGTGGAACACGGCGCCGGCGGCCAGCAGCGCGCACGCCGTCCAGGCCAGGCTCGCCGCCGTGCCGCGGGACGGGTCCAGGGCGGCGGTGTCCGGCAGGGCGGCGCCCCACCGGTCGCGCAGCAGCGGGAAGGCGACGAAGTACCCGGCCAGCAGCAGCACCACGGCCGCCTCGGCGCGGCGCAGCAGGGTCCCGGCCGCGGCGGCGAGCAGCGTCGTGAGCGTCAGGTACGCCGTCGCGGCCGGGGCCCGCCCCGCCTCGCCGGCCGGCACGGTGCTCGTCGCGGCCACGGCAGCGGCGAACGGTGCCGCCACCGCCGCCAGGGTGAGGGTCTTGGCGCCGTACAGGGGCAGCCGGCGGGGCATCGAGAGCAGCGTCGCGCGGACCTGCTCGCCGCCCTGGTGCTCCGAGGCCGCGGCCAGGGCGCCGAACACGAGGAACCCGGCCTGCGTGTAGCCGAGCGGCCCGAGCCCTGAGCGCTGCCCGGCCGCCGCGGAGGCGTACGCGAGCAGGGCGGTCGCGGCGAGCGTCAGCAGCGCGGTCAGCCGCAGCGACGGCAGCGTCACCAGCTTGCGCAGCTCGGCGTGCAGCGCCGTCACGCGTCGCGCCGGTGGAACAGGGCGGCGCCGACCGCCAGCAGCACCGCGACCCAGCCGGTCATCACCAGCCCGGCGGTCACCGGCGCGACCCGCACCGGGAAGTCGGCCGTGCGGATGAACATCTGCGCGCCGACGATGTCCGGCAGGTACACGGCGAGGTCGGTGACCTTCGTCAGCAGGTACGACACCGACACCACCGTGCTGTTGACGATCAGGAACGTGAGCGGGACGACGCCGTTGCGGGTGATCAGCGTGACGGCGTAGGCGAGCAGCGCGGTCAGCACCCAGTACAGGACGGCGGCGGCGATGCGGGCCGGTGCCGGGACCGGCACGTGCCCGCCGAGCAGGACCTGGGTCAGGGTGAGCACGGCGGTGGCGACGAGCGCCGCCTGCGCCGCCGCGACGAGGATCAGCGCGGCGGCCTTCGCGGCGAGCAGCCGCAGCCGGCCGGGCATCGCGGTGAGGGTCGCGGTCAGCTGGCGGGCGCGCGGCGCGTCCGGGCCGGTCGACGTGTACTCGCTGCTGACGATGACGACCCCGAGCACCATCGGTCCGATGAGCCCGATCCCCAGGTCCTGCAACCCGAGGTCGGACGGGTCGGCGATGGTGCCGTCGGCGATGGCGCGGCGGGTGTACGGCGCGTTGAGCAGCACGATCGCGGGCGCCAGCAGCGTGCCGGCGGCCAGCCCGAGCCACGCGGTCGGCAGCCCGAGCAGCTTGCGGACCTCGGCGCGGACCGCGTGCCGGAACGCGGTCACCACGCGCCGCCGGTCTCGGTGGCGGTGAGCGCGAAGAACGCGTCCTCGAGCGTCGCGTGCGCGCCGGTGACCTCGGCGAGCCCGCCCTGCGCGAGGATCCGGCCGCGGTGGATGACGACCACGTCGTCGGCGATCTCGGCGAGCTCGCCCATCAGGTGGCTGGACAGCAGCACGGTGCGGCCCTGCGCCGCCTGCGCCCGCAGGAACCCGCGCATCCACCGGATCCCGGCCGGGTCCAGGCCGTTGACCGGCTCGTCCAGGACCAGCACCGCAGGGTCGCCGAGCAGCGCCGCGGCGAGCCCGAGCCGGCGGCTCATGCCGAGGGAGTAGCGGCCGGCCCGTTTGCCGGCGTCGCCGGTGAGGCCGACGACGTCGAGGACCTCCTCGACGCGGCCGGCGGGCAGCCCGTTGCTGGCCGCGACCCAGCGCAGGTGGGCGCGGGCGGTGCGGGCCCGGTGCGCGCCGCTGCCGTCCAGCAGCGCACCGACGACGGTGATCGGGCGGCGCAGGTCGCGGTACCGGTGGCCGCAGACGAGCGCGGTGCCCCGCTGCGGGCGGTCCAGGCCGAGCAGGACGCGCAGCGTCGAGGTCTTGCCGGCGCCGTTCTGCCCGAGGAACCCGGTGACCCGCCCGGGCCTCGCCTCGAGGGTCACGTCGTGCAGGACCTGCGTCCTGCCTCTGCGTTTGCTGACGCGATCGATGGTGATCATAGGGCGAGTCAACCGGGGCGGGCGCCGCGGTGCATCGGCCCGCGCTCGCAACACGGCGCCCGCCTCGGACCGTGGGCTCTCAGACCCTGGTCTGAGCACTACAGTCGGCGTGGTGAACGCCCACCCGCGCCCGTCGGGGCGCTTCAGCGTCCTGCCGGTGCTCGTCATCGCGGCGCTGGTGCTGCTGATGGCCCTGTGCACCGTCGGCGGGGAGGGCCCGGCCGCCACGGTGGTGCCGTGGGCGATGGTCGCCGGGGCGGCCACGGCCGCCGGGTGGGCGGTGCGGCGGGCCCGCGCCGACCGCCGGGCCTACGAGTCGCGGCTGACCGCGTGGGCGGCGTCGGAGGCGGTGCTCGCCGAGCGGCTGCGCATCGCCGGAGACCTGCACGACATCGTCTCCCACGGCCTGGGGCTCATCACCGTCCGCGCGGCGGCGACCCGGCACCTGCCGAAGCCGCCCGAGGTGGCGGCTGCGCTCACCGACATCGAGGACGCGAGCCGGCACGCGACCGCGGAGCTGCGCCGGATGCTCACCGTGCTGCGTGAGCCGGAGACCGCCGGGCTGCGCGCGCCGCTGGACGGCCTGGACGACCTGCCCCGCATCGTGGACGGCGCGGCGGTCGCCGGGCTGCGCACCCGCCTCACCGTCGAGCCGCTCGGGGAGGTGTCGCAGGGGGTGCAGGTCGCCGTGTGCAAGACGGTCCGCGAGGCGCTGAACAACGCCGCCCGGTACGCCGGCCCGACCGACGTGCGGGTCGAGGTGCACCGTGACGGGCGGCACGTGGTGGTCGCGGTGTCCGACGCGGGTCCGGGGCACGACGGCTGGCACGCCTCGCCGGGCGCCGGGCATGGCCTCGCCGCCCTGCGCGAGCGGGTCGGCAGCCTCGGCGGCATCCTGACCGCGCAGCGCGTCGACGCCGGCTTCCGCGTCACCGCCCGCATCCCGGACGGGCCGGCGTGACGGAAGCAACGGGTGGCATCCGTGTCCTGCTGGTGGACGACCAGCCGCTGCTGCGCCACAGCCTCGCGATGATCATCAACAACGAGCCGGATCTGGCCGTCGTCGGTGAGGCGGGCGACGGGGCCGACGCGGTCGCCCGCGCCCGCGCGACCCGGCCCGACGTGATCCTCATGGATGTGCGGATGCCGCACCTGGACGGCCTGCAGGCCACCCGCCGCATCTGCGCCGACGCGTCGCTGTCCGCCGCCCGGGTGCTGGTGCTGAGCATGTTCGAGCTGGACGAGTACGTGTACGAGGCGCTGCACGCCGGTGCGTCCGGGTTCCTGCTCAAGGACGCCCGCCCGGAGGAACTCATCGAGGCGATCCGCCGCACGCATCGCGGCGAGTCGCTGTTCGCGCCGTCGATCCTCACCCGGCTGGTCGCGCACTACGTGGCGGCGCCCCGCCCGGACCGCCCGACGCCGGCGCTGCGCCGGCTCACCGGCCGCGAGGTCGAGGTGCTGACGCTGATCGGCGGCGGGCTGTCCAACGACGAGATCGCCACCGCCCTGACGATCTCCGTGAAGACGGTGAAGACGCACATCACGCACCTCATGGCGAAGCTCGCGGCGCGCGACCGGGCGCAGCTGGTGATCGCCGCCTTCGATGCCGGTCTGGTCCGGCCCCGCCCGTGACCACCTGCGGAACCAGGGCCGGAAACCGCCTCGCGCGCCCCGGACTGTAGCGGTACAGTCTGCGCATGACGTTGGCCGCCGCGCCGCGCAAGCGGCCACTCAGTCGTGCGCTGCTCCCGCTCGGCCTGATGTTCCTCGCCGTCGGCATCTCCGTCGCCGTCGTGTTCCCGTTCCTGGCGCTGTTCCTCAGCACCGACGTGCACGCCGGGCCGGCGCGGGTCACGGTCTTCCTGATCGTCTCCCCGCTCAGCGGCGTGCTCATCTCCTCCCTCGTCGCCCGCGCGTCGGACCGCTGGCCGATCCGCCGGCGGATCCTCATCGCCGCGGCCGCGGCCGGCCTCGTCGGCAGCCTCGTGACGGTGTTCGTGCGCGACTACTGGGTGCTGCTCGCGCTGGCCGTCACCGCGACCGCGTTCGCCGGTGCGCTGTTCCCGCAGTCGTTCGCGTACGCCCGCCAGATCCTCGAACGCGACAACCCCGGCCGCGCGGCGATGGGCATCAGCACGATGCGCACCGTGTTCTCCCTCGCCTGGGTCGGCGGCCCGGCCCTCGCCGCGGTGCTGCTGGAGGTCGGCGGGTTCGGTCTCGTGTACGGGCTGGCGGCCGCCATGTACGCCCTTGCCATCCTCGTCGCCGTGGTCTGGCTCGACGAGGTCGGCCGCCCCGAGCCCGGCGCACCCGAGCCCGAGACCGGCCCCGTCACCGCCGCCGGCCCGCCGGCCCGGTGGGTGCTGCCGGTCACCGTCGTGGCGTTCGTGCTGATGCAGGTACCGATGACACTCGTCGTGCAGGCGCTGCCGCTGTTCATCCGGGAGGACCTGCACGGCGACCCTTCGCGGGCCGGGCTCATCCTCGGCCTGTGCGCCGCCCTGGAGATCCCGCTGATGCTCGCCCTCGGCGCGCTGACGACCCGGTTCAGCCTGCGCCTGCTGATCGTGCTGGGCAGCGCGTGCGGGGTCGCCTACTACGCGATCGGCCTGGTGGCGCCGGACCTGTGGGTCCTCGCGGCCGCCCAGGTGGTCAACGCGCTGTTCATCTCCGCGGTCTCCGGCGTCGGCATCTCCTACATGCAGGACATGCTGCCCAGCGAGCCCGGCCGGGCCACCACCCTGTTCACCAACACGTTCCCGATCGGCGCCATCGTCGCCGGCCCGCTGCTCGGCCTGGCCGCCCACCTCGGGTACCGCTCCGCGTTCGGCATGGCGACCGCCCTGTGCGCGGCCGGCTTCCTGCTGCTGCTCGCCACCGCGGTCCGCCGCCGCCCCGCCACCGCCGGGTACGCGGTGCGGTGACCGTCCGGCCGGACCGTCGTGTTCCCACGGACACCCGACACGGCGCGGTCGGTCCTTCACCGCGCGTGCCGGCCCTGCGATGATCTGCAACGACATTTCCCGCTGTCGATCGTGATCGCATGAGCAGCCCGGAGCGCAGCGGAGGTGGCGGCATGAGCGGTCCGGAGCGCAGCGGAGGGTTGCGAATCATGGGCTCAGGGTGGGGGCTCAGGGCGGCGCCGGAGCGCAGCGGAGGTGGCGGCATGAGCAGGCGGGAGACGGTTGGTGGATGCCCGGCGGGTCGTCTCGATCGTCGCCACGCGGCGGGACGGCCACCGATACCACGGCTCCGGCTACCAGGTGACGCCGACCACCGTGCTGACGGCGGCACACGTACTTGCCGACGCCACCTCGGTCGAGGTGCGGTTCGACGCCGGGGGCGCCTCGGCGCGCACGGTGCCGGGCACGGTACGGTTCGCCGACGACGACGCCGACCTCGCCGTGCTGAGCGTGCCCGCCGGAGCTGACGGCGGGCGGCAGCAGGTCGGCCGGCTGGCCGACGAGCCGGCCATTCTCGACGTCGCGATCTTCGGCTATCCCCGGTGGAAGGTCCGCGAACCGGGCGCCTCGACGCCGGCGCGGTTCCGGGTGCTGGCCCACGAACCGGGCAGCGTCGCCGTCCTCGCCAACGGGCGCGAGTCGACCCTGCAGGTGACGGTGGCGCCGCCGGCCGCCGACCCGGCCGGCGTCTCGCCCTGGGAGGGCATGTCCGGTGCGCCGGTGTTCGTCGGGGACCGGTTGATCGGCGTGGTGACCCACCATCACCCGCGGGAGGGCCTCAACCGGCTGACCGCCGCCCGGATCGACCGCTGCCTGGACGCACTCGACACCTCCGCGGCCACGGCGTTCGCGGCCGCGCTCGGTCTCGCCACGCCGGACGACCTCGCCGACGTGGTCCCGCCGTCGCGTGCGGCCACGGTGGCCTCCGCGTACCAGGCGCAGGTCCGCGACATCGCGCCCCGCCACGGGCTCGTCGACCGGGAACGCGAGCGGGACGAGCTGACGGCCTTCTGCGCGGGCGACGAGCCCTACCTGTGGTGGCAGGCCGGCCCGTGGGCGGGCAAGACGGCGCTGCTGTCCACCTTCGTGCTCGACCCGCCGGCCAACGTCGTGGTGGTGTCCTTCTTCATCACCGCCCGGCTGGCGAGCCAGACGGACAGTACCGCCTTCACCGAGGCGCTGCTGGAGCAGCTGTCCGCGTACCTCGGCCAGCCCCTGCCGGCGCTGCACGTGCCGGCCAGCCGCGACGCGCACCGGCGGCGCCTGCTGCTGGAGGCCGCCGACCACGCGGCCCGCAAGGGGCAGCGCCTCGTGCTGGTCGTCGACGGCATCGACGAGGACACCGGCGCCGATGTCCGGCCGGCCCTGCCGAGCATCGCCTCGCTGCTGCCGAAACACCCCGCCGCAGGGCTGCGGGTGCTGCTGGCGGGCCGGCCACACCCGCCGATACCGCACGACGTGCCCGCCGACCACCCCATCCGCACCTGCCGGGTCCGCAGGCTGGACCCGTCACCCTGGGCCGGCGAGATCGCCAGGGAGGCACGGCTCGAGCTCAGCCGGCTGCTGTCCGCCGGCGGCCTGCGCCGCGACATCGTCGGGTGCATCACCGCGAGCGGTGGCGGTCTCACCATCGACGACCTCGAACACCTCACCGGCGGTGCCCGCGACGAGATCGAAGACCTGCTCGGCGGCGTCTTCGGCCGCACCGTCCAGGGCCGCACCGACCCCGCCGCCGCGGCGCCGCAGCACGTCTACCTCTTCGCGCACGAGACCCTGCGCACGGAGGCCATCGCGAAGCTCGGCCGCATCCAGCTGCAGCGGTACCTGACCAGGATCCACGCCTGGGCCGACGAGCACCGCGACCGCGGATGGCCCGACGACACGCCGACGTACCTGCTGCGCGCATACACCCGCACGCTCACCGCGGACCAGGACCACCGGCGCCTCGCCGCACTCGCCCTCGACGGCCGGCGCCGCGGCTGGCTGCAGCGGACCACGAACGCCGACGCGGCGGCCCTGAGCGAGATCACCACCGCACAACAGCTGATCCTGCGGCAGCCGGAGCCCGATCTGACCGCGACGGCGCGGCTGGCGTACCGGCGCGACGAGCTGCTGGACGGCACCGCACACATCCCGGCCCGCCTGCCGGCACTGTGGGCCACGCTCGGGCACGCCGGACGCGCCGAAGCACTCGCCATGAGCATCAGCCGCCCTGACCCGAAGCGCGAGGCACTGACCGGCGTGATCGAGGTGCTCGTCGCGAACGGCGACGACCGCCACGCGGAGCGGCTCCTCGATGCACTGTCCGATCCCGACCACCGCGCGGTGGAGCTGTGGCGGGTGGCGAGCGCGGCCGCCGACCGGGGCGAGCACGACCGGGCCGAGCGGCTCGCCCGGTCGGTGACCGAACCGCAGCGCTCGGTGCTGCTCGCCCGGCTGGCGACGGCGGCGGCCGCGGCGGCCGGCGACGACGACCGGGCCGACCGGCTGGCCCGGGCCGTCACCAACGCCGGTGAACGCGCGCTGGTGTACGTCCGGCTGGCGGAAGAGGCCGCGGCCGCCGGCCGGCACGACCGGACCCGGCGCCTCGCCGGGCACGCCGAGCGGGCCCTCGCCGGCCTGCGGAACGAGGCACAGCTGACCGAGGCGCTGACCTCGCTCGCCGAGGCCGTCGCGGGCTGCGACCCCGGCGGGGCGGCCGCCCTCATCGACCGCGTCGAGCGGCTGGCGCAGGCCGCCGGAGACCCGGAGGTGGCGTGCCGGAGCCTGATCCGCCTGCTGCCCGTCGCCGCTGCCGGCGACCGCGGGCATGCCGAGCGGATTGCGCAGACCGTCGGCCGCCGCTGCGGACGTTCGCGGCTGCTGCCGCAGCTGGTGGAGCAGGCAGTCGCGGGCGGCCACCGCGACCTCGCCGAGCGGATCGTCCAGGCCGGCGCGCCACCCGGCCGGGACGCGCAGGCGATGGCGGACTTCATGGATGCCATGATGCTGCGCGAGCGCTTCGACGTCGCCGAGCGGCTCGCCGACGCCATGGCGGATCCGCGCCAGCGGTGCCAGGCGTTGCTGGGCCTGAGCGTCGCGGTGGCCGCGGCGGACGTGGTCCTGCCCGGGCAGCCGGTCCTCGACCGCGTGATGGACCTTGCCGCCGCGATCAGAGACCGGGAACTGATGCAGCAGGCGGCAGACCTGTCGATCGGCGGACCCGACGCGTTCGACCGCTCCGACGCGCCCGCCACCGCCGGCGGCCACCGGCAGCTGACGCTGATCGAGCTGGCCGCCGCGTGCCTCGCCGCCGGTGACGACGAGCGGGCCGAGCGCCTCATGGTGGCGAGCGGCAGGTATGTGCGCGTCCAGGCGCTGATCGGGGCGGCCGCGGCGCGCACGGCCGACGGTGATCCGGCGGGCGCCGACCGGCTGGCCGGCCGCGCGCAGCGGCTGATCGTGGCGGCCGACGCGGCGTATCCGCAGGCGCTGCTGCTGATCGAGCTGGCGGAGGCGGTCGCCGATGGCGGCGACCATGACCGCGTCCGCCGGCTGGTCGACGCCGCAGAGCGGGCCTTGCAGGCCACCGGGCGCCGGCCCCTGCCGCTGGCCGACCTGCTGGCCCGGCTCGCGCACCTGGCGGTGACGACGGGCGACCGCGGCCGCGCGGAACAGCTCGCCGAGCAGGTCTGGCACGTGGATCTGCGCGGGGCCGTCCTCGCCAGGATCGTGGACCTGGCCCTCGCCGACGGTGACCTCGACGAAGCAGAGCGGGTCGCCGCGACGGTGGACGGTATGCTCGAGGCGGACGTCGTGACCCTGGTGTCGGAGGCCGCCCTGGCGGCCGGCGACCTGGACCAGGTCGACCGGCTCATCTCGACGATCTTCAGCCCGTATGACCAGTGGACGGTGCAGGCGCGACTGATGCACGCGGCCGCCGGCCGCGGTGACTTCGACACCGCGGAGCGTTTCCTGCGGCCGATCGAGGACTCCCGCGAGCGGGAGCACGCCCTGGCCCGGCTGGTCGGCATGGTCGCCGCCGCCGGTGATGACGCGCGCGCCGAGCGCCTGGCCGCGGCGATCGGCAGCCCGGCACGGCTGGCGGAAGTGTGGGCCGAAGCCGCGGAGGCGGCCGCGGCCGGCGGGACGTACGACCGCGCCGAAGCGATGGCCGGCCGGATCGCCGACCCGGTCCGGCAGGCGGCGGTGCTGACCGGAGTGGCGGTCGCCGCCGCGGCAGGCGGCGACCAGGAACGGGCCCGGCGGCTCGGGGAACGCATCGAGCGGCTGGCCCGGGCCGCGGCCGATCCCTACGAGCGGGTGCACGACCTCAGCCGGCTGGTCGACGCCGTGGCCGCCCTCGGCGACCACGGCCGTGCCGGGCGGCTGGCCGGGCGCGCCGCCGAACTGGTCCCTGCCGTGACCAGACCGGACCGGCAGCTGGAGGTGCTGGCCCGGCTGCTGCGGGCGGTCGCCGGCGACGGCGAGCAGGTGGGGCGGCTCCTCGACCGGTCCGGGCGCCTCGTGGACGCCGCCGTCGCGGCCGGCTGCCGCGCGCAGGCGCTGGCCGGGCTGGCAGTGGCCGCCGCCGGGCACGCCGCGGCGGTGGCGCTGACCGAGCGTGCCGGGCAGGCCGCCCGCGCCGCCACCGACCCGCAGGACCGGGCGCAGGCGACGGGCCTGCTGGCCCAGGCGATCGCGGCTGGCGGTGACCACAGCGCGGCCGAACGCGCCGCGACGGCCATCGCGGACGCGCACGTGCGGGCCACCGCGGTCATCCGGCTGGTGGCCGCGGCCGTCGCGGACGGCGAGCCCGGCCGCGCCCGCCGCCTGGCCGGCGAGGCCGAACGCTGCGTCGAGGCCATCGCCGACCCGTACCGGCAGGCGGACGCGTCGCTGCACCTGCTGAAGGCGACGGGGACCGACCCGCACGAGCGCCTGCGCGCCGAGCGCCTGGCCGAGCACGTCGAGCGACTGGTCCCGTCCATCTCCAGCATGTTCCCGCAGGTGGAGGTGCTGACCCGGCTGGTCGCGGCGGTCGCGGCCCGCGGCGACCACGCCCGCGCCGCCCGGCTCGCCGACCGGGTCGAGGAGCTCAGCCGGGCGTTCGCGGGCGCGGACCGCAGAGCCGAGGCGTTGGCCGGGCTGGCGGAGGTGGCACTGGCCGGCGGCGACCACGAGCGGGCCAGGCGCCTGGTCGGCCTCGTCGAGCAGGACGTCCAGGACATCCACAACCCCAACCTGCAGGGCCAGGCGATTGCCCGGCTGGTGCAGGCGGCCGCCACGCTCGGCGACCACGAGCGGGCCGAGGACCTCGCCCGGGCGACGACCGACCTCAACCACCGGGCGCGCAACCTCAGCCTCCTGGCGCAGGTGCTGCAGGCGCGCGACGAGCCGGTCCGCGCCCGCCAACTGCTGGCACAGGCATGGACCATCGGCCGGTGGAGCGTCCCGGTCGGCATCGCCGGTCCGCTGGGGACGGCGGCGGTCAAACGCCTCGCCGATGAGGTCCTCACCGGTTGACGGCGGAGCCATACATGTAGCGGACACGGTAGTGCGGGACGAGCGGGGGCGCGCTACCGTTCCGAGCCATGAGTTCCGTTGCACTGGCGGAGGAGTTGCTCCTGCTCGCCTACGATGACGAGTCCGGCAAGGCCACCGGCTCCCACATCGGCCTTGACCTGGGCATGGCCGCCGGGGTCCTGGTCGATCTGGCGCTCGCCGGCCGGCTGGCGTACGCCGGCGGGATGATCGTGGTCGTCAACGCGGCACCGACGGGCGAGCCGATCGCCGACGAGGTCCTCGCCCGGGTCGCCGCCGACACCCCGCACACGCCGGCGTCCTGGCTGCAACGGCTGCGGCACGGGCTGCGCGACCGGGTCCTCGCCGACCTGTGCGGCCGCGGCATCCTGCGCGACGTCGACGAGACCCAGCTCGGCTTCATCCACGTGCACCGGTACCCGACCGCCGACCCGACCGTCGAGGACGAGCTGCGCGCCCGGCTGGGCCGCGCCCTCACCGGCGACGACGTGCCGGACGAGCGCACCGCCGCCCTCGCCGCGCTGGTGGCCGCGGCCCGGATGGAGCCCGCGCTGTATCTCAGCGGCGACGAGATCGTGGCGGCGCGCCAGCGGCTGCAGGAGATCAGCGACCACGCCGGCTTCACCGGCACGGTCAGCATGGAGGAGTCCTCGATCCGCCCGTCGGTGGCGCTCGTGGTGAGCGTCCTGGTCAAGGCGATCCAGACCGCGCTCGGCACCGCCCGCCCCGCCGCGCCCACACCCGACGCCGTCAACTGACCGACGTCCGCGGCGGGCGTCCGGGCCCGCCGCGACGATCAGTAGCATGGCCCGGATGCGCCACGTGAGCGACCAGCAGCGCCGCGCCCGGCTCGCGGTCCGGCACGCCCTCGCACCGGCGCACCGTGCCGGCACCCCGGAGGCGGCCACCCGGGCGATGACCGTGCTGCACGCCACCGAGCCGGCCACCGTGCACCTGGCGTGCCGGGCCCGCGTCGCCGACCTGCACCCCGCCGACGTGGACCGCGCCCTGTACCAGGACCGCATCCTGGTCAAGCAGCTCGCGATGCGGCGCACGCTGTTCGTGTTCCCGCGCGACCTGCTGCCGGCGGTGTGGCCCAGCGCGTCGGCACGGGTCGCCGCCACCGAACGGGCCCGCCTCGCGAAGGACGTCGTGCAGTCCGGTCTCGCCTCGGCCGGCGGCGACTGGGTCGACCAGGCCCGCGCCGCCGTCCTCGACGCGCTCGCCGGCGCCGCCGACGGCCGGCCGGCCGCCGACATCCGCCGGGCCGTACCGATGATCGACGTGACGCTCGCGGTCACCAACGCCGACCCGAAGGCCGCGACGCGGGTCCTGACCTACCTCAGCGCCGCCGCCGACGTGGTGCGCGGCGTCAACGCCGGCGGCTGGCACGTGTCCCGCCCCCGCTGGACCCCGATGTCGCAGTGGCTGCCCGACGCGCAGTCGTGGTGGACCGCCGCCGACGGCTACCGCGAGCTGGTGCGCCGCTGGCTGTACACCTTCGGCCCGGGCACCGAGGACGACCTGGTCTGGTGGTTCGGCGCCACCAAGGGCATCGTGCGGTCCGCGCTCGCCGCCCTGGACGCCGTCGCGGTCTCCCTCGACGGCGGCGGCACCGGCTGGCTCCTGCCCGACGACCTCGACGACGTCGCCGACCCGGGCCCGTGGGCGGCGCTGCTGCCGGTGCTCGACCCGACCGTCATGGGCTGGCAGCAGCGCGACTTCTACCTCGGCGGACCCGCCGCGCCGCACCGCGACCTGCTTTTCGACCGCCGCGGCAACGCCGGCACCACCGCGTGGGTCGACGGCCGTGTCGTCGGCTGCTGGGTCCAGGACCCGGCGGGCGTGGTGGAGGTGCGGCTGCTCGAGGACGTCCCCGCCGCCGCCCGCCGCGCCCTGGACGCCGAGGCCGCCCGCCTCACCGAGTGGTGCGCCGGGTTCCGCGTCCCCAGCGTGTACCGCTCCCCGGCGATGCAGGGTCACTGACCGTCGTGCGCACCGTCCGTCACGCCGCCGCTGGCGCGGCGGGCTGCGAGCCGGCCCGCCGGGCAACGGGGCGTCGCAGGAGCTGCGGTACACCTGGAACGGCGAGTACTTCCAGCGATGACAGCGGCGTCAGGCCGGGGCGGTGCGGGACTTCAGCCAGTCGAGCATCTGCGGCAGGATCTCCATGGCACCGAAGTGCGCCGCGCCCGGCTGGACCTGCACCTCGCAGCGCGCCAGCTGCCGCGCCAGCCACCGGGTGTGGCTCACCGGGGAGAAGTTGTCGTCCTCGCCGTGCCACAGCCGCACCGGCGCGGTGATGTCACCCAGGTCGAAGCCCCAGTTGCCGCGCAGCGCGAGCGCGTCGTCGATCCAGCCGTCGGCGCCGAGCCGCAGCGCCTCCGCGTAGGTCTCGGCGAGCAGGCGCCGGATGGACGTGTCGTCGACGATGCGCCGGTCCGGGTCGCGCAGCTCGTCGCGCAGCACCTCGATGAGGCTCTCCGGGTCGCGGCGGATCCGTTCGGCCCGCAGCCGGATCCGCTCGGCGAGCGTGGTCGGGCTGGCATCGGCGATCGTGTACGCCTCCACGTTGGAGTCGGCCATCCCGCCGAACCAGTCGAGGTCCGGCGCGTCTGCCGGGGCCACGCTGACCAGCACGGCGGCGGCGATGACCTCGTCGGGTCGCTGGGCGGCGACGGCGAGCGCGTGCGGCCCGCCGCCGGAGCGGCCGACGACCCCGTACCGGTGCAGGCCCAGGTGCTTGACCAGGATCCCGACGTCGTCGGCGGCGTCGGCGACCCGCCGGTCGGGCAGCCGGGTCGAGCCGTTGTAGCCGGGACGGTCGTAGGAGATCAGGCGGATGCCGAGCCGGTGCAGCACGATGTTGCGCGGCCGCGGGCCGCTGCTGCTGCCGGGGGTGCCGTGCAGGAGGAACACCGGCAGGCCGTCGTCGGGGCCGGCGACCTGATACGTCAGCACCCGGGTGCCCGTGCGGACCTCCAGTCTCGACCGTTGTTCGGGCACCGCAGTCCTCCTGTGTGCTCGCCGCGTGTCCGAAAAAGATACACAACGTGGATCCGCGATCGTCACCGGTTGGTGGCAGTCGGTGACGGTATCAGTACGGGTGCGGATCGAGGACCCGGTAGAGGTACCGCCGCTCCTCGAACGCGGCCACGACCGGGTGCGCGGCGCCGAGCCGGGCCCGCAACCGGGTCAGCACCTGCACCGCGTCGACGTCGACGGGCTCGTCCCCGGACGGCCGGTGCCGCAGCAGCAGCGCGACGTTCGCCGCGCACCGCAGCGTGTCCGGATGGTCGGGGCCGATCCGCCGGCGCAGCCGGTCCAGCAGCAGCCGCAGGTCCTGCAGGACGGTTGCGTCCGGCTCCAGCTCGGCCGCGCACACCGCGACGTTCATCCTGGCGGCCAGCACGTACGGGTGGTCCAGCGGCAGGGCCGCGGCGAAGCCGTCCGCGGCGTCCCCGGCGCAGTGCAGCGCCTCCGCGAGGACCCCGGCGCCGCGGTCGACGGCCGCCAGGTTGTTGAGGCACGCGATCGTGTGCGGGTGCCGGTCGCCGAGCCGGTGCCGGTACGCCTCGTGCACACCGGTCATCTCGCGCCGGGCCGCCTCGAGGTCGCCGAGCGCGTAGATGTTCACGGCGCGGCTCAACCGGCAGGCGAGGGTGTCGGGGTGCTCCGCGCCGAACCCGTCCAGCAGCCGCTCGTACGCGGACTCCAGCAGGTCCTCCGCCTCCTGCGGGCGGCCCGCGCCGCGCAGCGACACCCCGAGGTTCGCGCGGGTGTTGAGCGTGATCCGGGCATCGTCGCCGTGCACGCGGATCGCGGTCTGCAGCACCTCCCGCAGCAGCTCCACGGAGCGTTCGTGGTCGCCGGCGTCGCGCAGGTCGCGGGCCAGCATCGAGGCGGAGTGCAGGGTCGCGCCGTGCTCCGGGCCGAGCACGACCCGGCGGCGCTGGTACACGTCCTCGTCGTGGCGGCGGGCCGCGCGGAAGTCGCCGAGCAGCCGGTGCGAGGCCGCGAGGTCGCTGTGCGCGGCGAGCGTGCGCGGGTAGTCGTCGCCGTAGTCGCCGGACCACGCCGCGCAGGTGCGCTGGTCCAGGTGCAGCGCCTCGGTGTACCGGCCGAGCGCCCGCAGGTCACCGGCCAGGCCGCCCGCCGTCATCAGCGTGTACGGGCTCGCCTCGCCCAACAGGGTGCGCTGCTCGGCGAGGACCGCCTCGTCGGTGGCCAGCGCGTCGGTGAACCTGCCCCGGTCGCGCAGCAGGTTGGCGAGGTTGGCGCGCAGGCTGAGCAGCTGCCGGCGCAGCACGTCGCGCGCCACCGGGTCGCTCTCCCGCTCCGGCAGCAGCTCCTGCCAGCGCGCCGCGATCCACGCCGCGGCCTGCTCGCCCTGCGCGTAGGCGGTGCTCAGCCACAGCGCGCGGACCCAGTCGACGAGCAGCTCCCGGACCGCCTCGTCGGCGCAGTCCACGGCGCCGCAGATCGCCAGGTGCGGCCACAGCATCCGGAACCCGGCGGCGTGCCGCAGGTCGTCGACGTCGCCGCTGGGCCGCACCGCGGCGAGGATGAGGTGCACGTCGTGGCGGGCGGCGGCGATCTCCTCGGCCGACATCCGCTCGCGCACGACATGCTGCAGCAGGCGGTGGACGTGGATACCCGCGCGCACGTCCAGCTTCAGCAGCGCCAGCCGGTTGATCTGCTGCACCAGCCGGGCCCGTTCCATGCGGTCGGCGGCGCGCGGGTCGTACGGGCGCAGCGCCTCACCCATCGCGTCGCTGTAGATCAGGTCCGGCGCGATCTGCGGCGCGAGCACCGAGCACAGCTGCAGCAGCCGGTACGCGCCGGGCGAGCGCTGCTGCAGCACGCTCAGCGACAGGTCCCAGGTCTTGCCGATCTGCCACGAGCTGGGGTCGTCGTCCGGCAGCGCCTGCGCGTCCTGCTGGAAGATCTGCCGCAGGTAGCGCTCGACGGGCATGCCCGTGTCGGCCAGCCAGGCACCGGCGGCGGCGACCGCGACCGGCAGGTCGCCCAGCGCGTCGGCGACCCGGTGCGCGTCCTCGGTGGAGATCGTGCCGAGCCGGCGGCGCAGCAGCGTGATGCTGTCCCGACGGGCGAACACCTCGACCGGCATCGTGTCGACGGTGTCGCGCCACTGCAGGTTGCGCGAGGTCAGCAGCACGTGCCCGGCGCCCTGCGGCAGGAAGGGGCCCAGCGCGCCGATCTCCTCGGCGTTGTCGAACACGATGAGCCAGCGCAGGCGCGGGAAGTCGGCGCGGGCCAGCGCCGCCAGCACCGCCTGCGGGGTCTGCACCGCCCGGCCGTGCAGCCGGCCGCCCAGGTCCAGCAGCTGCGTGTCGACGAACTGCGGCGGGTCCGCGTCGATCCACCACACGATGTCGTACGCGGTGCGGTACCGGTAGGCGTACTCCATCGCCAGCTGGGTCTTGCCGACGCCACCCATGCCCTGCAGCACGACCGGGTAGGAGCCGGGCAGCATCGCGGTGCCGTCGAACTCCAGCAGCCGCTGCCGCAGCTCCCGCAGCTGCTCCTCGCGGCCGGTGAAGCGCAGGTTGCGGGCCGGCCCGTGGAAGATCGCCGGCGGCGTGCCCGGGTACCGGCCCACCTGCACCGCCACCCGGGCGACGACCTCCTCGTCGCGGCGGCCGACGAGCCGCAGGACCGCCTCGACCGCGTCGTGGTGCTGCTGGCCGTGCAGGTGCGCCGACAGGTTGGACGGGTAGCGGGGCAGCGGCGCCAGGTCGGTCAGGTAGACCGCCAGCGGCAGGCGGACGCCCGGGTCGTCGCGGGGCAGCACGCTGCTGTCGGCGCCGCTGTACGAGCGCGACAGCAGCACCATCGTGCGGGCCCGGACGGTGCCCTGCTCGCCGGGGCGCCGCCACGGGTCGTTGACCCGCACGTCGACGCGCTGCAGCACCCGCTCCGCCCACTCGGCCCAGACCTGGTCGGCCGGGGCGTACCGCAGCGTGATCTCGTCGTCCTGGGTCACCACCTGCCGGCGGAACCGGTCCAGGCCCCGCGTCCGGTCGGCCTCCGGCAGCTCCGCCAGGGCGGTCACCCGCTGGTCGGTCAGGTAGCCGGTGAGCCGTTCGTACGCGGCCAGCAGCGTGTTGCGCGTGCCCGGCGGGTCACCGAACGCGGCGAGGGTCTCCTCGAAGGCGTAGAACGCGCTGTAGGGCACCTCGACGTCGGACCAGTACCTCGCCCGCTCCGGCTCGGCGAGGTGCTCGGGGAACTGCGCGAAGCGGTGCATCGCCAACGCCCGGCCCGCGTCCAGCTTCGGCTGCTCCGCGAGATGGTCCACGCGCACCGGCACCGGCAGCACCCGGATGTTGCGCGAGCGGTACGTGCGCGCCACCCGCCGGGCGATCATCGCCGCACCCTCGATACCGTGGTCGCTGAGGGTGAAGCAGTCGACCAGCGTGTCCGGCAGGTGCAGGGTGCAGATGTCGGCGAAGTCGCTGAGCCCGGCGCGGGCGTCGATGAGCGTGTAGTCGTAGTCGCGTTTCATACTGGCCCGCAGCGCCTCGAAGAACAGCGCGCCCTCGCGGGCCTCGAAGAACGCGTCCCAGTCCAGGCCGCCGACGCTGACGCGGTAGTCCTGATTCTGCCGGCCCGCGGACAGGAAGTGCAGCTCGCCGCCGGAGCGGAATCCGGTGTTCAGCGGGAACGCCAGCCGCCTGGCCCGCGCCTGCTCCTCGTGCCAGTCCGACGGCCGGCGCGGGTCCTGGCGGGCGCTGATGTCCTCGTACTCGCGGATCAGGTCGATGACGCCGCCCTGGTTGTCGAACACGCCGGCGTCCATGAACGGGTGGAAGAAGCGGTGCAGGCCCGGCGACTCCAGGTCCCAGTCGGCGGCGAGCACCTTGTGCCCGGCGGCGGCGAGGATCCACGCGACGTTGGCCAGGGCCATCGTCCGGTCCCCGCCGCCGGTGAACGAGTAGAACGTGATGACGTGCCCGCGCCGGTCGTCAACCATCGCCACGCTTCCACGGCCGCGGCGCTGTGTGCTGCGGCTCCAGGATGAACACCGGCGCCTGCCGCAGATGCCGCCGGCGGGCCTCGGTCACCAGCACCGGCACCGCCTCCAGGAAGTGCCGCAGGTCGCGGGCCTCGACCACGCACGGCGCCACCGTCTCACCGGCCAGCCCCGCGATCCGCCCGGCCAGCTCGGCGCCGACCTGGAACTGCGGGTCGCGCCGGTCGACCACGACCACCGGCAGCACCCACGACGGCAGCGCCGACAGCGCCGCCCGCACCCGCGCGGCACCGCCGTCGCCGGCGGCCACCCACGGGTCGACGAGCAGCACCGCCGCGCTGTCCGAGCCCGCCGCAGTCTGGGTGGCGGTGGTCGTGGCGGGCTGGGTCACGGTGATCGGTGCCGTACGGGCCGGCAGCCCGAGCCGCTCGGCGGTGATCGCGACGTAGTCGGCCAGCGGCCGGGCCTGCGGCTCCGCGAACGGCCGCCACTGCCCGGCGTCGGCGCCGTAGACGTGCCCGGCGCGCCCGTCCGGCGCGTCGTCGGCGGTGCGGGCCAGGACCGCGACGACGAGCTGGGCCGGCGCCCCGGACGGGTCCTCGACGTCCTGCGGCGCGGGCGCCCACGACGGCCCGATCGGGTGGTGCTCGGCGACATCGACGATCCGCGCGGCGATCCGGCGCACGATCTCGCGGTACTCGTCACCGTACGAGCGCAGCATGCACAGCGCCCGCAGGCCGTTGTCGGCGTACCCCGGCACCCCCTCACCGATGACGAGCGCGTCGCGGATCTCGGTGCGCCGCTCCCACGTCAGCAGCGGCGACCACAGCACCGGCAGCAGGTGCCGCTGCCGGTCGGCGCCCTCACGCAGGTGCCGCAGCCGCCGCTGGAACGAGGTCCGCTCGCGCAGCGGCCACGCCTTCTTGAAGTACCCCGGCGAGTACAACGCGACGAACACCTCGGCGGACCCGAGCGCGCCGGCGAGCGCGGCTCCCCAGTCGCCGCCGGGCCGCAGCAGGTCCTCGACCAGCCCGGCGCCCGCGACGGCGTCGGGCCGCGCGAGCTCGCGCACGGCGGCGGTCAGGTCGTCGTGGAACACCCGCACCCAGTGGTCGGTGTCCACCGGCACCTCGTCGACGGCCGGCGCCGAATGGGCGTAGCTCAGGAAGAAGTAGGAGCCACGCCGCGCCGGGGACCCTGCGTCCACGGACCACCTCGATTCGCCGTGCTCGCCCCCCGTCCAGCATAACCACCGAAATCGATGTAAGGCGATTCCCCGACGGAGCGACGGCACGCCGCCCGCCGGTGTCTCGCGCGAAGGTCAGGTCCGCGGCGCAGGAACCCGGCCGGCCTGGGTGGGGCCGGCCGGGTCGTGGTGGCGCGGGTCAGCCCCGGATGACGTTGCGGGGCTCGAGGGAGCGGCCGGTGACGAGCAGGCTCTCGTGCTTGCTGATGTCGAGGTTGGAGCCGTCGATGAGGGCGCCCTGCAGGCGGCCCGGGTAGACGAGGGTGTCGGCGCGGGTCAGGCGGCAGTTCACGGCCATGCGGCGGTGGTCGGAGTTGTTCGGCGGTGAGCCGTGCATGGTGCGCTCGCTGAAGATGACGAAGCTGCCGCGGGGCATCACCATCGTGGCGACGGTGCCCGGGGCCGGCTCGAAGTCGGTGAACTTGGCCAGCAGCGCGTCGAAGCGGCCGTGCAGGTACCCGGTGAGCTCCTCGAGGCTGGCCGCGGCGACGTCGTACCCGTCGAGCCAGTTCGCGGTGTCGATGTCCAGGACCAGCTCGCTGCGCCGGGTCCGGTCGGCGACCTGCTCCTTGGTGAGCCCGACGAACGGCTCCTCGTAGAAGGCCGACTGCGTCATCGGTACCTTTACCCACGGCACCTTCGTGGTGTTGGTGCCGGCGGCGAACTGCAGCGGGCCGTTCTCCGGGGTGACGTCGTCGAGGGCGACCCACACCGTGAGGTCCCAGACGTCGTCGCCGTCGCCGGCGGGCTGCAGGGAGGGGGTTGAGTTGCCGATCTCCTCGCCGTCGAACTTGCCCCACTCCTGGTGCCAGCCGATGGCGTCGGCGCCCGGCGGCTTGTAGAAGATCTTCGAGCGCCACAGCAGCAGGTCGGGGCCGAGCAGCTCGACGACCCGCCCGACGATGGCCTCCTGGGTGAACACGCGCTCCAGGTCGGGGTCGACGAGGTGCCAGTCGCGCAGCGCGTACCGGCCGTACAGCGGCTGGGTGTGCCGCTCCTCGACGATGCGCTCGCACCGGTCGGCGAGCTCGGCCAGCTCCTGGTCGGGCAGGCCGAGCGGGAACGGCCCGGCGAATCCGTCGCGCCAGAACCGTGCCACGCCGTCGGGGCCGAGTGTGCCCGGCCCTTCGGTTGTCAACGTGTTGGTGCTAGTCACCTAGCTCCTCCTGATCGTCATTGATCGGCAGAGGTGTGCCCCCGTGCGGTCGCCAGGGGCTTCGAACCTCCCAACGTGCCTCGCCGCAGACTACGGCACCGGCCCATCGACGGCTGCCCCTTCGCGGCGTGATTGCGCGTCGTCGGCGATCAATGCGTCTGGTGTTTCGGGTTTGCCCGGCGCCGATACTTCAGCTTCGGCGCGGACGGTGTCGACGGTCTTGATGCCGGCCAGCACGGCGAGCACCGCCGCGGCGGCGAGGGCGCCGCAGATCCAGAACACGGCGCCGCCGACGCCGGCGAACAGGGCGGTGCCGATGACGGGCCCGACCGAGTAGCCGACCTGGTTCGCCACGGTGGTCGCCGCGATGTACCGGGCCCGCAGGTGCGCCGGCGCGACCACGCCCGGGTAGGCGAACATCGACGGGCTCGCGACGACCTCGCCCATCGTCCACACCAGGGTGGCGACGACGAGGCCGGCGATGCCCAGCTCCACGCCCCACAGGGCCAGGCCGGCCCCGGTCAGCGCCATGCCGGTCGCGACCGCGGTCCGCGGCTGCCAGCGCTGGGTGACCTTGGTGACCGGCACCTCGAGGCAGATGACGGTGAGGGCGTTGAGGGAGACCAGCGCGCCGAACACCTCGGGCCGGTAGCCCAGCTCGTCCAGGTGCAGCGACAGCGTGGCCGGGCCCTGGATGTACACGATGCCGTTGACCAGCAGGGCGAACAGGAACAGCACGAAGGCCCCGTCGCGCAGGACGCGGCCGTAGCTGGCCGGCAACGGCGCGGCCTCCCCGGCGGTCGCCGGCTTCCCCGCGGGCGCGGACACCGACGGCAGCGCGGTGAGCACCAGCACGCCGAACAGCGCCGAGGAGCCCGCCTCGACCCAGAACAGCAGGTCCCACGACACCCGCGACAGCAGCGCACCGAGCACCGGCGCGACCAGCACCCCGACGTTGAACGCGAGCCGCCAGAACGCCATCACCATGACCAGCTGCCCCGGCGGCGTCGCCTCGGTGATCATCGCCTGCGCGGGCGGGCGCCAGATGCCGTTGAGCGACGCGGCGGCGAGCGCGGCCAGCACGACCAGCCACGGGTTGCCGGCGTTCGCGGCGCCGATCAGGGCGGTGATCAGTGCGGCGGTCGAGAACATCGACAGCGCCATCGCGAAGCGGTACCCCATCCGGTCGGCGATCGCGCCGCCGATGAACGCGCCGGCGATGCGGCCCGCACCCCACGCGCCGAGCGCCAGCCCGGCGTGGAACGGCTCGAACCCCTTCTGGGTCAGGTACAGCGTCAGGAACAGCATCAGGAAACTGCCGACCGTGTTGACGAGCGTCCCGATGAGCAGCACCCAGACCGGCAGTGTCATGGCGCGCACGGTCCGCATGACCGTCGGTGGAGCCTCGGGGGTCATGGCGCAGAACTCCATTCGACGGGGAGATTCACGGGGGTCACCTCGTGAAGATGATCGGCGTAGTCTGTGGACCGTCTCGCATTGTGGAGGATGATCGATGCGTATTCCACCCCGTGCCAATAGCGCCCGTCGATCGGTGCAGGCATGAACCGGGTCACCGAGGCGTACCTGGCCGCGTTCCGGGGCGCGTCGCCGCCGGTACCGGCGCACGGCCGGAGCCTGCCGCTGGAGCCCGCCTACGCCGGCGCGCACGGCACCAGGCTGCTGTCCCGCCCGCTGTTCCTGCCGGAGTCCGCGCTGCGCCAGGTGGCGGCCGACCTGGGCACCGTCATCGACCTGGTGACGTCGCTGCCGGACCGGCTCTACGGCGGCGACCGGCGGCGGCTGTGCGAGGAGCTGGGCATGGACGCGCGGGCCACGGACCTGGCCTGCGCCGTGCCACCCGGTGCGGGCACACCGCGCTACGCCCGGCCCGACCTGTACTTCGACGGCACCGGCTTCCGGCTGCTGGAGCTCAACGCGGGCAGCGAGCTCGGCGGCGTCGACTGGGCCGCCATCAACGAGGGGTACCTGCGGCTGCCGCAGTTCCGCCGCTTCGCCGAGGAGCACGGGCTCGGCCACGTCGACACCGGCCGGGAGATCGCCACCTACCTGCGGCGGCTGGCCGCACCGGTCACCGGCGGCGCCGACCCGGTCGTCGCCCTCACCGACATCTCCAAGAACATCGCCCGGTACCGCGCCTGGTACGAGTCGTTCGTGCACCACATGGCGGGCCGGGGCATCGACATCCGCATCACGCACATCGCCGACCTCGTCGAGCGCGACGGCCGGCTGCACGTGGACGGCACCCCGGTCGACGTGGTCATGCGGTACTTCACGCTCGAGGAGTTCTGCGCCGAGCCGCAGGCCGAGGAGTGGCTCGCGCCGGTCCTGCGCGCCCAGGACAAGGGCACCGTGGTGTTCTTCGCGTCGTTCGACCACGGCATCACCGCCAACAAGGGCAACCTCGCGCTCGTGTCGCAGCTGCGCGACGACGGCCGGCTCACCGCCGCGGAGGCCGCCGCCGTCGACCGGGTCCTGCCGTGGACCCGGCGGCTGACACCCGAGCTGCTGCCGCACTGCCGGCAGGAGCAACAGCACCTGGTGGTCAAGCCCGGCTCCGGCTCCAGCGGCGACGGCGTCACCATCGGCTCGGAGGTCACCGGCGAGCAGTGGGAAGCCGCGCTCACCGCCGCCCTGGACGGCCGCCACGTCGTGCAGGAGCGCGTCGACGGCGCCCTCGAGGTCGTCCCCGACGGCGACGGGACCTCGCAGTGGCTGCCCGTGTGGGGCGTGTTCGTCTTCGAGCAGGGCTACGCCGGCACGTTCCTGCGCGCGTCGCGGGCCGGCGCCGGCTCCGTCATCAACGAGGCCACCGGCGCCGTGTTCACCTGCTCGTTCACGTACCCGGACCCGCAGTGACGCGGGTGGGAAGGGAAACCATGAACCGACCCGTCGTCGTGCTCGCCGAGCCGTTCTCCTCGGCGAGCCTGATCCCCGCCGCGCTGCGCGAGGCCGGCATCGCCCCGGTCGCGCTCATCGACCCGTCCGTCGCCGGGATCGGGGTGCTCACCGCGTTCCGCGACGACGAGTACGTGGCGGTCGTCGAGCACCACGGCGACGACGCGGCCACCGCCGAGCGGCTCCGGGCGCTGGGAAACGTCGTGGGCGTGGTGCCGGGCACCGACCGCATCGAAGGGCTGTGCGGGCGGCTCGGGCAGATCCTCACCCCCGACCGGGTCAACGTGCCGGAGCTGGCCGCGGCGCGGCGCAACAAGTACCTGTCGCACCAGGCGGTCGCCGGGCACGGCCTGGACATCATCAAGCAGACCTACGCCGCCGACCACGCCGAGATCGCCGCGTGGATCGAGCGGGAGGGGCTGGCCGGCCGCGACCTGGTGGTGAAGCCGGCCACCAGCGCCGGCACCGACGGCGTCGGCTTCGCCCTCGGCGGCAAGGGCTGGCAGGACCTCGTCGACGGGCTCCTCGGCACCGTCAACCGCTACGGCGCGGTCAACGACAAGGTGCTGGTGCAGGAGTACATCACCGGCATGGAGTACGCGATCGACACCGTCAGCTACGACGGGCGGCACTCGCTGACCGACATCACCCGCTACCGCAAGGTGCAGAACGCCAACGGCTGGGCCATCTACGACAACGTGGAGTGGCTGCCCTACGACCTCGACGAGTTCGGCCACGTCCTGGACTACACGTTCGGCTGCCTGGACGCGGTCGGCTTCCGCTACTGGGCCGCGCACACCGAGGTCATGGACACCGAGCACGGGATGCGCCTGGTGGAGATCAACCCGCGCCCGGCGGGGGCGATGAAGCCGCTGTGCAGCGAGGTGGCCACGGCGGGGGAGAGCAGCCAGGTGTCGCGCATCGTCGACATCTGCGCGGGGCGCGGCCCGAGCCTGCCGGCCGGGTTCACCCTGCACCAGCGGGTGATGGCGGTGTTCCTCATCGCCGAGACGTCCGGGGTGGTGCGCAACGCGGAGATCTTCGAGCGGGCCCGGGACCTGCCCAGCTACAACCGGCCGGTGTTCCTGGTGCGCACCGGTGACCGGGTCGAGGCCACCACCGACCTCGTGTCGAGCATGACGATGGGGTACATCCTGCTCGCCCACGACGACGTCGAGCAGGTGTACGCGGACCGCGAGGCGATCCGCGCCCTGGAGAAGGAGCTGGTCATCGAGCCGGACTGACCGCCGGCTGCGCGGTCACGGTCGCGCTCGCGGAGGCCGCCTTCAGCCCGTGCAGGCGGCCCCGCGGCACGAGCAGCGCGTCGCCGCGGCCCAGCCGGTGCGGGCGGTGCGTGGCCCACCCGTACACGTCGACGTCGCCGTCGTGCACGGACAACAGCGTGTCCTCGTCGTACACCCGCGTCACGAACGGCGAGCCGGGCCGCAGGATCCTCGGGGTGCCCCCTCCGGTCGCGCCGCCGGGCGTGGTGTGGGCGTCGAGGTTGTCCGCCCAGCGGATCTGGGCGAGGAAGTCCTCGTCGCCGAGGCGCATCAGCACCTTGGTCTCCTCCACGCCGCGCACCAGGTCGGGGATGACCGCGTCGCCGTGGGTGCGGGCGAAGCCGAGCAGCAGGTGCTCGAACGTCATCCTGCCGTGGTGCACGTCGATGTGGGCGTGCTCGTCGCAGTAGCGGGTGTCGACCCGGTCGCCGAAGACGGTGCGCAGCATGGCGCCCATGTCGGCGAAGCCCTGCGCGAACAGCCACTCCAGGTAGGTGACGGCGCCCATGTACCGGAACATGCCGGCGTGGTTCTCGCTCACGTGGTTGAAGTAGCTGGTCCCGGCCAGGGAGCTGGTGAGGTAGAAGTTCCAGTAGGCGTGCACGTCGGGGTGCAGGCCGATGCTGCGCAGCAGCCCGCGGAAGATGGTGCTGTGCTTGGCGGAGTGCACGCCGTAGCCGAACTCGTCCACGAAGATCTTGAACAGCGCCGACTGTTCCGGCCCGTACGAGCCGCCGAGGTTGCGGGCCATCGCGGATGCCTCGGTGAGCGCGTCGAGGCCGAGCTGGAACAGGTACAGGGCGGCCGCCTCCTCGGCGTGCCGGCACTGGGTGATGGCGAGCATCGTGCCGCGCAGCGGGGCGGCCGTGACCTCCGGGTTGTTGCCGCTGCCGTCGGCGGGGGAGCCGACCGCGTCGACCTCGGCCATGAACCAGGCCCGTAACTGCTCGACGGTGCGCACGTCGGGCGCCGCGGCCGCCTCGCGCAGGAACCCGAACGAGCACCGCTCCAGGTCCGGCCAGATCGCGTCGCGCAGCCGCCGCGCGTTTTCGCCGTAGAACGCGTCGAAGTCCGGCTTCACCGGGCCGAGGCCGCCCTCTGGCAGCAGGATCATGCTGCTTTCGTACGCGTTGCACAGGATCCGGCTCACCACGAGGTGCCGCTGCTCCAGGAAGCCGGCCTCGGTGACCGGCCGGGCGAAGTCGCGGTCGGCGAGGTCCTCCAGGCCGATGGTGCGCCGGTACGGGTTGCCCACGATGAGCACCTCGGGCCCGGCCTGGAACAGCCGCTGGGCGCAGTACCGCTCGACGGCCGCGGTGAGCCCCGGGAGCCCGGTCGTTGGTTGGATCGTCGCGGTCATGCCTCGTGCTCCTTCGTGAAGCCGGTCTCGTGCTGGTTCGCGATGCCGGTGAAGCAGATGCGCAGCCCGTCGTGGCGCACGTCCACGGCGAGCGGGCGGCGCGGGTCGACCGGGACCGGGTGCGGCAGGCACTGCACCGCCTGCTTCCAGTGCGTCGTGGGATGGTCGGGCGCGTTCGTCACGACGATGCCTGGCACCAGCTCCAGCTCGAACCAGAACACCACCGCGTGGCAGGTCCCGGCGGCCGCCGGCACCACCGGCAGCGTCGCGTGCTGCGGCGCCGGGCCGTCGCGGTGGAAGTCGAAGCGGAACACTTCGAACGGCGCGGACAGCACACGGTGCTCGTGCCGGCGCAGCCGGGTGTCGAAGTACTCCAGCGACGCCAGCTCGTTGAAGCCCGACAGGTCGAAGCCGTACAGCTCGCCGACGGTGTTCTTCTGGTGCAGCGCCCGGCTCTCCACCAGCTGCGCCAGCACCCTCGCCCGGCCGGGCACGATGATCGCCTGGTCGGTCAGCAGGTGCTCCCGCGCGTGGCTGAGCGAGGCGAGGATGCCCTCGCCGAGCAGCCCGCAGTCGACCGTCTCGGTGATGAGCACGTCCGCGCGGCGCGGCAGGTCGCCGGGCACGACGAGGTCGGTGGACATCTTCGGCACGACGTCGACCTGGGTGGCGTACCCGGCACCGTCGACGATCCGCGACGCGGTCTCCGCCACCACCCGCTGGCCCTCGCACGCCACCACCCGCTCGGCGCCGACGCGGGCCGCCATCAGCGCCAGCATGCCGGAGCCGGTGCCGACGTCGAGCACGAGGTGGTCGGCGGTGACGACCTGCTTGATGGCCGCCTCGTACTGCAGTGCCCGCTCGTGGTCGTGCATCATCTCGAAGTGCCAGCGCGGGACGATGCGGCGGATCGCGCGGTTGTACCCGGTGACCGCCCGCCAGTCCTGCGGGTCGCGTTCGCGGGCGGAGCGGTAGTGCTGGGCCGCCTCCTCGTAGCGCCCGTCGTGCAGCAGCGCGTCGGCGCGGGCGAGCGGGTCGTCGCTCGTACGGTGCCCGGGCGGGTGTTCGCTCGCGCGGTGCCCGGGCGGGTGTTCGCTCGTACGGTGCCCGGGCGGGTGTTCGTTGGTGCGGTGCCCGGGCGGGTGTTCGCTCGTGCGGTGCGCGGGCGGCACGGCTGTGGGTTGTGCGCGGCGCTTCATCGTCCCCCGAATCTGTGCCGGCGGGCGCTGTGGCTGGTGGCCGTCGCCCCCGCGAGCCTCGTCTACGCTGTTGCGTCGGTGGTGCCCTCGCCGGCCTCCGGTGGGAGGTTGGCCAGGATGTGGCGGTGGATCACGGTGACCGGCACCGGGGCCTGGCCGGTCTCGCCGGTCTCGCCGGCCGGTGGGCCGGGCAGCACGGCGATGGCGGTGTCGCCGGTGCGGACCATCGGCAGCGCGGTGCGGCACAGCGCCGCCACGCCGACTCTGGTGCCGTGCCAGGGACAGGCGAGCCGCCGCCCGTCCGCGGTGCGGCGGCCGAGGCTCAGCGGGCCGCCCCGGTGCGGGCAGTGGTCGGGCACCAGCCGCGCCCGCCCGTCGTCGAGGAACACGAAGTACCGGTCGTCCCCGGCCAGCACGGTGTTGTGCCGGCGCAGGTCGATGGTCACGATGCCGATGGGGTCACCGCCGTGGTGCCGGGCCCGGCGAGGCGGACCGAGTAGGTGCAGTCGGGGCCTGCGGGTCGGATGCCGTACAGGCGGCCGGCGGGCACGAGCACCGCGTCGCCGCGGGCCAGCCGCGCCGACGGCCCGGTCGGCGCCGTGACCAGCTCGGCGGCGCCGTCCTCGGCGGTGACCACCACCGCCCGGTCGTGGCTGCGGGTGCCGAACGGGCTGCCGGCCGTGACCCGCACGCGGCGGGTGCCCTCCGCCGGTGCGTGGGTGCCTGCCGGCGTCTGGGTGCCGCCGGGCAGCCGGTGCGCGTCCAGGTCGTCGCTCCAGCGGATCTGCGCCGCGGTGTCCTGCTCGAACCAGCCGCCGAGCAGCCGCGCCTCGGCGATGCCGCGCACCAGCTCGGGGATGACGCCGGCGCCGTGCCGCTCCGCGAGGGCCAGCAGGATCTCGTCCCGCGTGATCCGGCCGTGATGGGCGTCGATGTGCGCGTGTTCCTCGCAGTAGTGCAGATCGACGTCGTCGCCGAAGACGCCGCGGTACGTCCTGATCATATTGACGAAGCTCGGTGCGAAGACCCGTTCGGCGTAGGTCACGGCGCCGATGTACCGGAAGAAGCTCGCGTGGTCGCGGGAGACGAAGTAGTAATAGTTGTTCGTCGCCAGCGGCCCGGCCAGATAGAAGTTCCAGTAGGCGTGCACGTGGGTCTGCAGCCCGCGGCTGCGCAGCATCTTGCGGAAGATAGTGGTGTGCTTCGCGTCGTGCACGCCGTAGCCGAACTCGTCGATGAACACCTTGAACAACGCGGACTGTTCGGGGCCGAACGCCCCGCCGAGGTTCTTCGACATCGCCGACGCCTCGGTGAGCCCGTCCAGCGCCAGCTGCACCAGGTACGTGTCGGCGGCCACCTCCGGCCGGCGGGCCGCGGCGATCGCCGTCAGCGACTCCGCCTCGCCGGCGTCCGCCTCGGCGGCCGCGTGCTCGAAGTATGCGGCCAGGTCCTCGACGCTCCACGCCCCGGTCACGTCGACCTCGTCGTCGAGCAGGGCGAACGCGAAGCGCTCCAGGTCCGACAGGGACGCCTCGCGCAGCCGGCGCAGCCCGTCGCCGTAGAAGCGGTCGAAGTCGCCGCGCAGCGCGCCCAGGCCCTGCTCCGGCAGCAGGACCGTGTCGGCCTCGTAGAACGTGCCGAGCAGCCGGTGCGCGACCAGTGCCCGGTGCCCGGTCGCCTCGGCCGGGCTCAGCGGGCGGGTGAAGTCGACCTCGGCGACCGCGTCGGGCACCAGCATCCGCCGATACGGATTGGGTGGATGCAACAGTTGCGGAACGCCGGTGAAGAGGTTGTCGTTGGTGAATGCGGCGACGTGCCGGCCGAGATCGTCCGCCGGCCCGGGACGAACAATGTCCGTATCGATCGCCATATGTACCCAACTTCCCCGTCGAAGTTGCCGCAAGGCCGAGCACGAGGAGTGTACATATGTATCGCGTCCGCTGTGATCCCAAGGCGTGGACCGCGGCGCGGTCAGGCCTCGGCGACGAACGTCAGGTCCTGCCAGTTCTGGCGGCTGCGGGCGACGTAGGCCGGGTACGCGCCGTGCACCGTCTCGGCCCGCGGATCCGCGCCCTCGGCGAGCAGCCGCCGCATCAGCTGCGGCGGGCCGCCGTTCATCACCGCCAGATACAGCGGCGTGCGGCCGATGCGGTCCCGGGCGTCGACCGGCACGCCCGCGGCGAGCAGCAACGGCAGGACCCGCTCGAAGTCGACCCACATCACCAGGTGCAGCAGCGACCAGCCGTTCGCGTCGCGCATGTGCGGGTCGATGACGCCGCGCCGCAGGCCGTCGAGCAGCCAGTCGGTGTCGCCGTGCTGCATGCGGTGCTTGATCTCGCGGCGCCGCCCGGCCAGCGCGCGGGGCAGCCGCCCGACGCCGGTGGTCCACGCCGCCTGCGTGGCGTAGCAGCCGGTACTGGTACCGCCAAGGGTCCGCAGCACCCGCTCCCGCAGCTGCTCCTCCTCGGTGTGGTCCAGCAGCCGCAGCGTCCCGCCGGCCACCTGCAGCCGGTGCCACGCGCCCTGGCAGCGCACCCGCACCACATCCGCATCGGCAACCGCCACGGTGCGGGGCGGCACGCCGTGGTCGGCGACGGACCCCGGGAACAGTGCCTGCCGCACGAGCGGGTGCAGGTCGGCGGGGCGCTGCAGCCCGGCGGCCAGCAGCGCCAGGTCCGGCGGCACCGACCCGGTCAGGATCCGGGTGGGCACCTCGAGGTACTCGCTCACGTCGAGGGCCTCGGCGGTCATGCCGTCGACGGTCAGCGTCAGCGAGGCGCCGTACAGGGTGCTGACCTGCGGCACGCCGAACGCGGCCGCGGCGGCCCGGGCCTCGGCGGCGACCCCGACCGGCAGCGTCGGCGGGGCCGAGGGGCGTTGCAGCGACTCGGCGTCGACCCCGGTGACGTCGATGCCGCAGGCCGCCCACGCCCAGACCAGGTCCCCGACCAGGTCCCCGACCAGGTCACCGGTCGGGTCACCGGCCACGAGCCGCTGCCAGATCCGCTCCGTCTCGGCGGCGGCGTCGGTGCCGGCACCGACGACCTCCGGCGGCAGCGGTGAACCGTCCGGCGCGAGGAACGGCACGCGGTGCCCGGAGCCGCCCCAGGCTTCTCGCACGCCGGCGGCCTCCCGCACGTCCCAGGTGTGGCGGGGCGCGACGTACCAGCGCTCGTGCTCCAGGTCCGCCGCGGTGGTGACGGTCAGCCGCAGCCGCTGCGGGCCGGTCGGCGACATCGGCAGCCGCACCCGCAGTAGCGGCGCGGTGTCCGCGCCGGCCCGCGGGGCGAGGACCGCGCTCACCATCGGCTGCAGCGTGCTCATCCCGCCGCGGTGCCGGGGCAGGTGCCAGCGCAGCAGGTCCACGCTCAGGTGCCGCAGGTCGTCATCGAGCGCGGCGAGGGCGGCGGCGTCGAAGCGCGTGCCGTCGAGCGTGACGTCCACGTCGCAGCGGGCGAGGGCGGCCGCGCCGCGCCAGTCCCCGGCGGCGCGGGCGGCAGCCGCCGCGTCCACGACGTCGCTGGGCAGCGACTCGGCCCGGATCCGGCGCCACTGCGGCAGGTCATGACGCAAGACGGTGAGCACCTCCGCGCGGCGTGGGGTGGTAGGCCGACCGGATTCGAACCGGCGTCTTCCATCTTCGCAAGGTGGCGTGACGACCTCTGCACTACGACCTACCGCCCGCGAGCGTAGGCCATGCACCGCCCCCGGAAAAATGTCGTACCCCCGGACTACCTTCTGCGCCATGACGAATGCCGTGCAGTCGCTGAGCTACCTCGCCGTTGCCGTTGAGTGCTGTTGAGCGTTCATGCGGCTGCCGCTCCTTGCGGGGCGGCGGTCCCGGTTTTGCCCGCGGCGGTTGCCGTGGTGCCGGGTTGACGTTTCGTCGCCTCCTGCCCGCGGGTGCGGGTCTTGTGGTTGGCTCCACGTCCTGCCACCGGGCCACTCCCGGCGGATCGCACCTCGGCCGCGTTCGCGGCGAGGGCGGCGAGGTTGCGCGCGGCGTTGACGTCCCGGTCCAGGGTCAGGCCGCAGCTGGTGCAGGTGTAGATACGCTCGGCGAGGGCGAGTTTGGCTCTCACCGCGCCACACGCCGAGCAGGTCTTGCTGGAGGGATACCAGCGGTCGGCCACGACCAGCCGGCCACCGTGCCACACCGTCTTGTACGCCAGTTGCCGGCGGATCTGCCCGAACCCGGCGTCGGCGATGCGCCGGGCCAGCCTGCGGTTGGCGAACATGCCGGCCACGTTGAGGTCCTCGACCACGATCGTGCCGTGCTCGGCCGCGAGACGGGTGGTGAGCTTGTGCAGCCCGTCCCGGCGCTGGTTGCCCACCCGGGCGTGTGCGCGGCCGAGCCGGGCAGCGGCGCGCCGCCACCGCTTCGACGGCTGCTGTTTGGTGCGCGGGTCGGGGCCCTGCTTGCGTGCCAGTGCCCGCCCGAGCCTGCGCAGACACGCCTGCGCGGCCTCCAGATGCCGCGGATTCGGCACCAGCTCCCCGGTGGACAACACCGCCAGATGCGAGACGCCGACATCCACCCCGACAACCGACGCCGGTCGCGCCGGGACACGATCGGCCCGCTCGACCTCGACGGTGAACGCCACCTACCAGCGGCCGCCGGCGCGGCGCACGGTCGCGGACATGATCCGGGCCGTGCCGGCCTCCAGGCGGCGGGCCAGCTTCCGGGCGGACTCGTGCAGCTTCAACCGCCCCAACCTCGGCAGCACCACATGACGACGGTCCGGCTCCACCCGGATCGCGCTCGTGGTGAACCGCACCCTCGGCGCGCTGCGGTGCCGGGACTTGAACCGCGGGAACCCGACCGGCCTGCCGGCACGTTTCCCGCTGCGGGAATCGGCCCAGTTCTTCAATCCGCGGGCGAGCGCGTCCAGGCCGGTGTTGAACGCTTCCTTCGACACCTGCGGCCACCACGGCGCCACCACGCCCTTCACCGCGTTCCACTCCCGGCGCAACGCCGGCAACGACCAACCCACCGCCGTCGTCAACAACTCCTCCGGCACCCCGTAGGAGCGTTCGGCGGCACGCTGACCGACCACAGCCTTCACCCTGGCAAGGGCCCAGTTGTGCGCCACCCGGGCCGCACCCGCATGCGCCAACAACGCCCGCTGCTGCACCGGCGTCAGGTCGAGAGCGAACCGGTACGCCTGCACCACCCGCACCACACCACCTCCTCCAACCCGACACCCGGCAGTATCACCCACGGGTACGACACTTTCCGGCCACCCGCCACCAACACCCGCTCGAACGCACTCAACAGCACTCAACAACAGCAGTTGACGCCCCGTCGGCACTCCACGACGGGGGCCTGCAGCTGCAGACCGCCGGGGGCGTGGCGCAGCGGGCCGCCACCGCCAACCCGCGGTTCTTCACCGGGTTCCTGACCACGCCGGCCGCAGCGGCGGCCGGGCTGCTCGCGTCGCCTCACCCGACGAGCTGGCGGAGGAGGTCGCGGCGCTGGACCAGGCGCCCTGGCAGACGGTCCCGGTCGAGCGGGTCCTCGCGGCGCTGGTCCGGCTGCACGCCACCGACCCCGACGGGCTGCGGGCCGCGCTCGCCCCGGTGATGCAGCGCGCCGGCGACCGGCTCGGCGTCAGCTGGTGGGTCAGCGACGCCCACCGGGAGGCCGGGGCGCTGTTCACCGCCGGGCTCAACCAGGCCGCCGGCCTGCCGTATGTGCTCGCCGAGGCGACCAAGGTCCTGCGCGGCGCGCCCGCGGACGTGCGGGTCGGCAACCCGTATGCGAAGCTGCACGGCGTCCTCATGCTCCGGTTCGCCGAGGTCGTGGTGCGGCTGCGCACCGAGCCCGTGCCCGCGCTGGTGGCGACCCCGACCCGGGTCAACGGCCTGATCGACCCCGGCGCCCTGGTCGAGCGGCTGGCCCGCGCCGAGCGGGAGGACTGGCGGCCGTGGCAGCGGGACCTGCGCCAGGCGCTCTACCGGCTGCCCGCCGACGTCGACGCCGACGCGCTGCGGCAGGCCCGCACCCTGCGCTCGGAGGCCGGTCTGGCGCTCGTGGAGTGGCTGGAGTCCAGCGGCACCGGCCGTCCCCTGGTTGACGTCGTCCGGGTGCACCGCCAGCGCGCCGAGCGCGGCCGCTATCTCGACTGGCTGCCCGAGTCCCGCTTCTTCGCCGCCGCGCAACCCGACCCGTCGGCCCTGGACCCCTACCGGCTCACGGAGCTCACCCCGCCGACAGTCGTCGACGCCGACCTCGGCTCGCACAGCTGGGCCGCGGTGTGGCCGTCGGTGCTGCCGTCGCAGCGCGAAATCGTGGCCGGCTACCTGCTGCCGGTCATCGCCGCGGCGACCGACCTGTCCGGCGGGCGCGGCGACGCCCGGCTCCTGCCGCTGCCCGCCGAGCTGAGCGGCCCGGCCGGCAGCGCGACGGTGACCGCCATCGCATATGGTCTCGCCGCGACCCAGCCGGACGAGCGCATCGCCGCCCTCGACGCGCTCCTCGCCGTCGGCGGCCTGCCCGGCTTCCCCGGCGCCGCGCTCGGCACCCAGCTCGCCCGCCTGACCGCCACCAAGCTCATCGTCCTGGGCCGGGTCGTGACCCAGCTCGAGGAGGCCGCCCGGATCGCTCCGGGCATGACGTGGCAGGTCGTGGCGGGCGCCTTGGCCGGCCTGCTGCCCGCGGAGCACGCCGCCCGGGTCCCGGGCCCGGCCACCACGCCCGCCTCGTCTGCGCCCGCCTCGTCATCGCTCGCTTCGTCACCGTCCGCTTCGGCGTCGCCCACTTCGTCACGGTCCGCTTCGTCACGGTCCGCTTCGGCATCGCCCGCGCAGGCCGGGGGTGCGCCGGCAGCGAAGGGGCGTCCGGTGCATGCCACCCCGCGTGGCCTGCCGGATCTGCTGACGGTCGCCTCGACCGCGGCGGCGGCCTCGGGCTTGCGCGGCGAGGTGCCGGGCCTGGCGGATCTGGCCGCCCGGTCCGGTTCGACCAGGCTGGTCGTGGAGGCCAGGCGCCTGCACAAGACCCTTGCTACCTGAGGCCGGACCGACCGACCATCAGGGCGGTCCAGCGGCCCTCAGCCTGCTGGCACCTGCCGGCACCGGTGCCCTCGTGTCTCCGGTGCCGGCCTGCTGCGTCCATCGTGGCGGACGACGGGGCGTGGCTCCAGGACGTTGGCCGGAACTTTGTCGGAACTTGTCATACCGGAGGCGTACGGTGTCCGGCAGCAGCACGTGAGGGTCGGAGGTGGCGATGCATGAGGGTGACGGCTCCGGGGCGTTCGGTGCGCTCGTGCGCGCCCACCGGCGCAGGCTCGGGCTCACGCAGGAGGAGCTGGCGACCAAGGCCGGGCTGAGCGTCCGCAGCATCGTGAAGCTGGAGGGCGGGCGGATCGCGGTGCCGCGGCCGCCGACGGTGCGGCTGCTCGCCGAGGTGTTCGGGCTCACCGGCGCCGCCGCCGACGACTTCCACCGGTGCGCGGCGGGCGTCGCGGCCGGCACCGTGGCCGGCCCGCCGGCGCCGGCGGGGCGGGTGCCGGCGCAGCTGCCGCCGGACGTGTCGACGTTCACCGGGCGGGAGGCGGAGCTGGCCGCCCTCGACGCGATGGCCGCCGAGGCCGCCGACCAGCCGACGGCGGTGTTCGTGGCGGTCATCACCGGGCCCGCCGGGGTCGGCAAGACCGCCCTTGCGGTGCGGTGGGCGCATCACGTGCGTGACCGGTTCCCCGGCGGCCAGCTGTATGTGAACCTGCGCGGCTACGACCCGGCGCAGCCGATGCCCGCCGCCGACGCCCTCGCCCGGTTCCTTGCCGCGCTCGGGGTGGCGGCGCAGGACGTGCCCGTCGACGTGGACGACCGGGCCGCCCGGTTCCGCACCGAGGTCGCCGACCGGCGGGTGCTGCTCCTGCTGGACAACGCCTCGTCGGTCGAGCAGGTCCGGGCGCTGCTGCCCGGCACCGCGTCGTGCACGGCCCTGGTGACCAGCCGCGACACGCTGCCGGGGCTGGTCGCCGTCGACGGTGCGCGGCGGGTCGAGGTCGGCCTGCTGCCGGCCGGTGACGCCGGCGCGCTGCTGCGCCGGCTGGTCGGGGCGCGGGCCAGGGCCGAGCCCGGGGCCGCCGCCACCCTCGCCGAGCAGTGCGCGCGGCTGCCGCTGGCGCTGCGGGTCGCCGCCGAGTTGGTGGTCGCCCGGCCCGACGCCACGCTCGCCGACCTCGTCGCCGAGCTGCACGACCAGCGCCGCCGGCTGGCCCTGCTCACCGCCGGCGACGACCCGCGGGCCTCGGTGTCGGCGGTGCTGTCCTGGTCGGTGCGGCACCTGCCGCGGGCCGCCGCGCACGCGTTCGGGCTGCTCGGCCTGCACCCCGGGCCGGACTTCGACGCGTACGCGGCCGCCAGCCTCACCGGCGCCACCCTCGCCGAGACCCGGGCCACCCTGGACGTCCTCGCCCGTGCGCATCTGGTGCACCGGACGGCACCGGGCCGCTACGGCATGCACGATCTGCTGCGGGCGTATGCCGCCGAGCAGGCCACGCAGGTGGGGCAGGCTGGGCGGGCGGTGGACGAGGCGCGCGGGCGGCTGTTCGACCACTACCTGACGGCCGCCACCGCGGCGATGAACGTGTTGTTCCCGGCCGGCGGCCCGGCCCCCACGCCGGCAATGCCCGGCGGTCCTGTCCCCGCGTCGGCGACATCGGCGCCCGTCGACGCGGCGGCGGCCATCGTGGTGCCGCCGGTGCCGACCGACCGGGCGGCGGCACGGGCCTGGCTGGACGGCGAGCGGGCGGCGCTGCTCGCCATCGTCGCGCAGGGCGCCACCGGTGACCGGCCCGCACACGCGGTGCGGCTGGCATCCGTCCTGGGGCGGTACCTCGCCGGTGGGCAGCCGGCCGATGCGGTCGCCGTCCACGGGCACGCCCTCGATGCGGCGCGGGTGCTCGGCGACCCGGCGGGCGAGGCCGAGGCCGGCACCGCGCTCGGCGTCGCGCTGCTGCGGCTCGGCCGGACCGATGACGCCACGGAGCACCTCGAGCGGGCGGCGGAGCTGTACGCGGGCCTCGGTGACCTCGCCGGCGAGGCCCGGGCCTTTACGGGGCTGGGCCTGGTGGCCGGGAGCCTCAGCCGGCTGGCGTCGGCGGTGGCCTCGTTCGAGCGGGCGGTGCGGCTGTTCCAGCAGGCCGGCGACCCGGCCGGCGAGGCACGCGCCCTGAACAACCTCGGGCTCGTCGAGGAGCGGATGGGCGACTACGGTCCGGCCGGCGAGCACGTGGGGCGGGCGCTGCTGCTGTACCAGCAGATCGGCAGCCGGCTGGGGGAGGCGAGCGCGCTGACCGACCTCGGCATCGTCGAGCATCGGCTGGGGCGCCATGAGCTGGCCGCCGAGCACCACCGGCAGGCACTGGCGGTGTTCGTCGACGGGCAGGACCGCACCGGCGAGGCGTGGGCGCGCAACGGGCTGGGGGAGGCCGCCCGCGAGCTCGGCGACCCGGCCGGCGCGCTGTCGCACCACGTGGCCGCCCTGGCCGCCGCGATCGTCGCCGACGCCCGTGACCAGCAGGCCAGGGCGCACCGCGGGCTCGGCGACGCGCACGAGGCCCTGCACGACCTGGCCCGCGCGGGCGTGCACCACGAGCACGCGGTGTCGCTGTACGCCGAGCTCGGCATGCCGGAGGCCGCCGACCTCCGGGCCCGCCTGACGTCGAGTTCCCGGCCCGCCTGACGTCGAGCTCCCGGCCCGCCTGGGGTCAGGCTTCAGGTCCGCCTGAGGTCAGGCTTCAGGCTTGCGTGGCGACGAGCGCGCAGGAGGCCACCGGCCCGAGGTGTCCCCGAAGCCCGCGCCGGGAGACGCCGTGGGGGAGCGACCCGCGAAGCCCGCCGCGCGAGAAAAGCCATGCGGCAGCGAACCGCCGAGCCGTCCACGGCCCTGCGGCGCTGCGCAGGGCACGGGCGGCGCTGCTCCTACCGCCCGTCGCGGGCGCGGGCCACCGCCTGTGGCGTCAGGCGGCTGCCCAGCACGTCCAGCGCCGCGAGGACCTCCGCCAGTTCCGACGCCTCGTGGTCGCCGAGGGCCGCGGCGACCGCCGGGCCGATGTTGATGGCGGCGACCGCGAGCTGGCGGGCGGTCGGCGAAGGGTTGCGGCGCAGCAGCTGGCGGCGCCGGTCGGTCGGGTCGGGGGCGGCCAGGACCGAGCCGGCCTCGCGCAGGCGCGCCACGGCACCGGAGACCGCGCTCTGCGGCAGGCCGGTCCGGTCCGCGATCTCGCCGACCGTGGTGCCGGGGTGCTCGTACACGTCGCTCATGACGATCACGACCGTGCGCTCGCCGCCTGCGGGGGTAGCCGGCAGCGCCTGCTCGCCGATCTTCATCAGGGTCCTGCCGAGCAGGATCAGTTCCGCTGGGCCCATGCGCACCACAGTACATCACTCTTGATGCATCAGAAATGATGCATTAGCGTCCCGGGCATGCAGACCCTTGTGCACGTCGACGGCGCCCGCATCCACTACGAGGTGGCGGGGCGGGGTCCCGTCCTGTTCATCGCGCAGAGCGGGGAAGGCGACGCCGGCCGGACGGTCGACCTGGTCGCCCGGCTCGTGGACCGGTTCACGGTCGTGACGTACGACCGGCGGGGGCTGTCCCGCAGCCGCCCCGGCGACCCGGCCGCACGGGTGTCGGTCCGTCAGCACGCCGACGACGCGGCCGCCGTCCTGCGGCAGGTCACCGACGGACCGGCCATCATGCTGGGGCTCAGCCTCGGCGCGGCGATCGGGCTGCATCTTCTGGCGGCGCACCCGGGCGCCGTGGGCACCCTGATCGCGCACGAGCCGATCGCGCTGCGGTTTCTCGCCCCGGCGGACGACGCCGAAGCCCGCGCGCAGCTGGAGTCGGTGCGTGCGGTGCACCGGCGGGACGGGTGGCGGGCCGCGGCCGTGCGAGTCGCTGCCGTGCTCGGCATCGACCCGCGCGGCCAGGAGACCGAGCCCGGCGTCACCCCGTTCCCGTTCACCGAGCAGCGCGCGGCGAACTTCGAGTTCTTCCTCGCCAACGACCTGGCCGCCGTGCTGACGGACCCGCTCACCCTCGCCGACATCCCGGCCGGCGCGCGCATCCTGCCGGCCGTCGGGCGGACCAGCCCACCCGACGGCTTCGACTTCAGGGCGGCCCAGGCGCTCGCCGCCCACCTCGGTGTCCCGGCGCACCCGTTCCCGGGTGGGCACAACGGTAACCTGACCCACCCGGGTGCGTTCGCCGACGCGGTACGGCAGCTGGCCACCGCGTAGCACCGCGTGCCCTCACACCAAGGACAGCGCCCGGTCGCTCACCACGCAGTGCATGCCGAACAGGGCGGCCCGGCGGCGGGCGAAGTCGGCGAGCCCGGGAGTGTCGGCGTAGTCGAGCGCGAACAGCTCCAGGTCGTAGCGCGGCAGCTCCTCGGCGACCTTGGCGTGCCCTTCCAGGATCTCCGCCGGCCAGGGGCCGTACCCGTCGTCGGTCCAGCGCGCGGAGAAGGACTCGAACAGGATCCCGTCGACGTGCTCGGCGAGGTCCGGCAGCAGCCCGAAGCCCCGGTTGGCCAGCACGTAGCCGGAGCCGGGCACCGACCGGACCTCGGCCACGAGGCGCAGCAGGTGGGGCAGGTCCTCCGGGAACGTCAGCTCGACGTTGAGCGTGTCGAGGAACAGCCCGGTGAACCCGCCGTCGATCGCGGCGCGGGCCTGTCCCAGGATGTGCTCGACCCATCCCGGGTGGCCCACGTGCACGAACGCGCCGCCCCAGTCGGGGTTGCGTTGCGGACGCTGCCAGGGTGCCGGCGGCCCCTGGTCCTCGGACAGCGACAGGTAGGCGAGAGGCTCGGTGCCGTCGGCCCGCAGCAGCCCCAGCTCCTGCGGGCCGTAGAACTCCGGCTGCAGGACCGCCCGCCGGTACCGGCGCAGGCTCGCGAGGCGTCCGGTGCCGTAGTAGAAGACGATCGGGGCCTTGTCGTTCACCGGGCCGCCCACCTTCGGTACCACTCGACGGTGCGCCGTACGCCCTCTTCCAGGTCGACGGCCGGGCTGTAGCCGGTCAGGGCGCGCAGCAGCCCCAGGTCGGGGCAGCGCCGGGTGACCGCTCCCGGTGCGCCCTCGACCGGCTCCAGGGCCGCGTCGGTGCCGGTGACCCGCAGGACCAGCTTGGCGAGGTCCGCGATGTTGGTCTCGGCGGTGTCGTCGCCGATGTGCACGATCCGCCCGGCCGCGTCCGGGCATGCCATCAGCCGCAGGATCGCCTCGACCGCGTCGTCGACGTAGCAGAACGCCCGGGACTGCTCGGCGCCCGGGACCTTGAACGGGGTCTCGCCCCGCAACGCCCGCAGCGCCATCTCCGGGATCGCGTGATCGGTGCCCATCCGCGGCCCGTACACGTTGTGGAACCGGCCGACGACGGCGTCGAACCCCTTCGCCCGGGCCCCGTGGATGAAGGCTGCCTCGCCGAGTAGTTTGCTGACGGCGTACGCGTAGCGGGGCGCGGTGACGTCCCCGACCGTCACCGGGGTGTGCTCGCCGGTCGGCACCGGGGCGATCCCGGCGTCCACCGAGCCCGCGTAGACCTCGCTGGTCGAGGCGAAGAACACGCGGTCACCGGGCAGAAGCCAGTCGAGCAGGTGCAGCGCGCTGAAGGTGTTGACCCGCACCACCCGGGCCGGGTCCGCTTCGACGTTGCGGACACCGACCACGGCGGCCAGCAGGTAGATCTGGTCCCAGCCGTGCGGCAGCCGCTGCCAGGTGTCCGGGTCGGTGAGGTCGCCGGGGCGGACGCTGACCGAAGGGCTGCGCGACAGCTCGGCCAGCTCCAGGTCGTCGCGCCCCCGGGAGAAGTCGTCCACGATGCAGACCTCGTGGCCGTCCTCGGCCAACCGGCGGGCCAGGTGCAGGCCGATGAAGCCCGCCCCGCCGAGCAGCAGCGCCCTCATGCGGACGCTCCCTGGCGGAAGTAGCCGATGCCGGCGTAGCGCACGCCGGCCGCGGTCAGCGCGTCCTCGTCGAGGATGCGCCACGAGTCGAAGACGATCGCAGGCCGCTTGGCACCGAGCACCGCGCCCATCTCGATCGCGCGGTAGTCAGGGTGGTCGTTGACCACGAGGACGGCGTCGCTGTCGCTGAACGCCTTGTCGATGCTGGTCGGTTCGCCGCCGTACTGGCGCACCACACTGTCGGGCACCATCGGGTCGTGGCCGAGCACGGTCAACCCGGCCTCGGAGAACACCGGCATCATCGACTCGATCGGCGTGCCGCGCATGTCGTCGGTGGGCGGCCAGCCCTTGTACGCCCAGCCGAGCACCGCCAGCCGCGCGCCCTGGGTCGACCCGCGCTCCTGCCGGATGAGGTCGACGACCTTCCGTGCCACGTGCACGGGCAAGAACTCGTTGAGCTTGCGCACCGGCTCCACCAGGAACGGCGGCCGTTCGCCGCTGCCGCTGAGCAGGATGTACGGGTCCTTCGACAGGCACCCGCCGCCGACGTAGCCGGGTTTGGCGAGGTCGGGCCGGGGATAGTCGAGGTTGGCCGCGCCGATGACCTCCAGCGGGTCGAGGCCGTGCTGTTCGGCGATCAGCGCGATCTCGTTGCCGTAGGCGTAGATGAGGTCGGTGTGGCAGTTGTTCGACAGCTTCACCAGCTCCGCGGCCTCCAGGCTGGAGACCGGAACGAGCTGCGTGGCCAGTCCGCCGAACAGGTCCATGCCCGCCCCGAGGCTCGCCTCGTCGAGCCCGCCGACGACCTGCGGCAGCTCGACGAGCTCCCGCAGCGCCTGGCCCTGGATCGTGCGCTCCGGCGCCATCACCAGGCGGGCCCGCCCCCACGTCTCCAGCAGCGGCGGCAGCACCACCCGCCGGCTGGCCCCGACCGGCACGGTGCTGCGCACCACGACCAGCGTGTCGGGCCCGCACCAGTCGGCGACCTGGCGGGCCGCGGCGGCGAGGTTCGTCAGGTTGGGGCGGCGGGTGTGCTCGTCGACCGGCGTGGACACGCAGATCACCGCGGCGTCGACCGTGTCGCGGGGCAGTGCGGTGTCGATGAACACCGACCGGCCGGCGTGCTCGGTGAGCGCCTCGGCCACGCCCGGCTCGTAGATGTGCGGCCGGCCTCGGTTGAGTGACTCGATGACGGCTGGTTGGACGTCCACGCCGTGGACGACGAACCCCTTGCGGGCGAGGGCGGCGGTCAGGGTCAGGCCGACGTAGCCCATCCCGATCACGCCGATCGTGCGTGCCATGTGTCTGGTTCCTTTCGATGTGGTGCCCGGTCAGCCGCACGGTGCGGCGATCCGGTCGAGTTCGCGGGTGGTCACGGTGCCGATGAAGCGTTCGGTGCGGTACCGGCGGCAGGCGGCGCGGACGTTGCCGGCCTTGCGGGCGTAGTCGACGGCGAGCACGACCTTGCCGGCGTCCCGCAGCGCCCGGACGTCGGCGAGGTTCTCTGCGCAGTAGTCCTCGGTGCAGGGCCGGTCGGTGGCGAGGAAGAACAGCTCCTCCACGCCGATGCCGTCGATCGCGTCGACGTAGCCGGGGTAGTGGCGCAGTTCCGGCGAGTTCTGCGGGACGATCCAGAATCCGGGCCGTCGCTGCCGGGCGTACCGGCTGACCCGCGCGATCAGGTCGACCATCGCGCGGGCCAGCCGGTCACGGGTCCAGCCGGGGACGAGACGCAGATCCAGTTCCTCGTACGCCAGCGGGGTGTCGAGGTAGACGCCGTCGAACCCGGCCTCGAGCGCCCGGTCGACGCGGACCCGCACGACCCGGTCCCACCACCGCTCGTCCCAGTAGCGCACGAAGTGCTCCTCGGGCCAGTCGCCCCACCGGTTGAGCACCAGGTCGCCGGCCTCCGCGCGCAGCGGGTCGTACTCCGGCCGGTACTGCTCGATGCTGCCGATCTCGAAGTACGCCAGCACCCGCTTGCCGGAGTCGCGGACCGTACTGATCTCGCCGGCGCGGAACAGGTCGGACCGCGCGTCGCGGGCCAGGTCGATCACCGCGATCCGTTGCGGCGCGCGGGCGATCGCCGCCAGGCCGTCCCCGTCGTAGCCCTGCAACTGGTACACCCAGCCGCCGGTGGCCGGCGCGGCGGAGCGGCTGGTGTCCCGCGGGCACCCGGTCAGCGCCGACGCGGTGAGCAGCAGCGCGGTGGCGAGCGCGGTCCGGCGGCGGCACCGGCCCGGCGCGTTCACCGGCCGGCGGTGGCATCGAGCCCGGTCCAGACGGCCTTCACCGACTCCGAGAGCTCGTACGTGGGCGCCCATCCGAGCGCTGCCCGGGCCCGGCCGACGTCGGCGCGGATCCAATCCACCCCGGTCGAGCGGGCCGGGCCGGTGCCCTGCTCGACGATCGCGCCCGGGTAGCCGGCGGCCTCGGCGAGCAGGCGGACCGCCTCACGGGACGTCACCGCCCGGCCGCTGGCGACGTTGACGACGCCGGTGCCCGGCTCCGGCGCGGTCACGGCGGCGAGCACCGCGGCCGCCACGTCCCGGACGTCGACGAAGTCCCGGTACGCGGTGAGCGGACCCAGCGTCACCTGGCCGTCCCCGCGGGCCAGCGCGTCCTGGATGAGCCCGGCGGCCCGGCCGAGCAGGTTGTCCCGGTGCAGTCCGGCGCCGATCGGGTTGAAGACCCGCAGGGTCACCCCGTCGACCCGGCCGTCCCGGTCGGCCAGCTGCAGCAGGCGCGTCGCGGCGAGGTGCGTCGTGCCGTACTCGCTGACCGGCTCGCACGGGTGGTCCTCGGCGACGCTGACGCCGTGGGCGACGATGCCGTACTCCGACGCCGAGCCGAGCCGGACCAGCCGGGCCCCCGGCACTGCGGCCGCGACGGCCTCGATGAGCCGGGCGGTCACCAGCGTGTTGCTCTCCACGAGGTCGTGCCCCGTGCCGGTGAGCCGGCCGGTGCAGTTGACGACCACGTCGGGCTGGACCTCCCGTACCAGGTCGGTCAGGGAGGCGAGGTCACCGGCGACGAGGTCGTGCCGGCTGCGGGGCGGGCAGACGACCGTGGCGATCCGCGGGTCGGCGGCGAGCGTCGTGCGCGCCTGCCCGCCGACGAACCCGTTGGCCCCGAACAGCAGTACCCGAACCTGGTTCATGCCGTCACCTCCGCTGCGCTGCGGCCTGCTCATGCCGCCACCTTGCTGCGCGTCGGAAGCAGGACCGGCTCGAGCTCGCCGAACCTGCGGTTGGCCTCGTCGTAGTCCTCCGGCCGGCCGATGTCGAGCCAGACGCCGCCGAAGTCGTAGCTGTTCGGGAACTCGCCCTGCCGCAGCAGGTCCTGCACCAGGCGGTCGAAGCCGAGCGGCAGGCCGGCCGGATACGGCTCGAGCGCCTTGCGGGACATCCCGTAGACCCCCATCGAGACCCGGTGCCGGTAGGTCGGCTTCTCGGTGAAGCCGACCACCCGGCCGGCCTCGACGTCGAGCACGCCGAACTCGGTGCGGATCGTCTGCGCGACGGCCGCGATCGTGAGCGTCGCGCCGGACACCGCGTGCGCGGCCAGCAGGTCGGCGTAGTCGATGTCGGTGAGCAGGTCCCCGTTCATGACCAGGAACTGCTCGGGCAGGTCGTCCTTGACGGTGAACAGCGGACCCACCGTCGACAACGGTGTGCTCTCCTCGACGTACTGGACCTCCAGCCCCCACCGGGTGCCGTCGCCGACGAACGCCCGGATCAGCGTGCCGAGGTGGTTGATCGCGAGCATGACGCTGGTGAAGCCGCGCGACGCCAGTTGCTCCAGGACGATGTCGAGAATCGCGTGCCGTTCTCCGATCGGCATCAACGGTTTGGGAAGTGCGGTGGTGTACGGGCGCAGCCGGACGCCCTTACCACCGGCCAGGATGACCGCGTGCATGTGTTGCGTGCCTCCGTTGAGTTTCGATGTCACCGGTACTGCCGGACGTGCCCGAGTGACGGGGACAGGGCGACGGACAGGAGTCCGAGCAGCAGTACGGCGCTGCCGAGATTGGCCAGGGTGTCGGTGAGCGCGGCCGGCGGCGCCGGCCACGCCACAGCGGTGGCGAGGAACGGGCGCCCGGCGAGGTGCGCCCCGAGCGCGACGGCCAGCACGGCGCACAGCCGTCCGTAGCCGCCGTGTCCTGCCAGGACGAAGATCAGGAAACAGGCGCCGGCGAGGGCGACCTGGGTGGCGGCCATCGCGGTGGCCGCCGGTGTGAGCCAGCCGGCGTGCCGCAGCGCGGCGAGCAGCGTGACCGCGGCCACGGCCGCGACGAGGCAGCAGGCGCCGACGTTCGCCGCCAGCAGCAGCCAGACCCGCCGCCGGAAGTGCCGCGGACCCCACGGGTCGTTCAGCATGCCCTGCGACCGCTCGCCGAACCGGCGGACCCGCCACTCCACGAACCCCATCGACACGACGAGCGGCAGCGCCGCGACGAGCACGTCGAAGCGGCCCGCCAGGTACGGCACCTGCCCCTGCAGGATCAGCGCCGCCAGCAGGGCGGTGTGGGCGACCACCAGCGCGAAGGTGGCCCAGCGGCCCCGCATCACGGCCCGGACGCCAGGCCCGGCCGGTGTCCCCGGCACGAGCAGCGCCCGCCTGACGGCGACGGCGAAGGTCACCGCGACACAGGCCACGGCGGGTATGAGCGCGGTCTCCGGCACCCGCCGGTCGCTCAGGGCGAACACGACGCCGGCGATCACGGCCGGCGACATGAGCGCCACCAGCCACACCTCGTCGCGCAGGTACAGCAGGAGGGTGCTCGCCAGCTGGTACGCCGCCACGGCCGGCACCAGCAACGCCACCGTCGGACCGCCACCGTCGGCGACGGCGATGACCGCGCCGAGCAGCCCTGCCACGCCGACACCGGTGACCGCCGACAGCGCCAGGAAGCGGCCCGCGGCGCGCTCGTCGCCGGCGTTGACGTACTGGTACGCGAGCCAGGTGATGCCCCCGGCCCACACCCAGCCCAGCAGCCCGGCCGCGACGATGGCGAGCACCGGCGGGCGCGGATGCGTGACGGTGGCGACGGCCGGGAACAGCATGACCGGCAGCAGGTACAGCGCGCCGTGGCACAGCTCCCGCAGCGTCTGGCCGCGCTTCCGGTGCCGGGGCGGACGCCGGGGCGAACGATGGGCCAGGCCGGCGAGGCGGACGCGCACCTCGTGGGCCAGCTCGAACACGTCGTGGTAGCCGTACTGGACCCGCGCGGTGCGGTCGGTGACGCCCTGCGCCTCCAGCATCGCGGCCACCTGCAGCCCGTCGACGAACCGGCCGCCGCTGCGGGCGTAGATCTCGGCGACGAGGACGTCGACCGGGTCCGTGCTGGCCTCCGGGCGGACGAGCATCGGTTCGAGCCCGGTGATCGGCATCTCGATCGTGTCGTCGGTCGCGAGCCCGCGGGCCATGACGGCCATCGACGTGAGCCGGCTGCCGGCCCCTGCCGCGCCGCTCATCGGCGGATCCAGGCGGAGGTGTCGTGGACGTCCCACAGCCCCCGGCTCCACGGCGCGCCGCCACGACCGCCCGCCCCCGTCCGGGACGCCGGGTCCAGGGCGGACGCGAGGCCACGCAGGTCGGTGGTGGCGACCCGCCCGACGGCGGCACGCCGCGCCGCACCGGTGGGCGCACGCTCCAGGTGTGGCGTCACCAGCCGCTCGTACAGACCCCGGTAGTCGGCCAGGGACTGGGTCAGGGTGAACCGGTCGAGGACCCGCTGCCGGGCCTCGGCGGCCAGCCGGCTTCGCAGCTCGGGGTCGCGCAGCAGGGTCACGCACGCGTCGGCGACGGCGTCCACGTCCCGCGGCGGGACCACGAACCCGGCGTCGCCGACCGCCTCGGAGACCCCGCCCACGTTGGTGCACACCATGGTCCGGCCGCAGGCCATCGCCTCGATGACCGTGTACGGGAAGCCCTCCGAGATGCTGGTGAGCGCGACGATGTTGCCGCTGTGGTACGCCTCGACCAGGTCGGGCGCGTTGCCCTCCAGGCGCGCGGCGTCGGCCAGGCCGAGCCGCTCCACAAGGGCGAGGCAGCTGTCGCGGTACCGCAGGTCGGTCGCCGAGCCGTAGATGCGCAGCCGGGCGCCGGGCACCCGGTCCCGGACCACGGCGAAGGCCCGGATCAGCGTGTGCAGGTCCTTCAGCGGGTCGATCCGCCCGACGAAGACGACGGTCGGCTCGTCCGGCTCGGTCTTCGCGCTGGGGAACAGCTCGGGCGCGACGCCGTTGTACATCGTCCACATGCGGCCCGGGTCCGCGCCGTTGCGCAGCTGCCAGCGGCGGTTGTACGCGGAGTGCGGCGCGAGCGCGTCGGCGAGGTGGTACGCGGCGCCGGCGACGCTGCGGTGGAAACCCAGCAGCAGCACCGTGACCGGGTGCGGCAGGTCGCCGTGCATCTGCTCCAGGTACCGCTCGCGCAGGTACACACCGTGCTCGGAGATCAGCAGGGGCGTGTCGTGCGTCCACTTCGCCGTCATCCCGACGAGCGCCGACAGGCCGTTCATCGCACAGTGCACCACGTCGGCGCGCGTCGGCGGGACGGTGAGCGGGCGCAGCATGTGGCCGATCAGCCTGGCCGCCTGCGCCGCGTCGGCCAGCGTGAGCCGCAGCGGCCGGCCTGCCAGGGCCGGGTGGTCGGCGCCCAGCGCGGCGCCGACCTCCCGCCACCGGTCCTGCATCGCGCCGAGCGCGGCGTTCGAGCCGACCGCCGCGGCGAGGTCGCCGCCGTCGGCCGCGAACTCGTACAGGCCGCGCAGCGCGAGCAGGAACCGGCTGCGCTGGACCGTGGCCCGGTCCGGGCTCGGGTCCGGCGGCGTGATCAGTGCGGTGAGGAACGTGTCGTACGCGGCACGGAACACCGTGGCGGGGCGCCCTCGGGTGCGCCGGCGGCGAGCGCCGCCAGCGCACCACAGCGGGATCGACACGACCCGGTCGAGATTGGCGGGGCTCTCCCAGCGGGAGCGCTCACTGCCGTCGACGGTGAGCGCCACCACCTCCCACCGGTACTCGGGCATGCCGCGCACGAGCTGGTCGCACCACACACTGACCCCGCCGTGCGCGAACGGGTACGTGCCCTCGGACACCAGCGCCACCTTCACGACCGCGGACTCGCCGGGACGGTCACCGCGGTGCCGGCGGACAGCGTGAGCTTCGAAGAGACCTCGGTGCCGTACGTGCTCGCACCCGCCGCCGTCACGCCGCTCACGGTCAGCGCCCCCGCCAGCGGCGACGTCACGGTGACCGTGCGGGCCACCGGGTCGTACACCGCGTCGACGTTGCCGCGGACCTGGGCGAAGTGCGCGATGCGGTGCGTCGCGTACGCACTCAGCGCCGTCCAGTCCGGGTTGAGCACCGGCACCGAGTAGTAGCCGCTGTACTTCGCCAGGACCCGCTCCACCCAGTCGGTGGCCAGCGTGCGGCCGGAGCCGTAGTCGCGCAGGTTCGCGATGTGGAACGTGTGCGTGTACAGCGACCCGGTGGCGAGATGGCTCAGCGCGACGTCGGCCTCGTAGTCGAGCATCTGGGCGTAGGTGAGGTTCGTCGGCCAGTACGGGAAGCGCCCGCCGGGCCCGTAGTACGAGTTGTAGAACGCGATCTGCTCCGCCGGCGTCGTCGTGTGGTACGCGATGTTCGTCGGCCAGTCGGGGACGATCGTGATCCCGGGCGACAGCGGGTGGACCTTGCCGCAGTTGAAGCAGTCGGGCACGTGGCTGGCGAAGGACATGTTGCCGTGCACGTACCGCACGCCCAGGTCCCGGGCCGCGTTGAGGAACTGCTGGTTGGACGCGGCGAGCCCGAAGTCCGTCGGCGGGTTCACGTCGTCGTCCGGGTTCGGGTTGTACACGCCGAGCCCCGAGTACTCACCGGTCTTGAGGATCGCGGACGGCTGCGACAGTCCCAGCCGGGTGGCGACCGTGCGGTTGGCGGAGATCTCGTTCGCGCTCGTGGCGTAGTCGGTGGTGTTCAGCTCCGGGTGGGTCAGCGTGTGGTTGATCCACCGGAACTTCTTGGACAGGCACCGGCTGGTGGCGGTGAGCGTGGTGACGCCGCCGTTCGGGCTGCACCGCGCGCCCGATGTCAGGTCCGCGTCGCCGCCGTTGTACGCCAGGTTGAACGTGAAGTTCGACGCGAGCGGGTACGCGCCGCGCAGGGCGGTCAGGCGCTGGTCGGTGTTGTACGCGTCGTGGCCCGACATCTGGAAGCCCGGGTCGGACTCGACGTGCCCGTCGGGGAAGTAGTGGTCGGCGCTGTTGAACCAGTCGTCGATGTCGACGTTGATGAAGTGCCGTTGCTCGCCGAGGAACAGCCCCCGGCTGGCCCACCGCAACAGACCGTACGTCAGCAGGTTCGCCTGCAGCAGGTACTGGTTGGAGGTGAAGGTGAGCGCCATCCGCTCGCGGCCGTCCGTGGACGTGGTGCGCACACCGAGCACGTCGCTGCCGTTGACGAGGACCGGGTCGGCGGCGCAGCCGGCGGTGACGCGCGTGCGGTACACGTACGACTGCGTGATCGGCACCTGGGCCGTCGACTTGAGGTAGTCGAAGACGCCGGCGCCGGCCGTCGTCAGCGACGCCGGCAGCGCGGTGTCGCCGACGGAGCCTTCGCTGGACGGGGACAGGCAGTAGCTCTCCGGCCAGGCGCCGTAGCTGGTGTACAGGCTCACCTGGCGGACGGCGTAGTCCCGCTCGTAGGCCCACAGCAGGTTCCACTCGTCGGCGTCGAGGCCGCTGACGTACCCGCCGCCGCTGGCGTACATCAGCATGCTGCTGGTCAGCAGGACGGCGTTGTACCGCCCGGTGCCGTCGGGCCGCACCAGGGACGCGGCCGTCAAGGGCTGGTCCTTGCTGAGCAGGACGTCGTACGTGGCACCGGCCCGGTCCAGCGTCGAGGTCCAGGTCTCGACGCCCCAGTCGGTGCCGTCGACGCCGACCACGAGCGCGCGGAGGCCGACCTTGCCGTTCGCCGGCGCGGCCAGCGTGGCTGCCGGGCCGGCCGACTTCCCGGCGGCGGAACCCGGCTTGCCGGAGCGCAGGGTCAGGTCGCGTCGCAGGGGCACCGCGCCCTTCGTCTTCGGCAGCGGTGCGCCGCGGTTGGTGACCCGGTGCGGCGCGGGCTCGCCGAGGACGAGGGTGTGCCCGGAATCGTGGGATGGCTGCTGGCGCCCCGGTTGCAGGGCCACGGCCTGCTGTGCCCCGCTCATGACGAGGACGGCACACAGGGCGGCAGCGGCGGACACCCGGAGTAACAGCCGGGTGCCTGGCGTTCGTGCCGTGATCATGAGAACTCCGGTCGGTTCGAAATGCAATTGGTTCAGAAAATCGCGGTGCGGCGAAATCGCGCACGAAAGCACCGCGGGACAACGGCGAATACGCGCCCGGCGGGGAAATTGAATGGGACGAACCGATGTTACGAGTCTGTTAGAAGGGTGGGATTCGACCTCTGCATGAGATCGTGGGTGGGCTGATTTCTCACCCCGGACTGTGGGTCCGCGGCGGCCGGCACGGCCCGCTCACTTGTGATCTTGTGCGGTTGGTCGAAGTCGCGTCGTGGTCGTCCGGACGGCCGGGACGCGACTTCGATCCAGGGTGGTCGGGCCGGTGGTCCGGCCCGCCATACCGCAGCGCTAGGAGATCTGGTCGCGGAACCGGAACACCATGGCCGACCAGCCGGTGTCGGGGGTACCGCCGTCGAGGGCGGCGCTGATCGCCCGCTCCTCGAACGCGAAATGCGACTCCATGATGGCGGCTAGGCCGTCCAGTTCACTATTGATCGCGGGCGATGGGTCAGGCGAGGAGGCGAGCTCGGCGACGCGGGACAGGATCCAGGCGATCATCCCGTGGTCCTCGACGAGCTTGGCGATCGTGCCGGAAAGGTCGGGGCGCAGCCGGAGCAGTTCGGCGAACATGCCCGTGTCCTCGCCCTGGTGGTGGGCGGTCAGCGCGGCGCAGAAGGCGAGGCAGTGGGTGGGCAGGTCCCGGGCGCGGCCGGCCCGCAGGTCCCGGAGTTGGTGGCGCAGGTCGTCGTGTGCCTGCGCGAGCTGTGCGCTGAGCGCGACCGCGCGGTCGTGGGTGGCCAACGGATGGCGTCCTTCGGTTGCACACCTCCATGCCTGACGCAGACCGTCACCGGCACGCGATGCTGCCACTCATCCGATCATGCCCCGCAGGGCGGCGCAAGGACGGTCAGCCGCCGGCCGAGTGCCCGGCCGGGTGTCCAGCCAGGTGCCCGGCCAGGTGGTCGACCACGTCGCGGGCGTCGTCCTCGATGCCGTGGATGAAGGTCGACTTGCGCCGCCGCAGCACCGGCAGGCCCAGCGCGTACAGGCCGGGGGAGGCCAGCACGCCGCCGTCGTGCGCCAGGCGGCCCTTGGCGTCCATGACGGGGACGTCGAGCCAGTCGTACTCGGGGCGGAACCCGGTCGCCCAGACGATGCTGCGGATCTCGCCCGAGCGCAGGTCCAGCTGCAGCCGGGACGAGGCCGGCACGGTCGTCGGGGCGAAGCGCTCCCCGGTGCCGCCGGCGAACGCGTCGAACGTGTCCAGCAGGCGCTGCAGCTTGAGGTCGGCGAGGGCGAACACGTTGCGCAGCCCGCCGGAGAACAGGGCCCGGCCGTCGCGGACCGCCGCCCAGCGGCCGACGAGCGACACGCCGAGGGCGGTGAGCGCGTTGAGGTCCACGCTGGAGCGGTCCGGGGTGCCGGCCAGCTGCGGTGACGGCAGCCGGCGGGCGCGGGTGAGGTCGTCGATCTCGTCGTAACGCTGGTCCCACACCCCGGAGGCGTCCATCCACCAGAGGATGTCGCGGCCACGGTACGTGCGCGGCAGCCGGGTGTGCTCGCCGACGGACAGCGTGACCGGCCGGCCGGAGCGCTGCAGCTCGGCGGCGAGCTGCACGCCGGTCGCCGAGGCCCCGACGACGAGCACGCCGCCGTCGGGGAGCTTGGCGGGGTCGCGGTAGTCGAACGGCGTGAACTGCTCGACGGAGGACGGCACCGCCTCGTGGAAGGCGGGCACCACGGGCCGGTTGCAGGCCCCGCTGGCGATGACCACGGCGCGGCACCGCAGCGGGCCGGTGCTCGTCGTGACCAGGTAGCCGTCGTCGGTGCGGCGCACCGACGTGACCTCGGTGCCGGTGCGCACCGGGGCGGCGGTGACGGCGGCGTAGCGCTCGATGAGGTCGACGACCTCACCCATCGTCATGTACCCGTCGGGGTCGGGGCCCTCGTAGGGCATCCCCGGCAGGCGGGACTGCCAGCTGGGGGTGAGCAGCCGCAGGGAGTCCCACCGCTCCCGGCGCCACGAGTTGGCGACCTCGCCGCGCTCCAGCACGACATGGTCGATCGACCGCTCGCGCAGGAAGTGGCTCGCGGCGAGGCCGGCGTGTCCGGCGCCGATGACGACGGTGGTGACGTCCAACTCAGGTTCCTCAGGCCACTTCGACGGTCACGTCGGTCGGGTTGGTGAGCGCGTCGAAGACGGCGGAGCGCTTCTGCGACTGCGCGACGAGCGCCTCGATCTCCTCCTTGGAGGCGTCGGCGTCGATGTTGAAGGTCACCTTGATGTCGTTGAACCCGTTGCGCACGTCGGCGTCGGCGCCGAGGATGCCGCGGATGTCGTGCTTGCCCTCCACGACCGCGTCGACGGAGCGCAGCTGGATGCCGCGGTTCTGCGCGACGGACGCCACGCCCGCGGTCAGGCAGCCGGCGAGGCCGACCAGCAGGTACTCGATCGGGGTGATGCCGTTGTCCTCGGCGGCGAAGACGGCGGGGTGGTCGGCGTCGAACACCGACTCGTTCTTGTGGCTCTGCTCCTGGCCGAGGCCGTAGAACTGCTGGACGCGGGTCGTGCTGTGCACGCCGTGCTCCCACTTCGACGTGGCGCGCCAGGTGAACTGCGCCGCCTCGGGCGCGCCCTGCAGCGCGGTGCGCGCCTCGAGCAGGGCCTGGACGTTGACGCCGTTCTCAACCGTGGTCATGAACGTGACGCTCCTCTCACATCAACGAACAACCATTATCCCCATCGGGTTGGTTGACAGTACATCGGCTGCCTGGCTGCGGCTATGATCGCCACCATGACTTCGGCCTCGACCCGTACGGCCGGCTCGGTCGGCGTCGTCGAGACACAGTACGCCGACCTGCCCGCGCCAGTTCCGCTCGACTGCGGCCGGGAGCTGCCCGTCCGTGTCGCATACGAGACGTACGGGACACTGTCCCCCGAGCGGGACAACGTGCTCCTGGTCTGCCACGCGCTCAGCGGCGACGCGCACGCGGCGGGGGAGTCGGCGAAGCCGCGGGAGAGCACCCGAGACGGGTTCGGCGCCGAGGACCGCGACGGCGCTGCCGGCAAGGGTCTCGGATGGTGGGACGGCATGATCGGCCCGGGTAAGGCGTTCGACACGGACCGTTACTTCGTGGTGTCGACGAACCTGCTCGGCGGCTGCGGCGGCACCACCGGCCCGGCGTCGCTCGACCCGGCGACAGGCCGGCCGTATGGCGCGGACTTCCCCGTGATCACCGTCGCTGACATGGTACGGACCGAGCGGGCGCTGCTCGACGTGCTCGGCATCGAGCGCCTGGCCGCGGTCGCCGGTGGGTCGCTCGGCGGGATGCAGGCGCTGCAGTGGGCGGTGACGTATCCCGACCAGGTCGACGCGGTCGTGGTGATCGCCAGCACGCACGCGCTGCACCCGCAGGGCCTGTCGTGGAACGCGATCGCCCGCGACGCGATCATGCGCGACCCGGACTGGCAGGGCGGCCGGTACTACGGCACCGGCCGCAAACCCGACGCCGGCATGGGCGTGGCCCGGATGGTGGGGCACGTCACCTACCTGTCGTCGGCGTCGATGGGCGACAAGTTCGGCCGGCGGCTGCAGTCCTCCGACGACATCCGCTACACGATCACCGACGCCGAGTTCCAGGTGGAGAGCTACCTGCGGCACCAGGCGGAGACGTTCGTGCGCCGGTTCGACGCCAACACCTACCTGTACACCTCCCGCGCCCTGACCTACTTCGACCTGGCCCGCCAGCACGGCGGCGGGTCGCTGGTGAAGGCCCTGGAGGGCGTGCGGGCCAAGGCGCTGCTGATCGCGTTCAGCTCCGACTGGCTGTACCCGCCGCTGGCCTCGCAGGAGATCCACGACGCGCTGCAGGAGCTCGGTAAGCCGGTCGAGCTGCACGTCATCGACGCGCCGTACGGCCACGACTGCTTCCTGCTGGAGGAGGCCCGGCAGACGCCGATCATCCGGGCGTTCCTGGGAACCGACGAGAAAGAGGCACCGTGACCGACCAGCCCCTGCGGGCCGAGCAGGCCCGCGAGTTCGGCTTCGAGACCCGCCAGTTGCACGCCGGGCAGCGGCCCGACCCCAACACCGGCGCACGGGCGGTGCCGATCTTCCAGACGACCAGCTACGTCTTCGAGGACCCCGAGTCCGCCGCCGCGTACTTCAACCTGCAGGAGTACGGCAACACGTACTCACGCATCATGAACCCGACGGTGGCCGTGTTCGAGGAGCGGGTGGCGAACCTCGAGGGCGGCAGCGGGGCGGTCGCGTTCGCCAGCGGCATCGCCGCGCAGGCCGCCGCGCTGTTCACCCTGCTGCAGCCCGGCGACCACGTGGTCTCGTCCTCCGCGCTGTACGGCGGCACCGTCAACCAGTTCAAGCACCTGCTGCGCAAGATGAACGTGGACGTGACCTGGGTCGACCCCGACGACCCGGAGGCGTGGCGCAAGGCGGTCCGCGACACCACGAAGGCGTTCTTCGGCGAGACGATCGGCAACCCGTCCGGCAACGTGCTGGACATCGAGACCCTCGCCGGCATCGCGCACGAGCACGACCTGCCGCTCATCGTGGACAACACGTTCGCCACGCCGTACCTGTGCCGCCCGATCGAGTGGGGCGCCGACATTGTCATCCACTCGGCGACCAAGTTCATCGGCGGGCACGGCACCAGCATCGGCGGGGTCGTGGTCGAGGCGGGCGCGTTCAACTGGTCCAACGGCCGGTTCCCGGTGGTCGCCGACCCGTCCCCGGCGTACCACGGCCTGCAGTTCCACGAGACGTTCGGCACGTACGGCTACCTGATGAAGCTGCGCGCCGAGACGCTGCGCGACCTCGGGGCGGCGCTGTCGCCGTTCAACGCGTTCCTGTTCCTGCAAGGGCTGGAGACGCTGTCGCTGCGCATGGACCGGCACGTCGCCAACGCCCGGAAGGTCGCGGAGTTCCTCGAGGGGCACGCCCTGGCCGCCAACGTGACCTACCCCGGCCTGCCCGGCAGCCGGTACCTCCCGCTGGTCGACAAGTACCTGCCGCTCGGCGCGGGCGCGGTGTTCTCCTTCGAGTGCGCCGGCGGCCGCGACGGCGGGCAGGACCTGATCCGGGGCGTGTCGCTGTGGTCGCACCTGGCCAACGTCGGCGACGCGAAGAGCCTCATCATCCACCCGGCGAGCACGACGCACCGCCAGCTCAGCGACGACGAGCTGCGCGCGGCCGGGGTCGCCCCGGGCACGGTGCGGCTGTCGGTCGGCACCGAGTCCGTCGACGACCTGATCTGGGACCTCGAGCAGGGCTTCGCGAACGTGAAGGCAGGCTGACCATGACCGAGCTCAGCAAGTACCAGGACCCGCTGACGATCCAGCGGGTGCTGCACGGCGCCAGGACGATCGCCGTCGTCGGCCTGTCGGGCAACGAGCTGCGCGCCAGCCACTTCGTCGGCTACTACCTCAAGCGGCACGGGTACCAGGTGATCCCGGTGAACCCGCGCGAGCCGCGGATCCTCGGCGAGACCAGCTACGCCAGCCTGCGCGACGTCCCGGTGCCGGTCGACGTCGTCAACGTGTTCCGCGCCCCCGACGCGCTGCCGGGCATCGCCCGCGACGCCGTCGCGATCGGCGCGAAGGCCCTGTGGACCCAGTTCGGCGTCATCAACGCCGAGGGCACCCGCATCGCCGAGGAGGGCGGGCTCACGGTCATCGTGGACCGCTGCCTGAAGGTGGAGCACGCCCGCTACGTGGGCCGGATGCACTGGCTCGGCTTCAACACCCAGCGCATCACGGCCGTCCGCGGCGGCCTGCAGTAGCGGGACGGCCCTGACCGACCGCTACCTGACCGCACTCCCCGCGGCCTGCGGCACCGGCACGGCCACCGCCGCGGGCGCATAGGCTGGCCGCATGACGGTGGTTGCGGTACGAGGCGAGGCACTGCGTGAGGTCGACCCGGAGCTGGCGGAGTTCACGGTCGTGGTGGTGGCGCGGGACAAGGACCGGCAGGCGGCGCTGACCCGGCTCCGGGAGCGGTCCGACGCGCTGCGGGCACTGCTGGACCGGCACAGCGAGGCGATCGAGCGCAGGGAGACCGGCGGGCTGCACGTACACCCGGAAACGGCGAAGAAGGGCGAGAAGGTCACCGCCTACTCCGGCAGTGTGGCGACCACGGTGGTCGTGCACGACTTCGCGGCGCTGGGGGAGCTGATGCTGACCCTCGCCAACCAGGATCAGACGCACGTGAACGGCCCGATGTGGTCGCTGCGGCCGGACAGCCCGGTGTTCCGGGCGGTGCGCCGGGACGCGGTCGCCGACGCGATCGCCCGGGGCAAGGAGTACGCCGACGCGCTCGGCGCGCAGGTGGTGGAGCTGCTGGAGCTGGCCGACCCAGGGCTGGGCCGGGGCTCGGAGTCCTTCGGGCAGTTCCAGACCTACGACCTGGCGGCGAAGTCGCGCGGCGCGTACGGCGGCGGCCCGGCGCTGGAGCTGGACCCGCAGCGGCAGCGGGTGCGGGCGGAGGTCGAGGCGCGGTTCACCATCACCACGCCGACCGCCCTGTAGACGGCGCTCAGAGCTCGATGACGGCGAACGGGTAAAAGGGCACCCGCACCAGCTCGTCGATCGTCACCGGCGTCGGCTGTCCCTCCTGGTCGAGCACCCGGAACGCGCCGCCGCAGTCGTCGCGGATCGTGCGCAGCAGGGCGGCGAAGCGTTCGGTGTCGGGGCCGAGCATGATCGCGTTCCACTCGAACACGATCCGCCGGATCCGGTCCTCCTTGATGAGGTTCATCATGCCGGTGAACGCGTGGTACTCCCCGCCCTCAATGTCGATCTTCAGCAGGTCGATCACGGGGAGGTCGGCGAGCGCGTCGTCGAGGCGCACCGCCGGCACCTCGATCATGGTGATCTCGTCGCGGCGGTGCGCGTGCGCCGGGCGCTGCTGGATGGAGGAGTCGCCGACGAACTTCGCCGAGGCGTGGAACTTGACCGTGGTGTTGTCCGAGTACGCCGCCTCGGTGCGCACCGTGATGTCATGGTCGGTCAGCCAGTTCAGCGACAGGTTGTCCTTGAGCAGGTCGCAGGTCGCCGGGTTGGCCTCGAACGCGATGATGCGCCCCTGCGTGCCGACCAGCTTCGCGGCGAGGACCGTGAAGTAGCCGACGTTGGCGCCGACGTCGACGATCGTGTGGCCCGGCTTCACGTGACCGGCGAAGAACTTCGTCAGCGGCGGCTCGATCGCGCCCCACGTGGTGAGCGCCGGCATGAGGCTGTAGTCGTCGGCGGGGACGACGAGCATGCCGCCGTAGACCAGATCGATCAGCATCCGGTCGCGGCCGATGTACGTGCCACGCATCGGGGCTCCTCTCGTACCCGATCATCTTGGCACCGGGAAGCAGGTCAGGTGGCCGAGTTGCTTGATATGCAAGCAGATACTTGCCTATCATGGGTGGCGTGAGCGACATCTTCAAAGCGCTCGCCGACCCGACCCGCCGGGCGATCCTCGACGAGCTGACCGACCGCGACGGCCAGACGTTGTTCGAGCTCTGCGGCCGCCTGACCATGAAGCACCAGATCAGCTCTTCCCGCCAGGCGATCTCGCAGCACCTGGAGCTGCTGGAGGCGGCCGGGCTGGTCGTGGTGCGGCGGGAGGGGCGGTACAAGTTCCATCACCTCGACACCGCGCCGCTGCAGGACATCGTGCGGCGGTGGCTGAACCCTGCGAAGGACACCTCATGATCATCAACCTGGCCAGCCTGTTCGTCGACGACCAGGCCAAGGCGCTGCGCTTCTACACCGAGGTCCTCGGCTTCGTGAAGAAGCACGACATCCCGCTCGGCGAGCACAGCTGGCTGACCGTGGTGTCGCCGGAGCACCCCGACGGCGTCGAGCTGGTCCTCGAACCGGCCGCCCACCCCGCGGTCGGGCCGTTCCGCGCGGCGCTGGTCGAGGACGGCATCCCGTACACCTCGTTCGCCGTCGACGACGTGCACAAGGAGCACGAGCGGCTGCGCGCCCTCGGCGTCGTCTTCACCCAGGAGCCGACCGAGATGGGGCCGGTGACCGTCGCCATCTTCGACGACACGTGCGGCAACCTCATCCAGCTCGCCCAGCAGCACTGATCAGGAACGTACAAGACGGCCGCCTCCGCCGCGGCGCACACTGGGTGCCGTGCGACCGGTGAACCTCACCGAGGCCCTGGCCTCCTTCGACGACGTGTACGGCCCGCGGATCGTGGCCCGGGTCAACGACTACGACGTGCGGATCGCGCACACCCTGGGCGAGCACGTGTGGCACGTGCACGAGCACACCGACGAGTTCTTCCTCGTGCTGGACGGGCAGTTCGACGTCGCGATCCGCGACGGGCACGGCGAGCGCACCGTGACCCTGCGCCAGGGTGACACGTTCGTCGTGCCCCGCGGCGTCGAGCACCGCCCGTCCTCGCCCGGCGGCGCGATCCTCATGTTCGAGCCGTCCGGCACCGTCTCCACCGGCGACCGCCACGACGGCGCGGTGCCCTCCCACGTCGACACCACCACCGGGCACAGCCTCTGACGGACGATGACCTGCTCCGCGACGGGCGTGCCGGCGGCGGGTCAGCCCGGTGTCCACTGTGTCCGTACCGCGCAGGTTTAGCGAAAAGCCAACTCGTCGGTTGACGCCCGCCGCGGAACGTTGCGAAAGCATTGCGGTCGAACCGATTCAGATGGAGGTACGACATGAGGATGCGCCGGTTCGTCGTCGCCCTGACCGCAATGGCAGCCACGACGTTCGGTGCGGTGGCGATCGCCCCGGCACCCGCCCAGGCGGCAACCAGCTGGAGCCTGAGCGGCACCGCCGGGGACGCCTACGGCGTCTGGGCGCACGGCACCTGGTGGTGGTCCGGCGGGCGCCTGTACCTGGAGGTCAATGTCAAGGACACCATTGCCGACGGCTACGGGGCTGTGATGGGCCTTACCGCCAGGTACAACGACGGCGGCACGCGGAGTGAGGTCGTGTACAACGGCGGCGGGGCAGGCACGACCGTCACCCGGCAGTTCAATTTCGCCGGGAACGTCACCAAGATCACAGCAGGCGAGTGCACCATCAACCTCAACACCTCCTGCGTCGGCGCTGAGGCTCGAATCTACTGACGCGAACCGTCCGACGACGACGGTAGGCAATGTGTGTGTGGGGCCGTCGCCTGCTGGCGGCGCCCCGCACGGCTACGAGCGGTTCGGCGGAGCCGGTCTCGTCAGCAGATCCAGCAGGACCGCGAGCGGTGGCCAGGCGCGGCGGCCCAGCCGGGTCACCGCGAACGCGCGCAGCCGCACGTCCGGGCGGCGCAGCGGTGCCAGCGCGACACCGGCGGCCACCGGCTGGTCGGCGGGCAGCAGCCCGACCCCCAGGCCGGCCGCGATCAGGTCCTGCAGCAGCTCCAGGCTGTCGGCGCGGTGCGCGATCCGGGGCGTGTAGCCGGCCATCGACGCGACGGTGCGCACCACGTCCTCGTCGGCCGTGTTGCGCGAGTTGACCAGCCAGTTCGTGTCGCGGAACGCCCGGAAGACCGCCAGCGCGCCACCGTCCACGCCTGCCCCGGCCGGCACCCCGAGGCTCCACCTGACGCTCCACAATGGACTGACCTCGACCGTGTCGGGGAACCCCGAGGGGGCGAGGTTGTAGTCGTACGTCAGCGCCAGGTCCACCTCGTCGCCGGCGAGCAGCTGCAGCGCCTCGGCCGGCTCGTGCTCGTGGATCAGCACCCGCAGCCGCTCGTGGCGAGCCGGCAGCGCGGCGACGATCGGCAGCAGCGACCGGCGGATCGCGGTGGCGAACCCCGCGACCCGCACCGTGCCGGCCGGCTCCGCCGACGGGTCCAGGTCCAGCCGGGCGGCCTCGACCGCGGCCAGGATGGTCACCGCGTGGCGGGCCAGCCGCCGCCCCGCCGGGGTCAGCCGCACCCGCCGCCCGTCGGGCTCGATCAGGGCGGTGCCGGCCTCCTTCGCCAGGACCGCCAGCTGCTGCGACACCGTCGACGTGGTGGTGCCGAGCTCCTCGGCGACCTCCCGCATCGAGCCCAGCCGGGCCAGCTCCGCGAGCAGCAGCAGGCGGTCATTGTTCAGCATTTTCGAACGGTACCTCAACAAATCTCACGTGGACGTGGACGGTTGCGATGCCGTGTACTGCAGGCATGTTCGCCGCGATCGCCGCCATGGTCTGCATCCAGCTCGGGCTGGCCGCCTCCGTCGGCCTGTTCGACAGCGTCGGCCCGTCCGGCGCCGTCTGCCTGCGCCTCGCCTGCGCCGCGCTCCTGCTGCTCGCGCTGGTCCGGCCGCGACCGCGCGACTTCACCCGGGCCAGCATCCTGGCCACGGTGGCCCTCGGCGTGGTCACCGCCGGCCTGACCCTGACGTTCATGGCCGCCGTCGCGCGGCTGCCGCTCGGCACCGCCAGCGCCCTGGAGTTCCTCGGCCCGCTCGCCGTCGCGGCGGCGCGAGGCCGGGGACTCGCCGTGCTCTGGCCGGTGCTCGCCGGCGGCGGCGTGCTGCTGCTCACCGAGCCCTGGCACGGCGGCACCGACCCGGCGGGCGTCGCGTTCGCCCTGGCCGCCGCCGCGTGCTGGGCCGGCTACATCCTGCTGACCCAGCACGTCGGCGACCACGTCAGCGGCTACGCGGGCCTGGCCGTCTCCACCACCGTCGCCGGGCTCGTCGCGGCGGCCGTGGCGGGCCCGGCGGTCGTCGCGGGCCTCACCTGGCCCGTGCTGGCCGCGGGGTTCGGCCTGGCCGTGCTGCTCGCCGTGGTGCCGTTCAGCCTGGAGATGTACGCCCTGCGCAAGCTCACCGCCGGTGCCTTCGGCACCCTGATGAGCCTGGAGCCGGCGATCGCGCTGCTCGTCGGCGGGGTGCTGCTGCACCAGGCGCCCGGCCCCCTCGCGGTGCTCGGCGTCGGGCTGGTGGTGGCGGCGGGGGTCGGCGCCGCCCGTACCGGATCACGGGCGGTAGACCCTGAGCGTGGTGCCATCGGTGAGGTACAGCCGCCCGCCGGTGACGACGGCGTGCCCGCTCGCCCGGTCGAACCGGCCTGCGCCGGGCACGTCCCGGCCGGTGACCGGTGACAGGACGCGCATGGGGTGCCCCTCGACCGTGACGTAGAGCAGCCCGCCCGCCCGGACCGGCCGTTGCGCCGCCCCGGGCAGCGTCCGGCTCCACAGCCTCGTGCCGCGGCCGGCGTGCAGCGCGGTGAGGGTGGCGCCCGTGGCCGCGTACACCCGCCGCCCGTCGATCGCGACGGACTCCGCGGTGCCGGGCCGCCGCCACGCGATGCCGCCGTCGCCGGCCCGGATCGCCGCCACTCCCGTCTGGTCACCCTGCCCCACCGGGTCGGGCACGGCGACGAACCGCTCCCCGGTCGCGGCGCGCGGCGTCCACCGCACCTTGGTGCGCCAGAGGTGCCGCCCACCGGCGACGGTCACGGCGGCGGCGCCGTGCGCGTCGTGCAGCAGCACCCGCCCCGCGGCCGACACCGGCCCGGCGAGGACGGCGCCGGTGCGGCTCCACCGTTTCGCGCCGTCGCGGCCGCGGTACGCGATGACCGTGTCCTCGTTCGTCATCGTCGCCCACCCCGACGTGACGACGGTGCCCGCGTCCACGACGAGCTCGTTGACGGGCGGCTCCTGCAGCACGTGCCAGCGGCGGGCCCCGGTCGCGGCGTCCAGCGCGTACAGGTGGCCGTCGGGGTCGCTGTTGGCGTAATAGCTCGTGCCGGCCACGATGAGCAGGCCGTCGCTGATCACCAGCTTGCGGAAGTCGGCGCCGTCGAGGATCTTCGGGTCCCGCCAGATCCGCTTGCCGGTGCCCGCGTCGAGCGCGGTGACCCCTTCGCCGTCCAGGACGTACACCGCCCGCCGGCGACGAGCGGCGGCGGCAGGGCGGGGGCGCACCCTTCCGCCCCGGCCGCCGGCGTGACCGACCACCGCTGCCTGAGCCGGCCCGGGACGGTGAGCGCGCGCAGTTGCGCCGCCGTGGTGCCGCGGGCGGTGAGGACGAGACCGCGCTCGCCGGACCGGGTCACCGACGGGTCGTCGAGCTTCGCGGCCCGCATCCTGGCCAGCAGCAGCGCCCGGGTCACCTCGAGGTCCCCGGAGCTCGAGGCGGTCACCGTCAGGCTGACCGCGGGGCCGGTGCCGACCCTCGACAGCACCACGACGATCCCCGTGGCGGCGAGGGCGAGCACTGCCACCACGACAGCGACCAGCATGAGCACCTGCCGTCCCCGCAACGCCATGCGGTCACTGTACGGGCGACGCTCAACCCTGTGACTGCGGGTACGCCGGCGGTGGCAGGGTGTAGGTATCGTGATGGCGATGGATGACTGGCGCAAGGACCGGATCCGGTCGGCACTGCAGGGCCGCAACCCCACGGTGCTGGCGCGGCTGTCATCGGGGTTCGCCGTCATCGGCGACACCCAGTTCCTGCCGGGCTACTGCGTTCTGCTGTCCGACGACCCCGACGCCGACCGCCTCGCCGACCTGCCCCGGGCGCGACGCCTGGCGTTCCTGGCCGACCTGGACCTGATCGGCGAGGCGGTGCAGACCGTGTGCGCCCGGCGCGACCCCGAGTTCCGCCGGGTCAACTACAGCGTCCTGGGCAACCTCGACCCGATCCTGCACGCGCACATCCATCCGCGGTACGGCTGGGAGCCCCCGGAACTGCTCCGCGGCCCCGTCAGCCACTACCCACCGGCGGTGGCGCGGGCGGTGCCGCTCGGCCCCGAGCACGACCCGCTGGGCGCCGACCTCACCGCCGAGATCCTGCGCCTGAGCGCCGACTACGACGAGCTCGCCCGGATCCCCGAGGACTTCCCGGGTCTGTGAGGCACCGGTCACGGGCCGTCATCGCGCTGGACACGGCGGCGTGCGACCCCGAGGATCGGGGTGTAGCGCCTACCGGGGGGAGGCGGCACGTGCCACGTCCATACTTTTCGCTGGAAGCGCCGGGTGCGGGGGCGACCGCGACGATCGACCAGCCGGCCCGGCTCGCCGCGCAGGCCGCGCAGTGGCAGCGGCGGCGTGATGAGCGGGCGCGGGTCAGGGCCGAGTTCGCGGAGGCCCGGGCGCACGGGCTGGCCGCCCGCCACGCGACCAAGCTGGCCCGGCTCCGCAGTGCCAGGGCGCTGGCCGTTGCGGCCGATGCACCTCGCCGGTCTGCGCCTGGACCTGATTCTCGGCCGGTGCAGGTCGCCGATGCTGGCCGCGGCCGGCATGCAGTGGTCGGGCGGCAAGCAGTGGGCGGGCGGCAAGCAGTGGGCGGGCGGTCAGACCACCGGGTCGAGGATGGCCGCGAAGCGCTCCTCGGCGAGGTCGAGCTGGCCGAAGATGTGCTGCTTCACCAGCCGGGACAGCGGGGTGTCCGGCCGGGCGACCAGCTCCCGCAGCACGGGCACGAGCGGGCGGTATTTCGCCGCCGAGCGGGCCACCTTCGGGCCGGTGGTGTGGATGACGCCGACGCCGTTGTCGGTGAAGTCGGAGACCTTCAGCACGCGAGCCCACGGCTCGCGCTCCAGGCTCTGCCGGACATGCCGGCGGTATTGCTCGTCCCTGTCGGCGGCCGGGTCGTAGACGGGGTTGGTGACGGCGGCGACGAGGTGGGCAGTGCGGGCACCGAAGCGGGCGGCGAGCGCCGCGAGGGCGGACTCGGCGCCGGCGCCCGGGACGCCGGCCAGCTCGTCGGGGTGGTCCTCGACCGCGTCGTGCAGCACGGCGGCCGTGATGACGTCGACGTCGCTGACCTCGTAGTGGTGCATGACGCGGATCGCGACGCGCAGCAGATGGTTGATGTAGGGCTCACGGACCCGGCGGTCGTCACGGTGCAGGCTTGTCGCGACGTCGAGGGCGTCGACCAGCCGTTGGCGCTCGGGGGCGGCGAAGCGCTGGATCTCCAGACGGTAGCGCTCGCGCAGCCCGTCCTCCCCGTAGACCTCGGTGATCGCGTGCATCGGCATCGTCGAGAGGTACGGCGGATAGTCCATCATCAACATATAGCGGATCACGGCAACCGGTGGTTGACCTCAAGCCTGGTTGAGGTTGCAGGATCGTCCAGTGATGCGAGCGGTGTGGTGGCGCGCGGTCGGTCCCCCGTCGGTGCTGGAGCTGGGGGAGGCCGCCGAGCCGGTCCCCGCCCCCGGCGAGGTGCTGATCCGGGTGGAGGCGGCCGGGATCACGTTCATCGAGACGCAGACGAGGGCCGGTCGGGCCCCGAAGGCAGGCGCGGTCCCGCCGGCAGTGCTGGGCAACGGGGTGGGCGGGACCGTCGCCGGCGTCGGCGCGGACGGCGACCGCGGGCTGGTCGGCCGGCGGGTGGTGGCGAGCCTCAACGGCACCGGTGGATACGCCGAGCTCGCGGTCGCCGCCGCCCGCAACGTGGTGCCGGTCCCCGACGGCGTGCCGACCCTCGAGGCGACGGCGCTGCTCGCCGACGGCCGCACGGCGCTCGGGCTGCACGAGCTCGCCGCGCCGCGGCCGGGGGAGACCGTCCTCGTCGAGGCCGCGGCGGGCGGGCTCGGCACCCTGCTCGTCCAGCTCGCCGTCGCCGCGGGCGCCCGCGTCATCGGCGCAGCGTCCGGCGAGCGGAAGCTCGCGTTGATCCGCGACCTGGGCGCCGAGGCCGTCGACTACACCGTCCCCGGATGGGCGGACCCGTTGCCGGGCCTCGACGTCGTGTACGACGGTGTCGGCGGCACCATCGGCCGCGAAGCCCTCGCCGCGACGGCCCCCGGCGGCCGGTTCCTCGTGCACGGCGCCGCCGGCGGTCCGTTCACCCAACCCGGCGGTCCGTCCACGCAACCCGGCGGCCCGTTCACGCAACCCGGCGGTCCGTCCACGCAACCCGGCGGTCCGTTCACCCAACCCGGCGGTCCGTTCACGCAACCCGGCGGCCCGTTCACGCAACCCGGCGGTCCGTTCACGCAACCCGGCGGCTCGTTGACGCAACCCGGCGTGACCGCGTTCGGCTTCCCGGAGCTGCTGCGCATCGGGCAGCAGGCACCGGAGCTGACGGCCCGCGCCCTGCAGGCCGCCGCCGAGGGCCGGCTCCGCCCGGTCATCGGCCAGACGTTCCCGCTCGCCCATGCCGCTGATGCCCACGCCGCCATCGAAGCCCGACAGACCCTCGGCAAGACCCTGCTCATCGTCTGACCCGCACCGCCGCCCGGGGGCGAGCGGGGCGTGCATCGTCACCGTCAACCCGGCGTGTCGGCGGATCTCGGCCAGGAGCGCCCGATTCCGCCAGTCGGGTCGCCGGACGGTGCAACCGACGTCGATCGTCGTCGACGACTACACCCGGCTGGCCGACCGGCGTCGTGCAGGCCGCCGAGACTGCCGTCGCCTGCGCCGAGATCCTGCCTGTCGTTGCCCCACCTGGCGGCCGGCACAGACGACGGTCTGGGCATCGGCGTGCCGGTGCGGGCGGCGCGTGCGGTGCCCCAGTCGTACAGGGCCTGCAGGACCGGGGCGAGGCTGGCGCCCTCCTCGGTCAGCCGGTACTCCACGTGCGGCGGCACGGTGCCGAAGTCCTCGCGGGACACCAGGCCGTCGGCCTCCAGTTCGCGCAGGCGCTGCACCAGCATCTTCTCGCTGACCTGGGGCATGCGGCGGCGCAGTTCGCCGTACCGGTGCGCGCCCTGCTTCAGGTGCGCCAGGATGACCGGGCGCCACCGGCCGCCGATGACGTCGACGGCGAGCTCGACCGGGCAGTGGTAGCGCTTCTCCACCGTGCGGGCTCCCTACTTACCGGAAAGTGCGTACTGGATCACCAACCGGGCGCTGTGGTCGAGTGTTCCCATGGACAAGCAGCAACCGCCGACACTGTACGAGTGGGCCGGCGGCACCGAGGCGTTCATGGCGCTCTGCGAGGCGTTCTACCGCAAGGTGCCGCAGGACGTGCTGCTGGCGCCCGTGTTCGCGCACATGCACCCGCGGCACGCCCAGCACGTCGCGACCTGGCTCGCCGAGGTGTTCGGTGGTCCGGCCACGTACACCGCTGCGCACGGCGGCTACCCGTACATGCTGAACCAGCACCTGAACAAGGGCGTCACGGAGCCGCAACGGCGGCGCTGGGTCAACCTGATGCTCGACGCGGCCGACGAGGTCGGGCTGCCGGGCGACCCTGAGTTCCGCGCGGCGTTCGTGGGCTACCTGGAGTGGGGCACGCGGCTGGCCCGGGAGAACTCGCAGCCAGGCGCGAACCCGCCGCGGGAGGCGCCGGTGCCGCGCTGGGGATGGGGGGTGGCACCGCCGTACCAGCCGTGAGACAACGGCTCTCAGGGGTTGCCGGGCAGGGCGGCGGCGATGCCGTTGAGCACGGTGTCCAGGCCGTACTGGAAGCGCGCGTGGGGCGACATGTGGGAGAGCCGCCCCTCGCGGATGGCGCGGCTGAACATCGGGTAACTGCCGGATTCGACGACGTGCCTGACGTACGGTCCGACGTACTCGGCCATCCACTGCTTGCGATCCATGCCGGTGCTCCGGGCCTGGTCCAGCCAGCCGATCTCGTCGCGGACAGCGCTGGCGACGTAGTCGCCCACCATGCCGTACAGGCTGGTCATCTCGTCGATGTGCAGACCGAATCCGTCGAGGGCGCTGAGCGAGTAGTCGTAGACCCGCAGTGAGTTGGGGCCGAGCGTGGGGCGCCGGGCGAGGGTGGCCTGCCAGGGGTGGCGCAGGCCGACGGCGCGGGTCTGGTGGGCCACCAGCGAGAGGTCCCTGCGCCAGTCGCCGCTGGGCCGTTCGGGCAGCTCGACCTCCCCGACCACCGCGTCGAGCATGAGGTCGATCAGGTCGTCCCGCCTGGGCACGTACCGGTAGAGCGACATGGCGCCGGTGCCCAGCTCCTGGCCGATCCGGCGCATGGTCGCGGCGTCCAGCCCTTCCTGATCGGCGATCTCGACGGCGACCCGGGTGATCTGGGCCCGGCTGTACCCGGGTCGCCGGCCCGGGCCGGACCGCTCCACCTTCTCCGGGCGCATCCAGATGCTGACCTGATGCTCGGCGGCGGACATCACACCTCCCCTTCTTGCGTACATCGTACTCGAAAGGCTAGCTTGCATTTCGAGTACGACGTACGCGATTGGAGTGAACCGTGAGTCGACCTCTGCGTGTGGGCGTGTTCGGGGTGATCCTCGGCATGATCACAGCGCCGCTCGACGGGATGATGCTTGGGCCTGCGCTGCCGGTGATCGTCGGTGACCTCGGCGGGCTGGAACACTTCTCCTGGGTCGTGACGGCCTACCTCGTCGCCATGGCCACCTCGACGCCGATCTGGGGCAAGCTCGGAGATCTGTACGGGCGCAAGCCGGCATACCTGTCGGCGATCATCCTGTTCCTGCTCGGGTCCGGGTTGTCCGGAGCGGCCCAGGACATGGCGCAGCTCATCGGCTTCCGAGCGGTCCAGGGCCTCGGCGGCGGCGGTCTCATGGTCGGCGCCCTCGCGCTCATCGCCGAGTTGGTGCCTCCCCGGCAGAGCGGCCGGCTCATGGGCCTGTTCGGCACGATGATGCCCGTCGCCTTCATCGCCGGCCCGCTGCTCGGGGGACTGTTCACCGACCACCTCAGCTGGCGGTGGGCCTTCTACGTCAACATCCCGCTCGGTGTGGCCGCCGTGCTGCTCATCGCCACCACCGTGCCGGCCGCAGCCCGGCGGATCAAGGCCCGCATCGACGTCCCAGGCGTACTGCTGCTCAGCGCCGCCATGGTCGCGCTGACCCTGCTGGCGAGCTGGGCCGGCAGCCGCTACTCCTGGGGGTCGGCGCCGATCGTCGGGCTCGCCGTCGTGAGCCTCGTGGCCCTGGCCGCGTTCGTCGCCGTCGAACGGCGCGCCGTCGAACCGGTGGTCCCACTGCGGCTGTACGGCAACCGCAACTTCACCCTCGCCCAGATCCTGCGGCTGCTGGCCGGCGCCGCAATGATGGTGTTCGCCACCTTCCTGCCCCAGTACCTGCAACTGGTCAAGGGAGCATCCGCGACCGCGAGCGGCATGTTGATCCTGCCCGCGATGCTCGGCATGGTCGTGGTACTGATCGGCAGCGGCCAGCTCATCAGCCGCACCGGCCGCTACCGTGCCCACCCCATCCTCGGCGGTGCGCTGCTGGCCTGCGGGATGCTTGTCCTGCTCGCGCTCGGGCCGGGCGCCGATGTGGTGCTCGCGTCGGCGCTCACGCTGTTCGGCGGTGCCGGTGTGGGCCTGCTGATGCAGAGCACGACGATGGTCACCATCAACAGCGCACCGCCGCGTGACGTCGGCGCGGCCAGCGGATCGGTCACGCTCTGGCACACCATGGGCGCCTCACTGGGCGCCGCCGGGCTCGGTGCCCTCTACACCAACCAGCTGCATGCCACGCTCGACGATCGCCTCAGCGCCGCCGAGGCTGCTCGGATCCTCTCCGCCGGCGAGCTGACCGCCGGCGCCGTCCACCAGCTCCCAGCCGCTGCGCAGGATGCCGTACGCGCCGCGGTCACCAACGGCGTGCACGCCATCGCCCTCGCCGGCGCCGCTCTCGGCTTCCTCGCGTTCGCGCTCGCCTGGCTCGTTCGCGAGACGCCGCTGCGCACCGAACAGTCCACCCCTACACCCGTTCTGGAGCAGAATCATGTCTGACAATCGACTGCGGCTGGCCGTCCTCATCGGCAGCATCCGAGACGGGCGGGTCGGCCCGACCGTCGCCAACTGGTTCGTCGGCGAGGCCGAGCGCCGCGACGACATCCTCGTCGACCTCATCGACCTGGCCGACGTGCCGATCGGCTCGGCCGCGCCGACGATGGCGCCCCCGCCGGAGGTGCTGGCGGCGCTGCGCGAGCTGACCCCACGCCTGGACGCCGCTGACGCCTTCGTCGTGGTGACCCCGGAGTACAACCACAGCTACCCGGCCGGGTTGAAGAACGTCATCGACTGGCACAACACCCAGTTCCACGCCAAGCCGGTCGCGTTCGTCTCCTACGGCGGGATGTCCGCCGGCCTGCGCGCGGTTGAGCACCTGCGCGCGGTCTTCGCCGAACTGCACGCCGTCACCACCCGGGACACGGTCAGCTTCCACAACGTGTGGGAAACGTTCGACGGCGACGGCCGACCCAAGGAACCGCAGCGGTCCGCAGCCGCGGCCAAGATCGTGCTCGACCAGGTCACCTGGTGGGCGCAGGCCCTCAAGAACGCCAGGACCACGTCCCCGTACCAGGCCCTGAGCACCACCCGATGAGAGGCGCACCGACGTGCCGGCACTGGCACCGCCGTACCAACCGTGAGACAACGGGCCTCTCAGACATTTAGCCTGAAAGTGTGGGAGGCTATCAGCTGAGCGTCGACTTCGGCACGTCGAGCACCGTCGCGGTGCTCGCCGGGCCGGACGGCGAGCACCGTCCGCTGCTGTTCGACGGTGAGGAGTTCCTGCCGTCCGCGACCTGCCTGGACAACGCGCCGCACCTGCTCGTCGGGCGCGACGCGCTCGCCCTCGGCCAGGCGTATCCGGACCGGCTCGCGGCGTACCCGAAGCGCGCGGTCGACCGCGGCGCCGTCGTGCTCGGCGGCGTCGAGTGTCCCGTCGGCGACCTGTACGCGGCCGTCTTGGCCCGCGTGGCGGCCGAGGCCCGGCGCGTCGCGGGTGAGCCGATGAGCACCGTCACCCTCGCGCATCCCGCCTGCTGGGACCGCCGCCGCCAGGCCACGCTGACCCGGGCCGCGGCGAAGGTCGGCCTCGCCCCCACCAGGCTCGTCGCCGAGCCGGTCGCGGCCGCCCTGCACGTGGTCGATTCCGGCACGCTCGAGGTGCCCCAGGCTTCCTCGCTCATCGTGTACGACCTGGGCGCCGGCACCTTCGACGCCGCCGTCGTGCGCCGCACGGGCGGGACGTTCGAGATCCTGGCGCAGCGGGGCCTGCCGGACGCCGGCGGCCTGGACCTCGACGCGGCGATCGCCGCGCACCTCGGTGGGCTGCTCGCCGACGACACGATCCGCTGGGAGCGCCTGGCCCGCCCGCAGACCGCCGACGACCGCCGCGCCGCGCGCCGCCTGTTCGACGAGATCCGCGCCGGCAAGGAACTGCTGTCCGTCGCCGGGTCCACGACGATCCTGGTGCCGCTGTTCGAGGAGTCGGTGCCGCTGACCCGGGCCGACCTGGAGCGCATCGCCCGGCCGCTGCTGGACCGCACGGTGGCCGCGACGGTCGCCACCGTCGCCGAGGCGAACGTGACCCACGCCGAGGTCGCCGGCATCCTGCTCATCGGCGGCTCCTCGCGGATCCCGCTGGTGGCGCGGCTGCTGCGCGAGGCGCTCGGCGTGGTGCCGACCGCGGTCCGGCGCCCGAAGCTGGCGGTCGCCGACGGCTGCCTGCCGGTCCGCCCGCGCGGCCAGGCCCGCCGCCCCCGCCTCGCCGAGCAGGCCGAGGCCGCACCGCCGGGCGCCGAGCGGGCCGCCGGCTCGCGGCCGGGCGCCGAGCAGGTGGCGGCCGCGCGGCTGTTGGTTGCGGTGCCGCCGGTTACGGAACCGCCGTTTGCGGAGCCGGGCACCGCAACGGGTCGCCGGACGCAACCCGATGCGCCCCGGTTCGCGCCGGCAGCGTTCAGGCCGGCGAGGGACGCAAAGCCCAAGCCCGCCACCGCCGCCCCGGCGAACAGCAGGAGCACGGCGCCGGGCGCGAGGCCCGCGGAAGCCAAGGTCGCCACGGCGAAGGCAAAGGCGGCCACCGGCAAGGGCCCGAGGTCGAAGGCGGCCCGCGTGGCGAAGGCCGCGGCCGGGACGCTCGCCGGGGCGGCGGTGGCGGTCGCGGCGGGGGTTTGGGTGGGGTTCGTCGTGGCGCCGTCGGACTCGTTCTCCACGATCCAGGTCGGCCAGTGCGTACGCCAGGACGGCGCCCAGGCCCGCCGCGTCGACTGTGCGGAGGTGGACGCGTACACGGTCACGGCGAGGGTGTTCCCGGCGGGGTCGTGCCCGGATCCGGGCCAGCCGTATGCGATGCAGGAGCAGACCCAGCTGTGCCTGGCCCCCGCCGCGCAGAACACCTTGCCACAGCCGGGCGGACAGCGGGTGGGCGGTCAACGGGCCGGGTCGCCGGCCGTGGACGGCGCGGAGGGGGCGGGGGTGCGGCCCGCGGACCCGAAGCAGAGCACCAAGGCCCGCCGGTTCGGCCCCTGAGCCAGGGCCCGCGCGAATGCGGTCAGGAGCGGGACAGCTCCGTGATGCGGCGCAGGAGCAGGCCCTCGCGCAGGGCCCACGGGCAGACGTCGACGTCGGTGATGTCGAGGGCTTCCATGGTGGCGGCGGCCACGATCGCGCCGGCGAGGATCTGGCGGGAGCGGCTGGCGGCGACGCCGGGCAGGGCGGCGCGCTGCTCGGGGCGCATCGCGGCGAGGCGCGGGATCCAGTCGTGCAGGCCGTCGAGGGTCAGCCGCCCGTCGGCGCCGGCGACCCTGGACAGCTGCTTGAACGTCTTCGACGTCGCGATCCGGCAACCCCCGCCGTCCGCCCTCCGCGTCGGGGCGGCGCCGGCCCCGGAGGCAGGACCGGCACCGACGCCGGCACCCGGCCCGGCCGCAGCACAGGCGCCCGGTCCGGAGGCGGCCTCGGCGCCGAAGGCGGCGCGGAGGCGGGCGACGTGCGGCCGGACGGTGCGCAGCACGTGCCGGTGCACTGCGGCGACGTCGCGGGCGGTGGCCGGGTGGCAGGGCAGCATCGTGCGGGTCAGCCGGGCCGCGCCGAGCGGCAGCGACACCGCGACACCCGGGGTCTCGCCGGCGCCGGCCGCGATCTCGGTGGTCGCGCCGCCGATGTCCAGCAGCATGACCGGACCGGCGGCGCGGCCGAGCCAGCGGCGCACCGCGAGGAACGTGACGCGGGCCTCGTCCTCGCCGCTGAGGGAGCGCAGCTCGATGCCGGCGGCCTTGCGGACGCGGGCGCGGATCTCCTCGACGTTGGTGGCGTCGCGGATCGTGGCGGTGGCGAGGGGGATGAGGTCGATGACGGCGTGGCGGCGGGACGCGTCGACGGTCTCGGTCACCGCGGACACGAGCCGGTCCACGGCGTCGTCGGACAGCGCACCGTCGTCGTCGACGGAGTCGGCGAGCAGCGTGGGTGCCTTGAGGCGGAACACCGACCGCGGCGGGCCCCCGGGGCGGGCGTCCACCACGTGCAGGTGCGCGGCGTTGGAGCCCACGTCGAGCACGGCCAGTCGCATCGGCACCTCCCCACCGTCCGGATCGCTCAGACCTGACGCGCTACCCGAGCATTCTCGCACCGAAACATTGCGAAACCGTGGCGCCCGCCGGACATCCACATTGGACACCGGTCAGTCCGGGACGTGGCCGAGATCGATGATGCAGAACCGGTTGCCGTCGGGGTCGGCGAGCACCACGAAGTCGGGGTCGGCGGGATAGCTGTCCCACGCGACCCGCTGCGCGCCCAGGGCCACCAGCCGGTCCGTCTCGGCCCGCTGCTCGGCGGCGCCGGCGACGTGCAGGTCCAGGTGGATGCGCGGGTGCTCCTGCGGCGGGGTCACGTTGGCCTGCAACGCGATCGGGGTGCCGGCGCCGCCGGGCGGCACGAGGATCGTCGCGGCGCCGCCGAAGCCCTCCTCGTGCACCCGGTACCCCAGCGCCTCCTGCCAGAACCGGATGGCCCGCGGCACGTCGCCGACGCCCAGCACGATCGCACCGATCCTCAGCACGCGGTCAGCCCTTCGGCGCCTCGAAGACGAGCATCGCGCCGGCGGGCGGGTCGCCGTAGATGGCGCGTACCGTGGTCTCGTCGAAGCGGGACTCGTCGGCGACGTTGACGAAGTCGCGGATCGCGGTGCCCGAGCAGTACGTGTCGGCCAGGGGCGCGCCGCGGCCGGTCAGCACGTCGGGGACGTGCACGGTGCGGAAGTCCACGCTGTAGCGGGTCAGGCCGGACGTGTTCGGGGTGGAGCGGTGCAGGTGGGCGCCGGAGAACAGCAGCACCTGGCCGGGCGCGGGCAGCACGACCAGCTCGTTGGGCGGGTTGTGGTCGATCGCGCCGGGGCGGACCTGCGCCTCCTGCTTGACGGACGCGGCGGTGGTGAGCCGGCCGACGTTGTTGCGGTAGTAGTCGAAGTCCGCGGAGTCGTTCTCGACGGGCGCGTTGAAGCGGTCCAGGTCGAAGGACATGGCGTTGTCGTCGCGGGCCGGGAAGATCGGCAGCCACCAGTTGAGCTGCTGGCGCGGCGCGGAGTACCACACGTCGCGGTGCCACGGGAAGGCGAACGCGACGCCGGTGGTCAGGTGCCCGACGGGGAACGAGGTGCGCGGCTTCGGCACGTCGAAGTGGGTCTCCTCGGCGGTGAAGCCGGCCTCCTCGATGATGTTGCGGACCAGCTTCTTGGACCGCTCGTCGTGGATGAACCGCGGCTTCCACGGGCCGAGCAGCGCGGCCATCGCGGCCGGCTCGAAGTGCTCGTGGACGTGCTCGGGGTCGTACGGGGCGAACAGCTCCGTCAGCTGCTCCCGGGCGTGGTCGACGAACTTCGCGACCGAGGGCAGCTTCGTCATCACCAGCAGGTGACCGTCGTAGAGGCGTTGGCGGAGTATTTCAGGTGTTGCCTGCAGGTCGACGTGAACGGCCATGATTATTTCCTCCCCGGGGAAAACATTCGCAGGTGAGCCTAGGCATCCCGGCGATGCCGCGTCACCCGGATCCGAGGTTGGTACCGGGCGGGTCAGGATTCCAACTGAAGCGGTGGGCCGCCCCTCAGGTGATCGGCTGACCCGGACCCGCCCCGCCCGTACCGTCGTCAACGGTGACTCCGTCTCGGCGTACGGGCTGTTCGTCGAGCACTACCAGAAGGACGAGGTGATCTGGAACGGTCAGAACGGCCGGACGATCTTCTTCCAGAACGAGAAGCCGTACGACCCACCGAGCCAGTCGGCGTGGCGCACGGACGCGCGCGGCTATGCGGCGTACAAGGTCGCGGACACCGTCACGTCGCACGAGGCGTGGGGGATGGGCAGCTACTGCAACTTCACCGCCGACCCGTCGATCGTGAACGAGCACGGCTTCGAGACCCCGGTCAACCCGAACGTGAAGTTCCACGACCTGCTCACCGTGTCGCTGGGCGGCAAGGGCACGATCGCCCACGTCATCAACAGCACGGGCGGGCCGGCGCAGGGCACCGACACGGTCCCCGTGTACCTGGTGAGCTTCCCGTAGGGCCCGCGATCATACCGGTGTGCCGTTTCGGTTAACAGAGTTTGACATTGCCGCTCCATCGACGTACAACTCTGTGAGAGCGCTCTCAGCAAGGCTTGCCCGGGTCGGCCGCCACCGGCCCGGGCAGGTTCCGCGCACCCCCTCGGCAGAGGGTCAGCTCAACGGCAGGCCCGTCCGGCATGGGAGCGCCGGACGGGCCATCTGCGTCACCGGGCCGCGGTGCGCTCAGAGCTCGTCCCAGGCCACCGACGCCAGCGCCTTCGTCACTGTGGCCATCAGTGGCTCGTCGACGGCGAACGCGTGCTCGTCGATGGCGGTGACCGGCACGACGCCGATCGAGTTGGTCACGAACGCGGCGCGGTACGCGGCCAGGTCGGTGAGGGTGACCACGGCGCGGCGGGACGGCAGCAGCGGCTCCAGCAACTGCATCGCGACGCCCGGCAGGGCGGGGGCGTCCGGCCAGACGACGTCGGCGCCGTCGAAGAAGGCGATGTTGTGCACCGCCGTCTCGGTGATCTCGCCGTCGGGGGTGGTGAGCAGGGCGTCGTCGAAGCCGTGCTCGACGGCGGCGCGGCCCCAGTAGATCTGGCCGAAGCTGCCGAGGTGCTTGATGTGCGCGACCGGGCGCTGGTACGGCACCGACATCAACCGCAGCGGCGACGGTGAGGGGTACACCGGTTGCCGGACCGCGACGAGCACCGACAGCGGACCGCCCGGCACCGGCTGGTAGACGTTGACCCGCACGGCCGCGTCGGGTACGTCCCGCACGGCGTGGCGCAGCAGGGCGCGGGCGTGCGCGGGGTCCAGCGGCGTGTCGAACAGGGCCAGCGACGCCGACGCCAGGCGGCTCAGGTGCAGGCCCAGGCCCTGCACGCGACCCGAGCGGACCTGCAGGGCGGTCAGGTGGCCATAGTTGACCAGCGCCGGGTGGTACAGCTGCTCAGCGCTCGGCACCTGCCCGTCGATCTCCAGCCGGATCAGCCCGTTCATGATCGTCCACCATAGTCCCTGTACCGTAGGGCGGTGGACCTGCGCTCCGGCACGCTCGAGGCACGGGAGGAGCTGCTGCACGAGCTCCTGGACCGGGCACCCGACGACGTCACCGCGGCCGAGGCGGTCCGCGCCGTCGTGCGGGACTACGGCGACTACCACCGCTCCCTGTACACCAGGGCCCTGAACCGGGCGGACGTCTTCGTCGACGACTCGCTGCGCGAGCCGCTGCTGGCCGCGCTCACCGACACCCGGTACAACTGCCAGGCCTGGGCGGCGATGGGCTGCGCCGCCGGCGGCTTCACCGAGGCCGTGCCGGCCCTGCTCGACCTGCTCGACGACCGCGACTGGAACGTGCGCGAGCAGGCCGTGCGCGCCCTCGGCCGGCTCGGCGACGCGAGCGTGGTGCCCGTCCTCGCCCGGCTGCTCGGCGACCCGCAGGAGTACACCCGCCAGCACGCCGCCGACGCCCTCGCCGACATCGGCGGACCCGAGGCGCTCGACGCGCTGTGGCACGAGCTGGAGCACCGCCGCTACCCCCGCATCGGGTACATCGCCAGCAACCTCGCCCGCTTCACCCCCGATATCCTGCCCCGCCTCGAACAGGCCACCGCGAGTCCCGACCCGAACCAGCGGTACTGGGCGGCGGTCGCGCTCGGCTCCACCGGCGACGAGCGGGCCACCCCGATCCTGGAGCGGCTCATGGCCACCGACCACGCCGCCACCGTCTTCGACGGCCGGGTCGACGTCGCCGCCAAGAAGGCGCTGCGCACCCTGCGCCGCATCCAGGCCGCGATCGCCGCCCGATCCGCCACCGGCTGAATCCGCCGACGGTGAACCACCCTTGATCGCCGCCGCCGGCCGCGATCGGGTGAGCGGATGCGCACCGGTGTCCGCTCCTCGCCGTACTGGCCCGTCGTCAGCCACCCGCAGCTCGGCCGGGTCCTGCCCGGCCTGGTCGTCTCCGCCCTCGGCGACGGCATGTCCCTCGTCGCCGTCACCTGGCTGGCGCTGCAACTGGCCCCGGAGGCGCACGGCGGCACCTGGGTGGCGGTCGCCGTCGCCGCGTACTCGCTGCCCAGCGCCGCCGGCGGTGTCCTGCTCGGCCGGTTCCTCCGCGGCCGCGGCGGCGCCCAGCTGGCCGGCTGGAACGCCGTGCTGCGCGCCGCCGGCCTCGGCGCGATCGCCGTGACCGCCGCGTTCGGCGGTCTCTCCCTCGGCCTGTACGTGACGCTCCTGGCCGTCTCGTCGCTGCTGGCCACGTGGGGGTCGGCCGGGCAGTACACGCTGATCGCCGAGCTGCTGCCAGCCGAACACCATCTGCCGGCCAACGCCGTGATGACCACGATCCGCAACGTCGCCACCGTCGCCGGGCCGCCGCTGGCGGGGCTGCTCATCGGCTGGACGGACGCGGCGACGGTCATCGCCGTGGACGCCGCGAGCTTCGCCGTGCTGGCGGTGACCTACCGCCTCGCGGTGCCTGCTACGCCCTCGCCTGCTGTGTCTCCGTCTGCTTCGTCGGCGCCCGGGTTCGCGGCGCTGCGCGCCGACCGGACGTTGCTCGGGCTGCTGGCGCTGTCGTTCGCGTTCTTCCTGCTGTTCGGGCCGTTCTACGTCGCCATGCCCGTGCACGTCGCCACCGACCTGCACGCCTCCGCCACCGTCCTCGGCGTGTTCTACACCGCGTTCGGCGCCGGTGCCCTGCTCGGCGGGCTCGCGGCCGGCTACTTGAGCCGCTGGTCGCTGTGGCCGACGACGATCGGCATCGTGGTGGCGTTCGGCGCGGCGATGCTGCCCCTCGGCCTCGGCGCGCCCACCCCGCTCGCCGCGGCGAGCTTCGCCCTCGCGGGGGCGATCTGGGCGCCGTACATGGCGACGTCCATGGCCCTTTTCCAGCGCACGACACCCGCCGCCGAGCTGCCGTCGGTCCTCGCCGCCAACGGCTCCGTGCTGGTCCTCGCCGTCCCGCTCGGCACGATGCTCGGCGGCCCGCTGGTCGGCGCCCTCGGGGCCCGCCCGACCCTGCTGGCGTGCGCGGTGGGGACCGTCGCCCTCGGCGTGGTCGCCGCGGGGCTGCGCATGCTGCGGCGGTGAGTTTTGTCGTACCCCTGTGGTGGGATCGGGGCGTGGATCTGGTGGTGGAGCGGCACGGTGGCGAGTTCAGGCTGGTGCGGGTGCCTTCGCAGCTGGTGCCCGCGGTGGGCAGGGCGGGGTTCACGTCGCGGGACGGGTATTGGTGCAAGCGGTTCCCGGACGGCACCCCGCACCTCGACCGCGCCTGGTCCAACTTCCAGCGGCTGATCCTGCCGATGCTGCGCCAGGTTGCGGGCCTCGACCCGGTGCCGTGGGCTGACGCGCTGGAGGAGGTGTGCCGGCGCCTGGAGCCCGCGGGCGTCGACTGGTGGCTGACGGGGAGCGCGGCCCTGGCGGTGCGCGACATTCCCGTCACCCCGGGCGACCTCGACCTGGTCGTGTCCGACGGCGACGCGCTGCGGGTGGGCGACCTGCTGCTCGACGGCCTGATGGAGCCGGTGGCCCCGGCGGACTGGTTCTGCTCCTGGTGGGGGCGCGCGATGATCCCCTCGCCGGGCGGTGCGGACTGGGACGCTTCACCCGGCGCGGAATCTGGCGGTTCGGCCGGCGGAGGCGGTGCGATCGACGATGGTGCTGCTGGCGGAGCGGGCGGGGCCCGGGTGGAGTGGGTCGGCGGGGTGGGCCCGGCGGCGGACGAACCGTTAGCGACCGACTTCGGCCTGGCCGCCGCGGCACGCCTGGAGACCGTGCGCTGGCGGGACTGGTCGCTGCGCGTCCCGCCGCTCGATCTGCAGCGCGCGGTCAGCGTGCGCCGTGGCCTGCACGACAGGGTGGCGCTGATCGACGCGCACGCCTCCTGAGCCGTCTCCGGTGCGCCGCGCAGCGCCAGTCAGCCCCGCGCGCCCACGGCGCCGGCGGGACCGCTGCCGTCGGCTCCCGTGTGCAGGCTCTGCCGCGGGACCGTCAGGCTCGGTCCGATCACCAGCACGGAGGAAACCGGCGCCTCGACGGGTTGCCTCGCCGGTGAGCGCGCGGCCCGTCCCGGCGGCCGGCCCGCCCCGGCGGCCGGCCGGCCCGTGCGCGTTGACCGTGCGAGCCGAGCGGCCTCGGGGTCAGTAGGGCTGGCCGCACACCTTCCACTCGCCGCCCTCCTTGACCAGGGGGAACGCGTGACGGTCGGTGAAGCCGGTGTCGAGCGTCAGCACGAGGGTGACGGTCGCGGTGGTGCGGCCGTTGTTGTTCATCACGTTGACGCCGGAGAAGGAGTGGCTGCGGATCTTCGGCTGGCTCGCGACGCCGTCGCGGAAGGCGGCGCTGGTGAACTTGGCCTGGGTCGCCTCGCACAGCAGGGCGTAGGCGGCGTCGGCGTTGCCGTCCTCCAGGTGGGTGACGAACGTGTCCGCCGCGGTGCGGGCCGGTTCGGTGGCGTTCTTGACGCCCTTGAACAGCTGGTAGCCGCCGAAGACGAGGCCGCCGCAGCACAGGACGAGCACCACGCCGAGCACGATCAGGATCGTCTTCCACGGCCGCTGCTGCCTGGGCGGCTGGGGGACTTCGTAGGGGTACGCCACGCCGACACCATAGGGGACCGCGGCGGGAAAGTCAGGGGTTGGTGATGAAGCGTTCAGGGCGGACGAGCACGGCGACCCGGCGGTCCTCGAGCATGACCCGGTCGTACTCGTCGAGGTCGGGATGCACGCCGCCGGCGGCGTGGTACACGTCGCGCAGCAGCAGGCGCAGGGGCTCGGCGCCCGCCTCGGGGCCGATCACCTCGGCCGGGCCGCTGACCGAGATCCACTCCCAGCCGGCCCTGAAGACGAGGGTGGCCCGCGGCCGGTCGGCGAGGTTGCGCAGCTTTGCCGTGCCGCCGCGGGAGACCAGCGCGACGACCGGCTCGCCGGTCAGAGGGTGGGGCAGGATGCCCGCGTTGACCACGGACGTCGACGGCTCGCCGTCGGGGCGGACCGTCACCAGGACCGCCAGCCAGTGCTCCCGCTCGGCGAGCTCCGCCACCCGCCGCAGGCCCGCCTCGCTCGTCATCACGCCGACCAGCCTATCCCCGCGCCCGCCGCATGCCGGGCCGGTGACGGGGCATACCGCAGACATGAGCTTTGCATCGACCGCGCCCACTTCCAAGGAAGACCCCAGCGGCACGCAGCCCAGCGCCGCGCACGAGCCACCCACGCTGCTCATCCTCGGCGCCGGCGGTGACCTCACCGCCCGGTTGCTGCTGCCCGGCCTGGCCGGGCTGCTCGCTCACGGGGGCGCGGCGGGCCTCACCCTGATCGGCTGCGGCACCGACGACTGGACCGACGCCCAGTGGCGCGAGCATGTCACGGCGGCGGTCAAGGGCAGCGCCGGCGGCGACGAGCGGGTCACCCAGGTGATCGAGCGGTCGCGGTACCACAAAGCCGACGTCACCGATCGAGCCGACCTGACCCGCCTGCTGGGCGAGTGCACGGGCGTCCCGGTGCTGTACTTCGCGCTGCCCCCGGCCGTCACGGTGCGCGCCTGCCAGGTGCTCACCGGCATCGACGTACCGGACGGCACGCGGCTGGTGCTGGAGAAGCCGTTCGGCACCGACGAGGCCTCGGCCGCCGACCTCAACGCGCTGATCAACCGGATCGTGCCGGAGCAGCGGATCTTCCGCGTCGACCACTTCCTGGGCATGTCGACGGTGCTGAACATCCTCGGGCTGCGCTTCGCGAACCGGATCGTCGAGCCGCTGCTGAACAACGGCCACGTCGAACGGGTCGAGGTGGTGTTCGACGAGGACCTGGGCCTGGAGGGGCGGGCGGGCTACTACGACAGGGCCGGCGCGCTCGTCGACATGGTCCAGAGCCACCTGCTGCAGGTGCTCGCGCTGCTCACGATGGAGCCGCCGGCCACGCTGACCGCCGGGGACCTGCGCGACCAGAAGGCGCTGGTGCTGCGCGCGACCAGGGTGTGGCAGGACGACCCGGTGCGGTGCAGCCGCCGTGCCCAGTACACCGCCGGCACCGTCGGGTCGCGGCGGCTCCCGGCGTACCGTGGCGAACCCGGCATCCCGCCGGACAGCGGCACCGAGACGCTCGCGGAGGTGCTGTTGACCGTCGACACGTGGCGGTGGGCGGGTGTGCCGTTCCTGCTGCGTTCCGGCAAGGCGCTCGGCCGGCCGCGCAAGGACATCGTCGTCACGTTCCGGCCGTCGCCGAAGGTGCCGGGCGGCTTCACCGGCCACGACCGCCCCGACCGGCTCCGCATTGGGCTGCGCCCCGACCGGCTACGGCTCGACCTCAACCTGAACGGTCCCGGCGACCCCACCCGGCTCGACCAGGTCACGCTCGGCGCCGACTTCGGCGAGGGTGACCTGCCGCCCTACGGCGAGGTCCTCGACGGCGTGCTCGCCGGCGACCCGACGCTGTCCGTGCGCGGCGACACCGCCGTGCAGTGCTGGCGCATCATCCGGCCCGTCCTGGACGCCTGGCGCGACGACCATGTCCCGCTGGACACGTACGCCGCCGGCAGTGACGGCCCCGAAGGCTGGACCCGTCCATGATGGACGGTCAGCGCAGCAGCAGGTTCGCGCCGAGCGTACACAGGACGGACACCACCAGCGAGGCCAGGATCATGAGCAGGCAGCCGAGCCCGCCGGCCAGCGGCCGGATCTCGACGTTTCCGATTCGCATGCGACTGCCGGTACCCGCCGCCCGGCCGGTCCAACCAAACGGGCCGGGCTCCCGAGGGAACCCGGCCCGCGTGCGTGGTGGTGCTCAGCTGACGGTGACGGCCAGGTCGTCCAGGACGAAGGAGGTCTGCAGGGAGGAGTCCTCGGTGCCGTTGAACTTGAGGGTG
>NZ_JBFAIC010000039.1:0-107068 GCF_040654515.1 Dactylosporangium sp. NPDC050688
CGGCGACGTCATCCAGCTCAGCGCCGAGAACGAGGACGTCAAGTTCGTCGCGCCCGAGTCGGGCCTGATGCTGTGGTCGGACAACATCCTGATCCCGTCGACGGGGACCCACAAGGGCAACGTCGAGCAGCTCATCGACTACTACTACGACCCGAAGGTCGCGGCGGAGCTGGCGGCGTACGTCAACTACATCTGCCCTGTCCAGGGCGCCCAGGACGAGATGCAGAAGCTGGACCCGGAGCTGGCCGGCAACCCGCTGATCTTCCCGGACGCCGCCACCCTCGCCAAGACCAAGGCGTTCAAGGCCCTCACCGAGGACGAGGACAAGAAGTTCTCGGCGAAGTTCGAAGCGATCTCGGGGGCCTGAGCCGATGACCGGGCCGGAGCGGAGCGCAGGAGCCGGGCATCATCGGCGCAGTTCCAGGTCAGGGCGGCGCCGGAGCGCAGCGGAGGTGACGTCATGACCGGGCAGGCATACGGAGCGAGCGGTGCCGACCTCAACCTGGTCGGCGTGACGAAGTCGTTCGGCGCGTTCACCGCCGTCGACGACCTCAGCCTGACGGTGCCTCAGGGGTCGTTCTTCGCCCTGCTCGGCGCTTCCGGTTGCGGCAAGACCACGACCCTGCGGATGATCGCCGGGCTCGAGGAGCCGACGACCGGCCGTATCCTGCTCGGCGACCAGGACGTGACCCGCCTGAGGCCGTACAAACGCCCGGTCAACACGGTGTTCCAGAGCTATGCACTCTTCCCGCACCTGTCCATCGCCGACAACGTCGCGTTCGGCCTGCGCCGGCGCGGCGTCAAGGGCATCGCCGGCCAGGTGGAGCAGATGCTCCACCTGGTCGACCTCGACGGGTTCGGCAAGCGCAAGCCGGCGCAGCTGTCCGGCGGCCAGCAGCAGCGCGTCGCCCTGGCCCGCGCCCTGATCAACCACCCGCAGGTGCTGCTGCTCGACGAGCCGCTCGGCGCCCTCGACCTGAAGCTGCGCCGGCAGATGCAGGTCGAGCTCAAGCGGATCCAGACCGAGGTCGGCATCACCTTCGTGCACGTGACCCACGACCAGGAGGAGGCCATGACCATGGCCGACACGGTCGCGGTCATGAACGCCGGCAGGATCGAGCAGCTCGGCAGCCCGGTGGAGATGTACGACTTCCCCGGCACCGCCTTCGTCGCCAACTTCCTCGGCCAGTCCAACCTGTTCGCCGCCACGGTCACCGGCCGCTCCGGCGACGACGTCCTGGTCGAGTCGCACGGCGCCCGCTTCTCGCTGCCGGCCGCCCGCAGCCGGGTCACCGACGGGCCGGTGTGGCTCGGCGTGCGCCCCGAGAAGCTGCACCTCGCCACCGGGCTGGACAAGGTGCCGGCCGGGCACCAGTCCGTCACCGGCATCATCACCGACTCCTCCTACGTCGGCGTGAGCACCCAGTACCTGGTGCGGCCGGCCTGGGGCGACGAACTGACCGTGTTCGCGCCCAACTCCGGCGTCGCCGCCCCCCTCGCCGTGGCCAGCGAGGTGACCGTGCACTGGCGGCCCGAGCACGCGTTCCTGCTGCCGCGTCCCGAAGGGCAGACGGTGGCGCCGGTCGTCGACGCCGAGGCGTTGGCATGAGCGGCCCGCAGCGGAGCGGAGGGCTGCGAATCAGCAGCTCAGGGTGGAGCTCAGGCCGGCGCCGGAGCGTAGCGGAGGCGTTGGCATGAGCGGGCCGCAGCGGAGCGGAGGGCTGCGAATCAGCAGCTCAGGGTGGAGCTCAGGCCGGCGCCGGAGCGAAGCGGAGGTGACGGCATGAGCGCACTCGGGCACGTGGGTGCGGGCGCCACCGGTACACCTGTGAAACTGGAGAAGCCGAGAAAGCGCTGGCTGCCGTACCTGCTGCTGCTGCCCGGCGGCCTGTGGCTGCTGCTCTTCTTCGCGGTGCCGGCGATCCAGCTCTTCGCGACCAGCCTCTACGACCCGAGCGGGTCGCTCGAAGAGGGCTACGCGATGACGTGGCAGTTCAGCAACTACGCCGACGCCGCCACCGAGTACCTCCCGCACTTCATGCGCTCGCTCGGCTACGCGGCCCTGACCACGGTGATCTGCCTGCTGCTGGGCTACCCGCTCGCGTACGCGATCGCGCTCAAGGGCGGCCGGTGGAAGAACCTGCTGCTCATCTGCGTGATCGCGCCGTTCTTCACCAGCTTCCTGATCCGTACCCTGGCCTGGAAGGTCATCCTGTCGGACAACGGCTGGGTCGTGTCGACGCTCAACGCGCTGCACGTGCCGCTGCCCGACGGCCGGCTCCTCGCCACCACCCCGGCCGTCATCGCCGGCCTGGTCTACAACTTCCTGCCGTTCATGGTGCTGCCCCTGTACGCCAGCCTGGAGAAGCTCGACCCGCGGCTGCTCGAGGCCGCCGGCGACCTGTACGCCCGGCCGGTCGCCCGCTTCACCCGGGTCGCGCTGCCGCTGTCGATGCCCGGCGTGGTGGCCGGCACGCTGCTCACGTTCATCCCCGCCGCGGGCGACTACATCAACGCGCAGTTGCTCGGCACCAACCGCCAGTACATGATCGGCAACGTCATCCAGTCGAAGTTCCTGAAGGTCGGCGACTACCCGAGCGCCGCCGCGCTGTCGTTCACGCTCATGGCCGCGATCCTGGTGCTGGTCTTCGTGTACGTGCGGCGCGCCGGAACGGATGAGGTGCTCTGATGCTGCATCGCCTGCGCCGCTACGTCGCCGACCACTGGGTCATGGCGATCGGCCTGCTCGTGCTGCTGTACCTGTTCGTGCCGATCGGCGTGGTCGCCGCGATGTCGTTCCGCGACGCCGGCCGCAACGCGCCGTACTCGCTGGAGAACTACAAGTTCACCTGGGCGCACTGGGCCGACCCGTTCGGCGCCGCCGGCATCGGCCACGCCTTCTGGCTCAGCATCGCCATCGCCGCGCTCGCCACGCTCGGCGCCGTCATCCTCGGCACGCTGATGTCCTTCGCCCTGGCCCGCCACTCGTTCCGCGGGCGCGCCGCGACCAACACGCTGATCTTCCTGCCGATGGCGACGCCCGAGATCGTCATGGGCTCGTCGCTGCTGGCGCTGTTCGTCGCCTCCGGCGTGCAGCTCGGCTTCTGGACGGTCGTCATCGCCCACGTCATGTTCTGCCTGTCGTTCGTGGTCGTCACCGTCAAGGCCCGCCTCGCCGGGCTCGACCCGCGGCTGCAGGAGGCCGCGATGGACCTCTACGCCAACGAGACGCAGACCTTCCTGCGGGTCACGCTGCCCCTCGTCATGCCCGGCATCGTGGCGGCGGCCCTGCTGTCGTTCTCGCTGTCCTTCGACGACTTCATCGTCACGAACTTTAACTCCGGCAGCGTCGTCACCTTCCCCATGTTCGTCTGGGGCGCCTCCCAGCGGGGCATCCCGCCGCAGATCAACGTGATCGGCACCGCCATGTTCGTCATCTCCTTCCTGGTCGTGCTCATCGGCCAGATCCCCAACATGCGTCGTCGGAAGGCCTAGCGCATGCGTCTGCTCATCGTCGGCGCCGGCGGCGTCGGCTCCGCCGCCGTGCGTATCGCCGCCCGCCGCGACTTCTTCGAGGCCTGCGTCGTCGCCGACTACTCCCTCGACCGGGCGCAGGCCGCGGTCATGGACGCCCGCTTCACAGCGGTCCAGCTCGACGCGTCCTCCGCCGCCGCGGTGCGGCAGCTGTGCGTGGCGCACCGCATCACGCACGTGCTCAACGCCGTCGATCCGCGCTTCGTCATGCCGATCTTCGAGGGTGCGTTCGCCGCTGGCGCGCACTACCTCGACATGGCGATGTCACTGTCGAAACCGCACCCCGAGCGGCCCTATACGGAAACCGGCGTGAAGCTCGGCGACGAGCAGTTCGCCGCCGCCGGGCAGTGGGAGGCCGCGGACCGGCTCGCCCTCGTCGGCATCGGCGTCGAGCCGGGCCTGTCCGACGTCTTCGCCCGGTACGCCGCCGACGAGCTCTTCGCCCAGGTGCACGAGATCGGCGTCCGCGACGGCGCGAACCTTGTCGTCGAGGGTTACGACTTCGCGCCGTCGTTCTCCATCTGGACGACGATCGAGGAGTGCCTGAACCCGCCGGTCATCTGGGAGCGCGAGCGCGGCTGGTACACCACGGCGCCGTTCTCCGAGCCGGAGGTCTTCGACTTCCCGGAGGGCATCGGCCCGGTCGAGTGCGTCAACGTCGAGCACGAGGAGGTCCTGCTCATCCCACGCTGGGTCAGCGCCGAGCGGGTCACGTTCAAGTACGGCCTCGGCGACGAGTTCATCGACGTGCTCAAGACCCTGCACAAGCTCGGCCTGGACGGCACCCGCCCGGTCCGCGTCGGCGGGGTCGAGGTCGCGCCCCGCGACGTGGTCGCCGCCTGCCTGCCCGACCCGGCCGGCCTCGGCGACCGCATGCACGGCAAGACCTGCGCCGGCACCCTCGTGACCGGCATCGGCAAGGACGGCTCGCCGCGCCGCACCTACCTGTACCACGTCGTGGACAACGCCTGGTCGATGCGCGAGTACGGCTCCCAGGCCGTGGTGTGGCAGACCGCGATCAACCCGGTCGTCGCCCTGGAGCTGCTCGCCGCGGGCACCTGGTCGGGCCGCGGCGTGCTCGGGCCGGAGGCGCTGCCGCCGAAGCCGTTCCTGGAGCTGCTCACCGCGTACGGCTCACCCTGGGGTATGCAGGAACAATGACGCGATACGGGCCGATGTACGGGCCGGACATCACGTTCCTCGGGGTGCCGGCCTGCGACCTCGCCGAGCTGCCCGAGGCCGACGTCGTCATCATCGGCGCGCCCTTCGACGGCGGCACCTCCCACCGGCCCGGCACCCGCTTCGGCCCCGGCGCCATCCGGCAGGCCTGCTACCTCGCCCACGACGGCTCCCGGCCGTCCCTCGCGCTGCGCGTCGACCCGCTGCGCGACCTGCGCGTCTATGACGCCGGCGACGTCGAGATGTTCTCCGGCGACGCGGCCGGCTCGATCGCCGCGCTGGAGGACGCGGTCGCCGGGGTCGCCGCCACCGGCGCCATCCCCGTGATCCTCGGCGGCGACCACACCATCGCCTGGCCGGACGCCACCGGCGTGGCCCGCCACCTCGGCTACGGCCGGGTCTCCCTCGTGCACTTCGACGCGCACGCCGACACCGGCGACACCGAGTTCGGCTCCCTGGTCGGGCACGGCCAGCCGATGCGCCGGCTCATCGAGTCCGGCGCGGTGCGCGGCGACCGCTTCCTGCAGCTGGGCCTGCGCGGGTACTGGCCGGGCCCGGAGACCCTCGACTGGATGGCGCGGCAGCGCATGCGCTCCTACGAGATGACCGAGCTCGTGGCCCGCGGCCTCGACGACTGCCTCACCGAGGCGTTCACGATCGCGACCGACGACTGCGACGGGGTCTTCCTGTCCGTCGACGTCGACGTGGTCGACCCCGGCATGGCGCCCGGCACCGGGACGCCCGAGCCAGGTGGGCTCACCGCCCGCCAGCTGCTCGACGCGGTCCGGCGCTGCTGCTACGAGCTGCCGGTCGTCGGGGTCGACGTGGTCGAGGTGTCGCCGCCGTACGACCATGCCGAGATCACCGCGTACCTCGCCAACCGCGTCGTGCTGGAGGCGCTGTCCGCCATCGCCCGCCGGCGCCGCGGCGACCCCTGGGATCCCCGCCGCCCGCTGCTCGACGGCCGGGGCTGAACGCTCCCCGGCCGTCGAGGCGGCCACCTACAGCGCGGCCTCCAGCGCGTCCAGCGCGCGGTGCAGGGTCGCGTCGTCCATGACCAGCGGCGGCAGGAAGCGGATCACGTTGCCGTACGTGCCGCAGGTGAGCAGCAGCAGGCCGGCCTCGTGCGCCGCCTTCTGGATCGCCGTGGTCTTCGCCGCGTCCGGGGTGGCGCCCAGCGGGGCGCCGCGGCCGTAGGCCCGCTCTGCGGTCATGGAGCCGGGCTCCGCCGAGCCCGGCACGACGATCTCCACGGCGAGCATGGCGCCCCGGCCGCGGACGTCGCCGATGACCGGGTGCGCCGCGGCGAGGGATTCCAGGCGCGGCCGCATGACCGACTCGATCCGTCGCGCCGCGGCGCACAGGTCGAGCTCCCGCATCGTCTCGATCGAGGCGAGCGCGGCCGCGCAGGCGACCGGGTTGCCGCCGTAGGTGCCGCCGAGGCCGCCGGCGTGCACCGCGTCCATCACCGCGGCCCGGCCGGTCACCGCGGCCAGCGGCAGGCCCCCGGCGATGCCCTTCGCGGTGGTGATGAGGTCGGGCTCGACCCCTTCGTGGGTGGAGGCGAACCACTCGCCGGTACGGCAGAAGCCGGTCTGGATCTCGTCGGCGACGAACAGCGCCCCGGCCGAACGGGCCCACGCCGCGATCGACGACAGGAACCCGGGCGCCGGGACGATGAAGCCGCCCTCGCCCTGGACCGGCTCGATGAGGACCGCGGCGACCTGGTCGGCGCCGATCTGCTTCTCGATCATGCCGATGGCGAGCGCGGCCGCGTCGGGACCGGACAGCCCGTCGCGGAACGGGTACGACATCGGCACCCGGTAGATCTCCCCGGCGAACGGGCCGAAGCCGTGCTTGTAGGGCATCACCTTCGCGGTGAGGGCCATGGTGAGGTTGGTGCGGCCGTGGTAGGCGTGGTCGAACACCACGACCGCCTGCCGCCCGGTGGCGTGCCGGGCGATCTTCACCGCGTTCTCCACGGCCTCGGCGCCGGAGTTGAACAGCGCCGAGCGCTTCTCGAACACGCCCGGGGTCAGCGCGTTGAGCTGCTCGCACACCGCGACGTAGGCCTCGTACGGCGCGATCATGAAGCACGTGTGGGTGAAGCGCTCGACCTGGCGGCGCACCGCCTCCACCACTTTGGGCGCGGCGTTGCCCACGTTGGTGACGGCGATGCCGGCCGCCATGTCGATCCACTCGCGGCCGTCCACGTCGGTCAGCGTGCCGCCCGACGCGTGGTCCACGTAGGACGAGATCATGCTGCTGACGCCGCGGGCGACGGCGGAGGTCCTGCGCTTGTGGATGTCCTGCGACGCTGTCATCACAGCTCGATGTTGTGCATGACGTGCTTGATCCGGGTGTAGTCCTCCAGCCCGTACATGGACAGGTCCTTGCCGTAACCGGAGGACTTGAAACCGCCGTGCGGCATCTCCGCGACGATCGGGATGTGGGCGTTGACCCACACGCAGCCGAAGTCGAGCCGGCGGGTCATCCGCATCGCCCGGCCGTGGTCCTTGGTCCAGACCGAGGAGGACAGCCCGTACTCGACGCCGTTGGCCCAGCGGACCGCCTCGTCCTCGTCGGTGAAGCGCTGCACCGTGATGACCGGCCCGAAGACCTCGTCCTGGATGATCTCGTCCTCCTGGCGCAGGCCGGACACGACGGTCGGGGCGTAGAAGTAGCCCCGGTCGCCGACCCGGGCGCCGCCAGCATTGAGCTTCGCGTGGTCCGGCAGCCGGTCCAGGAAGCCGGCCACCCGGGCCAGCTGGTTGGCGTTGTTCAGCGGGCCGTAGAGCACGTCCTCGTCGTCGGGCGCGCCGGTCTTCGTCGCGGCGGCCTGCTCGGCGATCGCGGCCACGAAGTCGTCGTAGATGCCGGGGCCGGCCAGCACGCGGGTCGCCGCCGTGCAGTCCTGCCCGGCGTTGAAGTAGCCGGCGACCGCGATCGCCTCGGCGGCCGCCTCGAGGTCGGCGTCGTCGAACACCACGACCGGCGCCTTGCCGCCGAGCTCCAGGTGGGTACGCTTGAGCATCGGCGCGGCGGCGCCGGCGACCTCGCGGCCCGCGCGCACCGAGCCGGTGATCGACACGAACTGCGGCGTCGGGTGCGACACCAGGGCCCGGCCGGTGTCCCGGTCGCCGGTGACCACGTTGAGCACGCCCGGCGGCAGGAACTCCGCGGCCATCTCGGCCAGCAGCAGGGTCGACACCGGGGTGGTGTCCGACGGCTTGAGCACGACGGTGTTGCCGGCGGCCAGGGCCGGCGCGATCTTCCAGATGGCCATCATCAGCGGGTAGTTCCACGGGGTCACCTGCGCGCAGACGCCGATCGGCTCGCGGCGCACGTAGCTGGTGTGGCCCTTCATGTACTCCCCGGCGGACTTGCCCTCCAGGACGCGGGCGGCGCCGGCGAAGAACCGGACCTGGTCGACCGATGGGGGCAGCTCGTCGCTGGTGGTCAGCGCCCGTGGCTTGCCCGTGTTCTGGCACTCGGCGTCGATCAGCTCGGCCGCGCGGTCCTCCATGGCGTCGGCCAGCTTCAGCAGGGCGCGCTGGCGCTCCGCCGGGGTGGCGTCACGCCACGTCTCGAACGCCTTGCTGGCCGCCTTCACCGCGCGGTCCACGTCCGCCTCGCCGGACACCGGCGCGGAGGCGAACACCTCACCGGTCGACGGGTCGATCAGGTCCGAGTAACGGCCGTCGGCGGGCTCCACGTGGGCGCCGTCGATGAAATTCTGCAGTTGCTTGGTCATGTCCACTCCTTTGAGTGCCGGCAGCCACATCCTTCCACCGATTCCGCAGTGCACAACCCTTTGAGCAACTGTTTCCGCGTCGTGAACGGGCGGGCGGCGGCGTAGGCTGGCGGTTGTGACCCCGTTCTACATCGCCGGCCGACCGGCGACCAGTGACGACGCCGTCGAGATCCGTCACCCGTTCGACGGCCGGGTGGTCGGCAGCACGTCCAACGCCACCGCGGCGCAGGTCGAGGAGGCCGTCGCGGCGGCCGCGGCGGTGCGTGCCAGCGCCGCCGCCCTGCCCGCGAGCGCCCGCGCGGCGGCGCTGGACCATGTCAGCGCCCGGCTCAAGGAGCGCGCCGAGGAGGTTGCCCGGCTGATCACCGGGGAGAACGGCAAGCCGCTGAAGTGGTCCCGCGGCGAGGTCGGCCGGGCGGTGTCGACGTTCCGCTGGGCCGCCGAGGAGGCCCGCCGCTTCTCCGGCGCCGTGCAGCGCCTCGACACCGACCCCGCCGCGACCGGCCGGATCGCGCTGGTCAAGCGGGTGCCGAAGGGGCCGGTGCTCGGTATCGCCCCGTTCAACTTCCCGCTCAACCTGGTCGCGCACAAGGTCGCCCCGGCGATCGCGGTCGGCGCGCCCATCGTGCTCAAGCCCGCGCCGGCCACCCCGCTCAGTGCCCTGCTGCTCGGCGAGATCCTCGCCGAGACGGACCTGCCGGAGGGGATGTGGTCGATCCTGCCGATCCCCAACGACCGCGCCCCCGCCCTCGTCGCCGACCCGCGCCTGCCGGTGGTGTCCTTCACCGGCTCCGGCCCGGTCGGCTGGCAGATCCGCGACGCGGTGCCGCGCAAGCACGTCACCCTCGAGCTCGGCGGCAATGCCGCGGTCCTGGTCTGCGAGGACTGGGACGACCTGGACTGGGCGGCGAGCCGCATCGCCACCTTCTCCAACTACCAGGCCGGGCAGAGCTGCATCGCCGTGCAGCGGGTGTACGTGCACGACCGGCACTTCGACGCGCTCAGTGACCGGCTGGTCGCGGCGGTCGAGGCGCAGGTGACCGGCTCGCCGTGGGAGGACGCCACCGACGTCGGCCCGCTGATCAGCCACGACGCCGCACAGCGGGTGGAGGCGTGGGTCGCCGAGGCGGTCTCGGCCGGCGCGAAGCTGCTCACCGGCGGCATCCGCGACGGCGCCGGCTACGCGCCGACCGTGCTGACCGGCGTGCCCGCCGGCGCGAAGGTCATCGCCGAGGAGGTCTTCGGCCCGGTCCTGGTCCTGGAGCGGGTCGCGTCCGACGAGGCCGGCCTCGCCGCGGTCAACGACTCGCAGTACGGGCTGCAGGCGGGCGTCTTCACCCGCCGGCTCGACCGCGCGTTCGAGGCGCACCGCGTCCTGGACGTCGGCGGCATCGTCGTCGGCGACGTGCCCAGCTACCGCGCCGACCAGATGCCCTACGGCGGCGCCAAGGCCAGCGGCGTCGGCCGCGAGGGCCTGGCCAGCGCGATGGCCGACTACACCGAGGAGCGGGTCATGGTGCTGACGGGCCTGCAGCTGTAGCCGTGGCGGAGCCCGGCGGCCGGGCCTGCGTCTCGTGCAGCCGCTGGTCCCACACGTCGGGCTCCACGAAGATGAGGCACTCGTCGTCGAGCGACTCGCGGATGCGGGCCTCGGCCCGGTTGATCGCCTCCGCGACCCGCGCCACCGTCTCGGCCGGGTCGAAGGCGACCTTCGCCGCGATCAGCAGCTGGTCGGGGCCCAGGTGCATGGTCCGCAGGTGGATCATGCGGATGGCCAGCGGCTCGGCCTCGATCGCCGCCTCGATGCGCCGCAGCGTCTCCTCGTCGGCCGACTCGCCGATCAGCAGGCTGCGCATGCGCTGCGACAGGGTGATCGAGATGACGACGAGCAGCAGGCCGATGGCGATCGTCCCGACCGCGTCCCAGCGCCCGTCGCCGGTGACGACGGCGAGGGTGATCCCGACCGTGGCGAAGAACAGGCCGGTGAGCGCCCCGAAGTCCTCGGCGAGCACGACCGGCAGCTCCGGCGAGCGGGTGGTCCGGATGAAGCGCAGCCACGGCAGCCCGCGCCGGGCCGGCTGCGCCTCGCGCACCGCGGTGCGCAGCGAGAAGGACTCCAGCACGATGGAGACGCCGAGCACCGCGAACGCCCACACCGGCGACTCGACCGGCTCGGGGGAGTGCAGCTTCTCCCAGCCCTCGAACAGGGCGAACACGCCGCCGACGAGGAAGATGACCAGGGTGACCAGGAAGCCGTAGAAGTAGCGGAAGCGCTGGTAGCCGAAGGGGTGCAGGGCCGAGGCCTCCCGCTTGGCCCGCCGCCCGCCGAGGAGCAGCAGCAGCTGGTTGGCGGTGTCGGCCACGGAGTGCACGGCCTCCGCGAGCAGCGCCGAGGACCCCGTGAAGAGGAACGCGACAAACTTGCTCACGGCGATGCCGAGGTTGGCGGCGAACGCGGCGATGATCGCCCTGATGGAGTTGCCTTCCTCGGCCACGCTTGACCTGTTACCACACTTGCGACGTGAACTAACGCCGGCAACGCCGGACTGACACGTGCGCGGAACGTCACCGCACTAGGCTTCGGCGTAGAGCAGAGACCATGACAGGAGTGCGGACTGTGATCGACCTGAGCCGGATCGTCAAGGCCTACGACGTGCGGGGCACGGTGCCCGACCAGCTCGACGAGCCGGTCGCCGAGGCGCTCGGCAGGGCGTTCGTGCAGACCTTGCGCAGCCGCGGCGAGTTCGCCGAGCGGGTGGTGACCGCGCACGACATGCGCGAGTCCGGTCCGGCGCTCGCGTCGGCGTTCGCAGCGGGTGTACGGGCCGAGGGCGCCGACGTGGTCGAGGCCGGGCTCGGATCCACCGACCTGCTGTACTTCGCCTCCGGCACGCTGGACCTGCCCGGCGCGATGTTCACCGCCAGCCACAACCCGGCGCAGTACAACGGCATCAAGCTGTGCAAGCAGGGCGCGAAGCCGGTCGGGCAGGACTCGGGGCTCGCCGAGATCCGCGAGCGCGCGCAGGCCATCCTGGAGGGCCGGGGCGAGCCGCCGGCCGGCGGCCGTGAGGGCGGCATCGAGCAGCGCGGCATGCTGGACGCCTACGCGAGCTACCTGCGCGGCCTGGTGGACCTCACCGGCATCCGCCCGCTCACCGTCGTGGTGGACGCCGGCAACGGCATGGGCGGCTACACCGTGCCGGCCGTGCTCGGCGAGGGCCTGCCGCTGCGGATCATCCCGCTGTACTTCGAGCTGGACGGCTCGTTCCCCAACCACGAGGCCAACCCGCTGGAGCCGGCGAACCTCGTGGACCTGCAGGCGAAGGTCCGCGAGACCGGCGCCGACCTGGGGCTCGCCTTCGACGGCGACGCCGACCGCTGCTTCGTCGTGGACGAGCGCGGCGAGGCGGTCTCACCCTCCACGATCACCGCGATGGTGGCGGTGCGGGAGCTGGCCAAGGCGCCCGGCGCCACGATCATCCACAATCTCATCACCTCCCGGGCGGTGCCGGAGATCGTGCGCGAGCACGGCGGCGTCGCGGTGCGCACCCGCGTCGGGCACTCGTTCATCAAGGCCGAGATGGCCAGGACCGGGGCCGTGTTCGGCGGGGAGCACTCGGCGCACTACTACTTCAGCGACTTCTGGGGCGCCGACACCGGCATGCTCGCCGCCATGCACACCCTGGCCATGCTCGGCGGTCAGGGCGCCCCGCTGTCGGCGCTGACCAAGGACTACGTCCGCTACGCGGACTCCGGCGAGATCAACTCCACGGTGGCCGACCCGGCGGCGAAGATGGCCGAGATCGAGGCCGCCTACCCGGTGCCGGTCGACCGCCTCGACGGGATCACGCTGGACTTCCCCGACGGCAGCTGGGTGAGTGTGCGGCCGTCCAACACGGAGCCGCTCCTGCGGCTTAACGTTGAGGCGCCGACCGCGGAGCGGATGGCAGCACTGCGCGATGAAATGCTAGCCGTCATCCGCCGCTGACGATCGCCGCTAGATCGCCGCTAGAAGGAGTTGGAACAGACGTGTCCGTCGACCCCGCCCTGCTTTCCATCCTGCGCTGTCCCGACGAGCACCACGCGGAGCTGACGCTCGACGAGGCAGCCCAGACGCTGACCTGCACGCAGTGCGGGCGGATCTTCGAGATCCGGGACGGCATCCCGGTGCTGCTGCTCGACGAGGCCCGGCTGCCCGAGGGTGGTGCCGCATGAACCCCCTGGAGGGCACCGCGGGCGTCCGCGGGCACCGCGAGATCGACCTGTCGCTGCTGGACGACGCCGCCGCCCTGGAGCGCAACGACCCGGGCGGCATGCTGCGCGCCACCGCGTCGGCCGGCGCCCAGGTCCGCGAGTCGGCGGCGCTGGCCGCGGAGACCGACCTGAGCGCCCTGGCCGACGAGGGCCGGCCCCGCGCCGTCGTGGTCGCCGGCGTCGGCACCGCCGCGCGCACCGGCGACATCCTGGAGACGGTGGCCGGCCCGCGCTGCCCGGTGCCGGTGCTCGCGCACCGCAGCGCCGGCATCCCGGGCTGGGTCGGCGCCGCCGACGTCGTCATCGCCGTCTCCGCGTCCGGCCGCTCCCCGGAGGCCCTGGCCGCGGCCGAGGCCGCCGGCCGCCGCGGCGCCCGGCTCGTCGCGATCGGCGCCCCGGACACGCAGCTGCACGCGCTCGCCGACCGCTTCCGGGCGCCGTTCATCCCGGTGCCGCGCCGGGCCCCGGCCCGCGCCAGCCTGTGGAGCCTGGCCGTGCCGGTGCTGCTGGCCGGCCGCCAGCTCGGCCTGGTCAAGGTCAACGAGGCGGACTTCGCCGAGACCGCCGCGCGCCTGGACGCCGACGCCGACCGGTGCCGCATGACGCTGGAGTCGTTCGTCAACCCGGGCAAGAGCCTCGCGCTGGACCTGGCGCGGTCCGTGCCGATCGTGTGGGGCTCCTCACCGCTGGCCAACGTCGCGGCGCGGCGCTTCGGCGACACCCTGGCCGCCAACGCCCGCTACCCGGCAGTCGCCGGTGCCCTCGGCGAGGCGGGCCGCGGCCGGGTCGGCCTGCTCGACGGCGTCTACGGCGGCCTGGCCGAGGCCGGCCGGGACATCTTCGCCGACCCCTCCGACGAGGACGAGTCGGTGACCCGGCTGCGGCTGGTCCTGCTCCGCGACGGCGGCCTGTCCGCCGACGAGGAGGAGGCCGACGGCGAGCCCTCGGCCGTGGAGGAGAAGCGCGCCGAGGCGGTCCAGCAGCTCGCCGAGCGCCGCGGCGTGCGGGTCAGCCTCATCACCGCCGAGGGCGGCTCGGCGCTGGAGCGACTTGCGTCTCTCGTCGCGGTGCCGGACTTCGCTTCGATCTATCTTGGACTCGCGCACGGCTTCGACCCCATGGCCGTGCCCGCCGTGTCCGAGATGAAGGAGCTGGTCAGTCCGTGAGAGGTCTGGAGCGAAGCGGAGGAGCCTCGAACCAGGAGGCTCAGTTGTGCGAGCCTCGCCGTAGCGAAGCGGAGGCGACGTGAGCACAGAAGGTGGGACGAAGGCCGTTGTTGCGGCGTTGTTCGCGAATCTCGGCATCGCTGTCACCAAGTTTGTGGCGTTCGCGCTCACCGGGTCGTCGTCGATGCTGGCCGAGTCGATCCACTCCGTCGCCGACTCCGGCAACCAGGGGCTGCTGCTCTTCGGCGGCCGGCAGGCCAAGCGCCGGGCGGACGCCGAGCACCCGTTCGGCTACGGCCGGGAGCGGTACGTCTACGCGTTCGTCGTCGCGGTCGTGCTGTTCTTCGTCGGCGGCATCTTCGCGCTCTACGAGGCCTGGCACAAGCTGAGCCACCCGGAGCCGATCGACAGGTGGCAGTGGGTCCCGGTGGCCGTGCTGGTCGCCGCGATCATCATGGAGAGCCTGTCCTTCCGCACCGCGATCCAGGAGACCCAGAAGGTCAAGGGCGACGCCGGCTGGTGGCAGTTCATCCGCCGGGCGAAGCAGCCGGAGCTGCCGGTCATCCTCCTGGAGGACCTCGCAGCCCTGGTCGGCCTGGTCCTCGCGCTGTTCGGCGTGGGCATGACGCTCATCACCGGCAACGGCATCTGGGACGGCGTCGGCACCGCGGCGATCGGCCTGCTGCTCATCGTGGTCGCCGCGATCCTCGCCGTGGAGATGAAGGGCCTGCTCGTCGGCGAGGCCGCGTCCCCGGAGCAGATCGCCCAGATCAGGGCGGCGATCGTCGGCGGGCCCGAGGTCGAGTCGCTGATCCACATGCGCACCGTGCACCTGGGCCCCGACGAGCTGCTGGTCGCGGCCAAGATCGCGGTCCGGCACGACGAGACCGCGGGCGAGGTGGCCCGGGGCATCGATGCGGCCGAGTCCCGGATCCGGGCGGCCGTGCCGATCGCCAGGATCATTTACCTGGAGCCCGACATCTACCAGGCCGGCAAACCCTCCTCCGGGACGGGCGTGCCGGACACCGCGGAGGCGCACTAGCGTGGAGCTGCTCGACAGCCCGATCCGGAAGTACGCGTGGGGGTCGCACACCGCGATCGCCGCGCTGCAGGGCCGCCCGGCGCCGGCCGCCGAGCCCGAGGCCGAGCTGTGGATGGGCGCGCACCCGGCGAGCCCGTCCCGGCTGGCGGTGAGCGGCACGTCCCTGGCGGACGCGATCGCTGCCGACCCGCAGGGCCTGCTCGGCGCGTCGGCCGTGGCCCGGTTCGGGTCACGGCTGCCGTTCCTGCTCAAGGTCCTCGCGGCGGCCCAGCCGCTGTCGCTGCAGGCGCACCCGACGCTCGCCCAGGCCCGGGAGGCGCACGCGGCCGGGCACCCGTCCTATGTGGACGCGTGGCACAAGCCGGAGATGCTGGTCGCGCTGACCGACTTCGACGCACTGTGCGGCTTCCGTGACCCGGCCGTCACCGCCGCCGACCTCGCCGCGCTCGGCGTGGCCGGGCTGGAGGAGACGGTCGGCGCGCTGCGCCAGGAGGACAAGGCCGCCGCACTGCACGATGCGGTGCGCGGCCTGCTGGGCAAGCCGGACGCGCGGCTCGTCGAGGAGGTAGTGGCCGCCTGTGCCACCCGCGGCGGGGCGTACTCCCTCGCGCCTGCGCTCGCCGAGCAGTACCCGGGCGACGCGGGTGTCATCGTCGCGATGCTGCTCAACCGGGTCAGGTTGCGGCCGGGCGAGGCGGTCTGGATGCCCGCCGGCAACCTGCACGCCTACCTGCGCGGCGTCGGCGTGGAGATCATGGCGGCGTCGGACAACGTGCTGCGCGGCGGGCTCACCCCGAAGCACGTCGACGTCGACGAGCTGCTGCGGGTGCTGCGCTTCGAGGTGCTCGACGATCCGGTCACCCGGCCGGTCGAGCTCGGGCCGGGGCTGGTGACGTGGCCGGTGCCGGTCGAGGACTTCACCCTGCACCGGGCGGTGCTCGACCCGGGCGACGCCGGCACGACGGCGGTCCGGCTGCCCGGCGGCGGGCCGCGGATCGTGCTGTGCGTGCGCGGCGGGGTGCGGGTCGACGACGGCGTGGTGCCGGCCGCCCTCGCCGCGGGGCAGGCGGCGTTCGCCCCCGCGTCGCGCGGTGAGCTCGCCGTGAGCGGTGAGGGCGAGGTTTTCCAGGCCGCCACGCCCTGACGGCGTACCGGCGGACATCGCAACCGAAAAAACGCTGACTTGTCCTGATTCGTCTTGACATTATGCTTGCGCAGGGTAGTGTTCTGACTACGCAGGGTTTGACGCTGAGTCCGAGCCTGATGCGGGGGAACCAAACCGGGGGGAAGCGCGGGGCGGTGAGATCGATCTCACCGCCCCGTGCGCTGTCCTGAGGCCGGTGAGCGTTCCTCGAGCGCTGCCGCGTACCGTAAGGGTCGCGCCGCTTTGGGCCCTTGGCCGCGTCTGGTCGATCAGCGCGGCCCGGGACGGGCCCAGGTTCACATCCGGCCCACAGACCAGGAGACTGCATGACCAGCACGCTGCCGCCGCGGACCGACCAGGCAAACCGCCCGAAGAGCGTCGCCGAAGGCGACTTCAAGGTGGCCGATCTTTCCCTGGCGGCCTTCGGGCGCAAAGAGATCCAGCTCGCCGAGCACGAGATGCCCGGTCTGATGGCGATCCGCCGTGAGTTCGCCGCGTCGCAGCCGCTGCGGGGCGCGCGGATCACCGGCTCGCTGCACATGACGATCCAGACCGCGGTGCTGATCGAGACCCTCGCCGCGCTCGGTGCGCAGGTGCGCTGGGCCAGCTGCAACATCTTCTCCACCCAGGACCACGCGGCCGCCGCCATCGCGGTCGGCCCCGAGGGCACCCCGGAGCAGCCGGCCGGCATCCCGGTCTACGCCTGGAAGGGCGAGACCCTGGAGGAGTACTGGTGGTGCACCGAGCAGGTCCTGCTGTGGCCGGACGGTGAGGGTCCCAACATGATCCTCGACGACGGCGGCGACGCCACGCTGCTCGTGCACAAGGGTGCCGAGTTCGAGGGCCTCGGCGCGGTCCCCGCGGTCGACACCGCCGACTCCGAGGAGTACGCGGTCATCCTCGGCCTGCTGCACACGTCCCTCGCGGAGGACAACCGCCGCTGGACGAAGATCGCCGCCGGCATCAAGGGCGTCACCGAGGAGACCACCACCGGCGTGCACCGCCTCTACGAGATGCAGCAGCAGGGCGCGCTGCTCTTCCCGGCGATCAACGTCAACGACTCGGTCACCAAGTCGAAGTTCGACAACAAGTACGGCTGCCGCCACTCGCTCATCGACGGCATCAACCGCGCCACCGACGTGCTGATCGGCGGCAAGGTCGCGGTCGTGTTCGGCTACGGCGACGTGGGCAAGGGCTGCGCGGAGTCGCTGCGCGGCCAGGGCGCCCGGGTCATCGTGACCGAGGTCGACCCGATCTGCGCGCTGCAGGCGGCGATGGACGGCTACCAGGTCGCCACGATGGAGGACGTCGTCTCGACGGCCGACATCTTCATCACCGCGACCGGCTGCCTCGACGTCATCACCGCCGACCACATGGCGCAGATGAAGCACCAGGCGATCGTCGGCAACATCGGCCACTTCGACAACGAGATCGACATGGCCGGCCTGGCCAAGCGCTCCGACGTCGCGCGGATCCAGATCAAGCCGCAGGTCGACGAGTGGAAGTTCGACGACGGCCACTCGATCATCGTGCTGTCGGAGGGCCGTCTGCTCAACCTGGGCAACGCGACCGGCCACCCGAGCTTCGTGATGTCCAACAGCTTCGCCAACCAGGTCATCGCGCAGATCGAGCTGTTCACCAAGCTGGAGCAGTACCCGATCGGCGTCTACACGCTGCCGAAGCACCTCGACGAGAAGGTCGCCCGGCTGCACCTGGACGCCCTCGGCGTCAAGCTCACCGAGCTGACCAAGAAGCAGGCCGAATACCTCGGCATCCCGGTGGAGGGTCCCTTCAAGTCGGACCACTACCGCTACTGACACCAGCGCGCACGCAGGGCCCGGTCGCTTCGGCGGCCGGGCCCTGCGGCGTTTCAATGGCCTCTTCTACAACTTGTAGAACACGGCGACCGGCCGGTAAGGTAACGCTGACCTAAGTAAGGTTCGGCTAACCTGCGGAGCGCTCGAATGACCGCCATCTACCTGATCGGCCTGCGCGAAGGGCTCGAGATCACCCTGGTGGTTTCGATTCTCGTCGCGTTCCTGGTCAAGAGCGACCGCCGGCATCTGCTCAAGTTCGTCTGGGCCGGCGTCGCAATCGCGGTGCTGCTGTCCGTGGGCTTCGCCGCCCTGCTGGAGGCGGGCGCGGCGACGCTGAGCTTCGAGCATCAGGAGCTGTTCGAGGCGTGCGCCTCGTTCGCCGCCGTCGCCTTCGTCACCTGGATGATCTTCTGGATGCGCCGGATGGCCCGCCGGATCGCCGCCGAGCTGCGCGGCCGCCTCGAAGAGGCGATCCAGGTCGGCGCCTGGGCGATCGCCGGTATGGCGTTCCTCGCGGTGATCCGCGAAGGCCTGGAGACCTCGATCCTGTTCTACGCCGCGGCCCAGGGCACGAAGGACTCCGCCGAGCCACTCATCGGCATCAGCCTCGGTCTGCTCACCGCGGTCGTGCTCGGCTGGCTGCTCTACGCCAGCGCGGTGCGCATCAACCTGACCCGCTTCTTCACCTGGACCGGCGCGCTGCTGGTGCTCGTCGCCGCCGGGATCTTCAAGTACGGGGTGCACGACCTGCAGGAGAGCGGGGTCCTGCCGGGCATCAACACGCACGCGTACGACGTGACCGGGGCGCTGCCGCCGGACACCTGGTACGCCGAGCTGCTGCGCGGCATGTTCAACATCACGCCGCAGCCGACCGTGCTGGAGACCGTCGCCTGGCTCGGCTACGGGATCCCGGTCCTGATCCTGTTCCTGCTGCCGCTGCTGCGGCGCAAGACCCCGACGCCGGCGCCCTCCCAGCCGGTCAGCACGCCTGCCTGAGCCTGAGCACTCACCCCCCTTTCGTAGGAGAACCATGCGTACATCAGCCTTGATCGCGGTGAGCGCCGGCACGGTGGCCGCGCTGACCCTCGGTGGTTGCGGCGGCGACGGCGCCGGCGATGGCAAGCCCGCGGCGGCCGGCAACGGCAAGATCGCCGTGACCGCGACCGACACCGAGTGCAAGGTCGAGAAGACCGAGGTGGCGGCCGGGGCCGTGACGTTCGCCGTCAGCAACAAGGGCGCCAAGGTCACCGAGTTCTACGTGTACGCCTCCGGCGACCGGATCATGGGCGAGGTCGAGAACGTGGCGCCCGGCCTGAGCCGCGAGCTCATCGTCGAGCTGCCCGCCGGCACGTACGAGACGGCCTGCAAGCCCGGCATGATCGGCAAGGGCATCCGCGGCGGGTTCAAGGCCACCGGCGAGGCGAAGCCGCTCACCGACGACGCGAAGCTCGCCCAGGCGACGCAGGACTACCAGCGCTACGTGAAGAGCCAGACCGGCGCGCTGATCGACAAGACCACCGAGTTCGTCGACGCGGTCAAGGCCGGCGACATCGAGAAGGCCAAGACGCTCTTCCCGATCGCCCGCACGTACTGGGAGCGCATCGAGCCGGTCGCGGAGAGCTTCGGCGACCTCGACCCGGCCATCGACGCCCGCGAGGCGGACCTGGAGGCGGGCCAGGAGTGGACCGGCTTCCACAAGATCGAGAAGGACCTCTGGGTCGCCAAGGACGTCAGCAAGTCCGGGCCGACCGCCGACAAGCTGCTCGCCGACGTCAAGACGATCGTCGAGAAGGCCAACAGCGTGCAGCTGTCGCCGCTGAACCTGGCCAACGGGGCGAAGGAACTGCTCGACGAGGTCGCCACCGGCAAGATCACCGGCGAGGAGGACACCTTCTCCCACACCGACCTGTGGGACTTCGCGGCCAACCTCGAAGGCTCCCGCGCCGCGATCGCCGCGCTGCGCCCGGTGATCGAGGAGAAGGACGCCGCCCTGGCCAAGACCCTCGACGAGAAGTTCGCCGCGGCCCAGGCCGAGCTGGACAAGCACCGCAACGGCGACGGCTGGAAGTTCCACAACGAGCTGTCCGAGGGTGACCTCAAGGCCCTCGCCGACGCGATCAACGCGCTGGCCGAGCCGATCAGCAAGGTCGCCCCGCTGGTCGCCGGGAAGTAGGCGACCGGCACCGGCACCGGCATCGCACCCACGGAAGGGACGCACGATGGATCGACGCAAGATGCTCGGGCTCGCCGGTGCCGGCGCCGTCGGCGCCGCCGCCGCGGGTGTGGCCGGCGCGACGCTGATCGACGGCGCCACGCACCCGGCGCAGGCCGCGGACGCGGGTGCGGCGATCCCGTTCTACGGCGAGCACCAGGCGGGCATCGTCACCCCCGCCCAGGACCGCCTGCACTTCGTCGCCTTCGACGTCATCACCGACAAGAAGGCCGAGCTCGTCGAGCTGCTGGAGAAGTGGACCCACGCCGCCGCGCGGATGACGCAGGGCCGCGACGCCGGCAGCATCGGCGCGGTCAACGGCGCTCCCGAGGCCGCGCCCGACGACACGGGCGAGGCGATCGGCCTGCCACCGTCCGGCCTCACCCTCACCATCGGGTTCGGGCCGACGCTGTTTCGCACCGCCGAGGGCAAGGACCGCTTCGGCATCGCGGACCGCCGCCCCGTCGCCCTGGCCGACCTGCCACGCTTCGCCAAGGACGCGCTCAAGCCGGAGATCTCCGGCGGCGACATCTGCATCCAGGCGTGCGCGCACGACCCGCAGGTGGCCGTCCACGCGGTGCGCAACCTCGCCCGCATCGGCTTCGGCGTGGTCAGCGTCCGCTGGACGCAGCTGGGCTTCGGGCGCACCTCGTCGACGTCCCGCGACCAGGTGACCGCCCGCAACCTGTTCGGCTTCAAGGACGGCACCGCCAACCTGAAGGCCGAGGACACCCAGCTGCTCAAGGACCACCTGTGGGTGCAGCCGGGTGACGGCGCGGAGTGGATGGCGGGCGGCTCCTACCTCGTCACCCGCAAGATCCGTATGCTCATCGAGACCTGGGACCGCACCTCGCTCGGCGAGCAGGAGGCGATCATCGGCCGGGACAAGGGCGAGGGCGCGCCGCTGGGCGGCAAGGGCGAGTTCGACACGCCGCAGTTCGCCGCGACCGGCGCCGGCGGCGAGCCGCTCATCGCCGCGGACGCCCACGTGCGGCTGGCGCATCCGGACTCCAACGACGGGGCCCGGCTGCTGCGCCGCGGCTACAACTTCGTCGATGGCTCCGACGGGCTCGGCCGCCTCGACGCCGGGCTGTTCTTCATCGCCTACCAGCGTGATCCGCGGCGGCAGTTCGTGCCCGTGCAGACCCGCCTCGCGCGGCAGGACACGCTCAACGAGTACGTCCGCCACGTGTCAAGTGGTTTGTTCGCGTGCCCTCCGGGCATCCGTGCGGCCGACGACTACTGGGGTCGGGCACTATTCGCGTAGATTGACCGCATTCGAAGGCGTGTTTCTCGGATATTTCGGGCGCAAGTCAGCAAGATCTAATTTCACCATCTGTAACTTGGGAACTTCGGAACGTCCATTTCGATGTCCAAATGGTCAGGCAACAGTCCGCATAACGGGACAGTTACGAATCTCTACATCCTCTATGCAGGTAGCCCCTCGCGTCGTTTCCTTTAGGCACCACAACGCAGCCTGGTTGGCCCACGGTCGTGCCCGCGACCGCGGACTCCATCGTGGCCAGGGCTGTCGTTCCTGACTGGAGGAGACATGCGCACGAGATCGAAGGGGCTCACCGGCCTCATCGCGGTCGCGGCGGCTTCGCTGCTTACGTTGACCGCCTGCGGTGGCGGGAGTGAGAGCAACAAGGAGACGCCGACGTCCAACGCCGGCTTCGCCGACTGCGAGAAGAGCCCGAACACCTGCAACAGCGGCAACACCAAGCCGGGCGGCGAATACATCTTCGGCCTCGAGCAGAGCTTCACCAGCTGGAACATCACCACCGAAGAGGGCAACACGCTCGTCGCGTCGCAGGCCCTGTCCGGCATCATCCCCCAGGTCTTCAAGTCCGACCCGAGCGGCGAGCTCCAGCTCAACTCGGACCTGCTGACCTCGGCCGAGCTGACGAACCAGAACCCGCAGACGGTGGTCTACAAGATCAAGGCCGACGCGGTGTGGAGCGACGGCACGGGCATCAGCGCCGAGGACTTCATCTTCATGTGGAAGATGAACTCCGGCAAGAAGGAGCACTGCTCGGAGTGCACGCCGGCCAGCACCTCAGGCTGGGACCTGATCAAGAGCATCGTCGGCTCGGACAACGGCAAGACCGTGACGGTGACCTTCGAGGACGGCAAGACCTACGCCGACTGGAAGGGCCTGTACTCCACCGACGGCCTCTACCCGGCCCACCTCGCGACCAAGCAGGGCTTCGACCTGAACAAGCCGGAGGGCGTCAACAGCGCCTCGAACTGGTTCAGTGAGACCGTGCCCACCTGGTCCGGTGGCCCGCTGCTGATCGACACGTTCAACAAGGACCAGTCGCTGGTGCTCAAGAAGAACGACAAGTGGTACGGCAAGGTCAAGCCGTCGCTGGACAAGGTCGTCTTCAAGTTCATCATCGACCAGGGCAGTGTCATCCCGGCCCTGCGCAACAAGGAGATCACCGGCATGTCGCCGCAGCCGAACGCAGCGCTGGTGAACGGCGCGGCCGAGACCCCCGGCGTGATCTACCGCATCGGTCACGGGTACCAGTGGGAGCACCTGGACCTGAACCTGAAGAACAAGTACCTGGCCGACGTCGCGCTGCGCCAGGCGATCTTCACCGCGATCAACGTCAAGTCGGTCATCGACAAGACCTACGGTGTGTTCGACAAGGCCGCCAAGCCGCTGGGCAGCCACAACTTCTTCCCGGGTGACCCGAACTACAAGGACGTCGTGACCCCGACGGGCCAGGGCTCCGGTGACGTGGAGAAGGCCAAGAAGATCCTGACCGACGCCGGTTACAAGATCGAGGGTGGCAAGCTCCTCACGAAGACCGGCGAGGCCGTGCCGGCGATGCGCTTCCGCCACACCAAGGGCAACCAGCTGCGCGCCACCACCGCCGAGCTGGTCCAGGCCGCGCTGAAGAACATCGGCCTGGACATCAAGATCGAGGTCACCGAGACGCTGGGCAAGACGCTCTCGACCGCCGACTACGACATGATCATCTTCGCCTGGGTCGGCAGCCCGCTCTACCAGGGTTCGGCCGAGCAGAACTGGGTCACCGGCAATGGCGGCAACTACGGCAGCTACTCCAACCCCGACGTCGACAAGCTGACCAACGAGGGCGCCCGCTCGCTCGACCCGAAGAAGGCCGCCGACCTGATCAACCAGGCCAACGAGATCATGGCGAAGGAAGCCTACGTCCTTCCGCTGGCTCAGAAGCCCACGCTGACGTTCACGTACTCGGACTACGTCAACATCCGGGACAACGCCACGCAGTGGAGCCCGACCTACAACATCCAGGAGTGGGGCCAGAAAGCGGCCTGACGCACCGGATCGACGGGGACCCCGGACGCCGACCGGCGTCCGGGGTCTTCCCGCACCTGCGAACAGCGGAGGAAACTCATGATCGCCTATGCGGTGCGCCGGCTCCTGATCGGAATCCCGGTGCTCATCGCCGCCTCGATATTCGTGTTCGCCATCGCCTCGTTCTCGGGCAACCCGATCGACGACATGGAAGCGCGCAACCCACCGGTGCCGCTGGAGACCAGGCAGCTGGAGGCTCACCGGCTGGGCCTCGACAAGCCTCTGGTGGAGCGGTATGTCTCCTGGCTGGGCAACCTCGTCCTGCACGGCGACTTCGGCCAGTCCACCGAGAAGACCATCAACATCGGTGACCAGCTCGGTGACCGGCTCTGGGTCACCCTGCGGCTGGTCTTCGTCGCCATGCTCCTGGCCGTGATCCTGGCAGTGATCTCCGGCGTGCTGAGCGCCGTCAAGCAGTACAGCAAGATCGACTACGGCTTCACCTTCGTCGGCTTCCTCGCCCTGTCGATCCCGTCGTTCTGGCTGGCGCTGCTGCTCAAGGAGGCCGGCGTCGCGTACAACCAGAGCACCGGATCCCAGGTCTTCTACACGCTCGGAGACAAGGACTACAACCACGACACGTTCGACACGTGGGGCAAGATCACCGATATCGCGGGGCACATGGTCCTGCCCACGATCTCGCTGACGCTGATCACGTACGCGGCCTGGAGCCGGTACCAGCGCAGCGCGATGCTCGAGGTGCTCAACAGCGACTACGTGCGGCTGGCCCGCTCCAAGGGGCTGCGCCGCCGCCAGGTCATGGTCCGCCACGCGCTGCGGACCGCGCTGATCCCCCTCGCGACCATCACGGCCGTCGACATCGGCGGGATCTTCGGCGGCGCGGTGATCACCGAGACCGTCTTCAACTGGTCCGGCATGGGCACCTACCTGCTGGAGTCCGTCACCCGGCGGGACGTCAACTCGCTGCTCGGGTGGCTGCTCGTCTCCGGCCTCGTGGTGATCGTCTTCAACATCATCGCCGACCTCCTCTACGCCGTGCTGGACCCGAGGATCCGCTATGAGTAGCTCACTGGTCACCAAGGCCCCCGAGGCCACCCCTGTCCTGACCACGCGCCAGCGCAGCCAGCTCGAGCTGGTGCTGCGCCGCTTCCTGCGGCACCGGCTCGCCGTCGGCAGTCTCGTGCTGTTCCTGCTCATCGTGCTGTTCGCGTTCGTCGGCCCGCTGCTGTGGAAGTACGACTACGCCTACATCGACGGCCCCAGCTTCTCCCCGCCGTCGGCGCAGTACCCGCTCGGCACCGACCAGGCCGGCCACGACCTGCTCGGCCAGAGCATGCGCGGCACCCAGCAGTCACTGAAGATCTCGCTGCTCGTCGCGCTGATCGCCACCACCTTCGGCGCGCTGTGGGGCGCCGTCGCCGGCTTCTACCGCGGCTGGGCCGACGGCGTGCTCATGCGCCTCGCCGACGTGGTGCTCACGCTGCCCAGCATCGCGATCGCGGTGACCCTGTCGGTCAACCTCCAGGGCGGCGCCAGCTGGTGGGGGCTCGCCCTCGTGCTGTCGTTCCTGGCCTGGGCCGGCATCTCCCGGGTCGTCCGCGGCGTCGTGCTGTCGCTGCGGGAACAGGAGTTCGTCGAGGCGGCCAAGGCGATGGGCGCGAGCGACCTGCGCATCATCGTCCGGCACCTGCTGCCCAACGCGCTCGGCACGATCATCGTCGCGGCCACGGTGACGATCGCGACCACGATCCTCGCCGAGACGGCGCTGTCCTTCATCGGCTTCGGCGTGCAGCGCCCGGACACGTCCCTGGGCCTGCTCATCAACGACGCCAAGCTCTCCGTGCAGGACCAGCCGTGGCTGTTCTACTTCCCGGGCCTGTTCATCATCCTCATCGCGCTGACGGTCAACTTCATCGGTGACGGCCTGCGCGACGCGTTCGACCCCCGACAGACACTGGTGCGCCGATGACCTCCATCGAACTCAACAGCCGCCCCGCCGCGACCGACACCGTGCTGGAGGTCGACAACCTCAGCGTCTCGTTCCCCACCGAGGACGGCCTCGTCAAGGCGGTCCGGGGCGTGTCGTACGCGCTGCGGCGCGGCGAGACGCTCGGCATCGTCGGCGAGTCGGGCTCCGGCAAGTCGGTCACGTCGCTCGCGCTCATGGGCCTGCTGCCCACCTCCGCGAAGATCACCGGCTCGGCCCGTTTCCGCGGCGAGGAGCTGCTCGGCAAGAACGACCGTGAGATGAGCAAGATCCGCGGCAAGAACCTGGCGATGATCTTCCAGGACCCGCTGACGTCGCTGAACCCGGTCTACACCGTCGGCAAGCAGATCGCCGAGGCCGTCCTGGTGCACCACGACGTCAGCAAGCGCGCCGCCTGGGAACGCGCGGTCGACCTGCTCAAGGTCGTCGGCATCCCGTTCCCGGAGCAGCGGGTGAACAACTACCCGCACGAGATGTCCGGCGGCATGCGGCAACGGGTCGTGATCGCCATCGCGATGGCGAACAACCCCGAGGTCATGATCGCCGACGAGCCGACCACGGCGCTGGACGTCACCGTCCAGGCGCAGGTCCTGGAGGCGCTCGAGGCGGCCCGCACCGAGATCGGCGCCGCGCTGGTGCTCATCACCCACGACCTGGGGGTCATCGCCGGGCACGCCGACCGGGTCTGCGTCATGTACGCCGGCAAGCTGGTCGAGTCGGGCACCGTCGACGACATCTTCTACCGGCCGCGGATGCCCTACGCCCTCGGCCTGCTGGGCAGCCTGCCCCGCGTTGACGAGGGCCGCGACGCCCGGCTCACCCCGATCGTCGGGACGCCGCCGTCGCTGCTCAACCTGCCGCCCGGCTGCCCGTTCCGGCCCCGCTGCCCGCTCGCCCAGGACATCTGCGACGAGGTCGAGCCCGACCTGCTCGAGGTCGAGCCCGGCGGCCGGCACGCCGCGGCCTGCCACTTCAGCACGCAGCTCGTCGACACCCAGGCCACCGACGTCTTCGCGGTGACCTCCGTCGACGTGGACACCGAAGAGGTCGCGGTGGCCGACACGGCCCTGGCCGCCGACACCCCGGAGGACGCCGCATGACGACCGAACTCACGAAGCCGGCCGCGACCGGGACGGTCATCTCGGCGCGCAACCTGGTCAAGCACTTCCCGGTCCGCTCCCGGGGCATCCTGCGCCGGCGGATCGGCGAGGTGCACGCCGTGTGCGACGTCTCCTTCGACATCGGCGCCACCGAGACCCTCGGCCTGGTCGGCGAGTCGGGGTGCGGCAAGTCGACCACGGCCCGGCTGCTGCTCAACCTGATCCGCCCGACCAGCGGCGAGATCCACTACGCGGGCAAGGACCTCGCCAAGCTGTCCCGCGCGCAGATGCGGCCGCTGCGCCGCGACCTGCAGATCGTGTTCCAGGACCCGTTCGCCTCGCTCGACCCCCGCATGACGGTGTTCGAGATCATCGCTGAGCCGCTGCGGATCCACGGCCTGTTCTCCGACGGCGGCGCGGCCAAGGTCCGCGAGCTGATGTCGACCGTCGGGCTCAACGCCGAGCACGGCAACCGCTACCCGCACGAGTTCTCCGGCGGCCAGCGCCAGCGCATCGGCATCGCCCGCGCCCTGGCCCTGCGGCCGAAGGTGCTGGTCCTCGACGAGCCGGTGTCCGCGCTCGACGTCTCCATCCAGGCGGGCGTCATCAACCTGCTGGAGGACCTGCAGCGCGAGCTCGGGCTGTCCTACCTGTTCGTCTCCCACGACCTGTCCGTGGTCCGGCACATCGCGCACCGCGTCGCGGTCATGTACCTGGGCCGCATCGTGGAGACGGCCACGGTCGAGGACCTGTTCACGAAGGCGTCGCACCCGTACACGCAGGCGCTCATCTCGGCGATCCCGCTGCCCGACCCGCGCAAGGAACGGGTCCGGCAGCGCATCCTGCTCACCGGCGACGTGCCCAGCCCGGTCAACCCGCCGAGCGGCTGCCGGTTCCGGACCCGCTGCCCCAAGTTCGCCGACCAGCTCAGCGCCGAGGAACGCAAGCTGTGCACGGACGAGGTGCCCGCCCTGACCGACCGCGGCCAGGGCCACCGCAGTGCCTGCCACTACGCGGAGGCCGTCAAGCTCGTCTAGGACGCGCCCCGCTCCGGCCCCGGTCTGCGCGAACAGGCCGGGGCCGCGGCGTGCGCCGCTCTGCGGCGTGCCGGCCGCTTTCCGCGCTTTTCCGCGGCGTGTGCTTGCTGCGGCGGGCCGCTTTTTCCGTGGTGCGGTCAGTACGGCACGGCGGGGCGCAGCGGGTGGGGCTTCGGGGCCTGCTCGAACGGGCCGACGAGCTGCGGGCCGGCCGCGCCGGGCAGGCCCGGCCACACGCTCGCCGACGCCGCCCGGGCCTTGACCAGCTGGACGCTCGCCCGGCGGTTGCGCTCGGCGATCACCGCCGCCAGGTATGCCCAGCCGGGGGCGTCCGGCGGCGGCGGGGGAGTCGTGCACAGGGCGACCTCGCGGGCCAGCGCGCGGCCCAGGGCGGTGCGGGACGGTTCGGTGATCTCGCGGTTGCGGGCCAGGAAGTGCCGCACGGCGAGCGCCAGGCTGTCGTCCAGGCCGGTCAGGTCGAGCCGGGCCGCCCAGCCGCGAAGCGGCGGCGGCATCGCCGGGACCCAGCCCCAGCTGGCGGGGGTCCGCTCGTGGATGACGATGGTGCCGGCGGCCCAGTCGCCGAGGCGCTTGCCGCTGCGGCCGACGAGCATCGTGCCGAGGCTCGCGACCCAGGTGACCACGGGCAGCAGCAGGCCGGGCCACTCCAGGGTCATGCCGACCAGGGCGCGGGTGAAGGCCTGACGGAAGCGCACGGGCCCGCCGTCGTCGCGGACCACGCGCAGCCCCATCGCGGCCTTGCCGGGGGTGCGCCCGCGCAGGACGGTCTCGAAGAACACCGGGTAGCCCAGCGCCGTGGTGGCCAGGATGACCGTGAAGATCGCCTGGCCGAGGCCGTCGTCGAACAGCCCGGCGGCGCTGCTCACCAGGCGGAGCAGCGCCGCCACGACGAACAGCACGATGAAGAGCACGGCCTGACCGAAGGCGTCGATGATGAGGGCGAGCACCCGCGAGCCGAGCCGGGCGACGCGCACGTCGAGCTCGACCGCCTCCCCGCTGACCAGGCGGTCTCCGGGGCTCTCCGGGGCGGTGGCGACGCTCATGGGCAACAGTGTGCAACAGCGGCGCCGCAACGGTGGCCCGCGCGGGGTGCCGGGGCCGTCTACGCTGCCGTCGTGGACCTGGACGCATACGTGGCGGAGCATGCGGCCGAGTGGCGGCGGCTGGACCAGCTGGCCCGCCGCCGGCGGGTGACCGCCGCGGAGGCCGACGAGCTGGTCGCGCTCTACCAGCGCGCCGCCACGCACCTGTCGGTCGTGCGCAGCCGCTCGCCCGACCCGGCGCTGGTCGCCCGGCTGTCCCGGCTGGTCCTCGCGGCCCGCAACGCGATCACGGGCACGCCCGCGTTCTCCTGGCGGCGGGTGGGGCACTTCTTCACGGCCGGGTTCCCGCTCGCCGTCTACCGGGCGTGGCCGTGGTGGTCGGCCGTCGCCACGACGTTCAGCCTCGTCGCGTTCGGCATCATGGGGTACGTGGTGGCCCACCCCGAGGTCGCCGACCTGTTCATGGACGACGCCACGATCACCAGGATGGTCCAGAGCGACTTCGTCGGCTACTACAGCCAGTTCGCGTCGCAGAACCAGACGCTGCGCGTGTGGACCAACAACGCGGTGCTGACCGCGGAGTGCCTCGCCGGCGGCGTGCTGATCCTGCCGGTGCTGGTCGTGCTGTTCTCCAACGCGGTCAACATCGGGCTGACCGGCGGCGTGATGATCGCCTACGGGCGCGGCGACGTCTTCTTCGGCATGATCATGCCGCACGGCCTGCTGGAGCTGACCGCGGTCTTCGTCGGCGCCGGCGTCGGGCTGCGCATCGGCTGGGCCTGGATCGCGCCCGGCCCGCTGCGCACCCGCGGCCGCGCGCTCGTCGAGGCGGCCCGCGAGGGCATGCTGGTCGCGCTCGGCCTGGTGGTGGTGCTGCTGGTCAGCGGCGTCCTGGAGGGCTTCCTCACCCCGTCGGCCCTGCCGATGCTGGTCAAGGACGTCATCGGGGCCCTGGTCTGGCTGGCGTTCCTCGCGTACGTGGTGATCCTCGGCCGCGCGGCACACCTGGAAGGCGTGTCGACGGACCTGCCGGAGGAGCTGACCGAGGCGCCGGTGCCGGCGGCCTGACGGTCACAGCCGGCCGGTGGCCTTGAGCGCCAGGTAGTGGTCGGTGACCCGGGACGCGAACACGTCCGCCGGGGCGTCGACCACCTCGACGCCGTGGCGGCGCAGCGCGGCGCTGACCCGCTCCCGCTCCGCGAGGGTCCGCTGCGCGGCCGCCGCGGTGTACACGTCCTCCGGGCCGGCGTCCGGCCGCACCTGGGCCATCCGGCTCAGCTCGGGGTCGTGCACCGCGGCCACGACGACCTTGTGCCGGGCGGCCAGCTGCGGCAGGACCGGCAGCAGCCCGTCGCCGAGCGCGCCCGGCTCCAGCGCGGTGAACAGCACCACCAGGGCCCGCTTGCGCTCCCGGCGCAGGACCTCGCCGGCGACCAGGCCGAAGTCCGTCTCGACCAGCGCCGGCTGCAGCGGGGCCATCGCGGTGACGAGCCGCCACAGCAGGGTGCTCTTGTCGACGTTGGTCACCGACGCGCGGACCGCGGTGTCGACGGCGAGCAGGTCGACCCGGTCGTCGGCGCGGGCGGCGACGGAGGCGAGCAGCAGCGCGGCGTCCATCGCCGCGTCCAGGCGCGGCTCGTCGCCGATGCGCGCCGCCGAGGTCCGGCCGGTGTCCAGGACGCAGACGAGCCGCCGGTCGCGCTCCGGCCGCCAGGTGCGCACCACCACGTCGGAGCGGCGGGCGCTGCCGCGCCAGTCGATGGAGCGCACGTCGTCGCCGATGACGTACTCGCGCAGCGTGTCGAACTCGGTGCCCTGGCCGCGGCCGCGGGTCACCACGGAGCCGTCCAGCACGCGCAGCCGGGCGACCTTCTCCGGCAGGATCCGCCGGGATGCGAACGCCGGGTACACCCGCACCAGCCACGGCGGGGTCATGGCGTCCGCGGCCCGCCGGGTGGTCTGCCGGTACGCGAGGCGCATCGGGCCGTAGGAGCGCAGCGTGACCCGGACCGCCGGCCGGTCGCCCCGCCGCGTCGGGGTCAGCGTGGTGGTCAGCCGGACCGAGCGACCCGGCTCGATCCGCACGTCCTGCTCGGCCGGGTACGCGCCGGCGGAGGGCACCCACGCGTCGCGGACCCGCCCGGTGAACGGCCGGTCGGCGCCGTTGCGGACGGTCAGCTCGACGCTGCCCGTGTCGCCGAGCCACAGCGACCGCTGCCCGGAGCGGGTCAGGGCCAGCGCCTTCGGCGGGACCGCGGCGAGGACGTCCACGACGCAGGCGGCGGCGACCGCGACGAGCAGCACCCCCGCGCCGAGCCACAGCCACTCCGCGCCGGCCCGGTCGCCGAGGGCGACACCGGCGAGCGCGAGCAGCAGCGCGCCGGCGGCGACGGCCGCGGCCGGGCGCCAGGTGATCACGCGGGCACCCCGTCGCCCGCGGCCGCGTTTTGGCGTGGTGCGGGCCGGTGCGGTGCGCGACGGCTTGTCATCGCGGGGTCGGCACGGTGGCCAGGACGGAGTCGAGCACCGTGTCGGCGGTGACACCCTCCAGCTCCGCCTCGGCCCGCAGCCGCACCCGGTGCCGCAGCGTCGGGCGGGCGAGGGCCTTCACGTCGTCGGGTGTGACGTACTCCCGGCCGGTCAGCCACGCCCACGCCTTGGCCGCGGCGAGCAGCGCCGTCGCGCCGCGCGGCGACGCGCCCAGCTCCAGCGACGGCGATCTGCGGGTGGCCCGGCACAGGTCGACCATGTACGCGAGCACGCCGTCGGCGACCGCGACCCGCTGCACGGCGGCGCGGGCGGCGGCCAGGTCGGCCGCGGTCGCGACCGCGCGCACCCCGGCGTCGTGCAGCCGGCGCGGGTCGAAGCCCTGGTGGTGGGCGCGCAGCACGCCGAGCTCCTCGTCGCGGGTCGGCAACGGCACGGTCAGCTTCAGCAGGAACCGGTCCAGCTGCGCCTCCGGCAGCGGGTAGGTGCCCTCGTACTCGATCGGGTTCTGCGTCGCGGCGACCAGGAACGGGTCCGGCAGCGGGCGGGCCCTGCCCTCGACCGAGACCTGGCGCTCCTCCATGACCTCCAGCAGCGACGCCTGGGTCTTCGGCGGGGTCCGGTTGATCTCGTCGGCGAGCAGCAGGTTGGTGAAGACCGGCCCCTCGCGGAACTCGAACTCGGCGGTGCGGGCGTCGAAGACCAGCGAGCCGGTGACGTCGCCGGGCATCAGGTCCGGGGTGAACTGCACCCGCTTCGTGTCCAGGTCCAGCGCCGCGGCGATGGTGCGCACCAGCAGCGTCTTCGCCACGCCCGGCACCCCCTCCAGCAGCACGTGCCCGCGGGCGAGGAGGGCGATCACCATGCCGGACACGACGGCGTCCTGGCCGACGACGACCTTGCCGACCTCGGCGCGCAACCGGCCGAGGGCCGCGCGGGCGTGCTGCGGGTCGCCGACCGGCTCGGGCGCCGGCTTGGCCAGCGGGACAGCGGTGTCGGTCACCGTCGGGCTCCTTCTGAGAGGTCGGGTTGTTCGGTGGTGACGGCCTCGACCAGGGCCTCCAGCCGGACGGCTGCGGTGACCAGCGAGTCGTCGTCCTGCGGCGGTGCGCCGAAGAGCGTGTCCATGACCACGTGCGGCGGCCAGCCGCTCGACGCGGCGACCGCGGCCACGACCGTCTCCCGGCTGGTGCCGGGCTCCAGCCGCAGCAGCCGCGCCATCCTGCCCAGCGCGGCGGCCCGCAGCGTCGTCAGGGACTCCTCACGGGCCCTGGCCCGCTGGTAGAGCCGGCCGCGACCGGTGACCGTCTCGCCGGCGCGGACCACGACGGGCAGCGGCTCCACGACCGGCCCGCCCATCCGCCGGGCCCGGGCGAGGGCGTACAGCAGGAAGACGACGGCGAGCAACGCGGCGATCACGTAGGTCCAGGCCGGGAACGCCTCCCACAGCGGGTTCGGCGGCTCGCCGGCCGCCCGGCCGCCGTCGGCCTCGCCCGACGGGGAGCCGGCCGGACCGCTGCGTCCGGCGCTGCCGGCACCGCCGCCGGGGACGGTGGCGGTGGGCCCGGTGGTCGCGGTGGGCCGTGCGGGGGTCGGCCCGGCCGTGGGGTCGGGCCGCTGCGTCGGGGCGCCGAGGCCCGGGTCCCGCTCCGGCTCCGGCGGCGCCTCACGGTGGTGCAGGTCGACCCAGACCAGTCGCGGCCTGGCGGTCAGCAGGCCCACGGCGAGCCGGGCGTTGCCGTGCTCGCCGATCCGGTCGTTGCGGAACGGGTCGGCCGAGCCGACGATCGCCATCGTGGTCCAGCCGCGGCTGAACACCACGAGCGAGTCGTCGTAGCAGCGGGCGAGCTGCCGCTCGACGCCCGCGTCGACCGGGCCGTACCGGGTCCGGCGCACCCCGGCCGGGCCGGCGTCGGCGGCGGGCCCGTAGTCGCAGCCCGGTGCGCTGACCCCGCTGGCGTACCCCCGGCTGCTGCGCCTGATGGGCAGCTGGCCGCGCAGCAGGGTCTGCCGGCTCGGCTCGACGACCACGACCCGGGTCGAGGCGGGCAGCAGCGCCAGCCGCCGCAGGTACTCGGGGTGCACGAACTGCGGGGTGGTGAGCAGGATCGTGACGTCGCCGCGGTGCTCGGGGCGGAAGGCATCGGCGGTGCCGCCCACCCGGGAGATCGTGACCCCGGCGTCGCGCACGGCGCCGGCGAGGGAGGCGGCGCCGATGCCGGCCGTGCTCACCGGTGACAGGTACGCGGGGTCGTCCTCGTCGGGCTGCTCCCACTGGTACAGCACCAGGCCCGTCAGTAGGACCAGCAGGACCGCGACGGGTGGCACCGCCAGCCGCAGCCAGCGCCGGGAGCGGGTCTTCCTCATGCGCCGACCTCCGCCGCGTACTGCCGCATCAGGGTGTCGTGCTCGGCGGTGGCGGGCAGCTGGCCGTACCAGATGTCGGAGAAGACCCCGGCCGCGCCGCGCAACGGGGACTCGACCGCCGGCGCCACGGCCGCCGCGGCGTGCGCCACCTCGGTGACCGTCATGCCGGGCAGGATCTCCACCGTGCGCCGGTCGGCCAGGCCGCGCACGATCGCCCGGAGCCGCTCGCGGACCGCCTCGGCGTAGCGGCCCTCCGCGGCGAGCCGGTCCGCCAGCGTGAGGAACACCTGCGCGGGCAGGTCGGGCAGCTCGTCGCCGGACGACGGCTCCAGATCCTCCCCGGTCACCTCGACCGGCCCGGGCGCATCCTTCTTCGCGCCTTTCCCACGCCGGCGCAGCCGCGGGAAGCGGGATGGGACCCAGCGTGGATAGCAGTAATGCAGGATCCCGCCGACGACCGACAGCAGCAACAGGCTGAACACCAGCAGCGGCAGCCCGATCGTGTCGTCGAGCAGCTGCAGGAGCTCGGCCCAGCGGCGCGTCACTGCCGCACCGAGCCGAGCAGGACGGTGTGCGCCAGGTCGACGGGGCGGCCGAGCCGGCGGGCGCGGCCGACCGCCACGTCCAGGCCCTCGACACGCATCCGGGTCTCCAGGTAGAGCACCGCGTCGAGGCAGGCGAGCGCGGCGTAGACGACCGTGTTGGCCAGGACCCACACGGTGATGGTGACGACCCGGCTGAGCAGCGCGTCGCTCGGCAGCACGGTCTGCAGCAGCGTGCCGGTGCCCCAGCCGATGGCCACCCGGATCGCCGCCCAGCCGCCGTAGCCGCCCAGCCGGACCGCCACCCCGCGCAGCCCCACCGAGGCGAGGCTGAGCGAGCGGGCCAGCGCGGCGCCGGGGCCGACCCGGTCGACCACCAGCGCGGGCGCGGCCAGGCCGATTGCGCCGAAGCACCAGAACCAGGGCAGCGCCACGATCGCGCTCGGCAGCAGGATCAGGCCGACGACCAGCGCCAGCGCCAGCAGCGCCGGGGCCCGCCGGCCCCACTGGCGCAGCAGGTCGCGGGCCGGCACCGGCGTACTGAGCAGGGCGGGCGCGGCGGCGGCGCCGGTCAGCCCGCCGAGCAGCGCCAGCACGACGCCCTCGGTGGTCAGCCCGATGCAGAAGACCAGCCACCACAGCCCGCCGTCGTCGCTGGTGAACAGGTCCGTCGTGCCGTCGACGCCGGCGGCGGCGCGCAGCGGGTACAGGACCGCCTGCTCGCATGCGGCCAGCACGAACGCGGCGATCAGGAGCAATCGGGCATTGATCCGCAGCAGCTGCACCGCCGCGTCGAGCAACTCACCGAACGTGAGCGGACGCAGTGGGATGACGGGGCTGGACTGCTCCACGCGGACACCGTAGTCGGCGGGTGCGAATGCGGTGGTCCGCCCTACCGGAAAGCCGGAAACTGACCAAGATCGGGCGTCGGGTTCCCACCTTCGGGCGTGGAGGTGAAATATTGGACCGCATGAGAGCCCGTGTCCTGGTGGTCGACGACGACCCCGCCCTTGCCGAGATGCTCGGCATCGTCCTGCGCAGCGAAGGCTTCCTCCCGTCCTTCGTCGCGGACGGTGAGCGTGCACTCGGTGCGTTCCGGGACAGCCGGCCCGACATCGTCCTGCTCGACCTGATGCTGCCGGGCATGAGCGGCATCGACGTGTGCAGGTCCATCCGCGCCGAGTCCGGCGTGCCGATCGTGATGCTCACCGCCAAGAGCGACACGGTCGACGTGGTGCTCGGCCTGGAGTCCGGTGCCGACGACTACGTGATGAAGCCGTTCAAGCCCAAGGAGCTGGTCGCCCGCATGCGGGCCCGGCTGCGCCGCGGTGAGGACGTCGCGCCCGAGCTGCTGACCATCGGCCCGCCCGGCAACCAGATCACCATCGACGTGCCGGCGCACACCGTCATGCGCGACGGCGAGGAGGTCAAGCTCACCCCGCTCGAGTTCGACCTGCTGGTGGCCCTGGCTCGCAAGCCGCGCCAGGTGTTCACCCGGGAGGTGCTGCTCGAGCAGGTCTGGGGCTACCGGCACGCCGCCGACACCCGCCTGGTCAACGTGCACGTGCAGCGGTTGCGCGCGAAGATCGAGCCCGATCCGGAGAAGCCGGAGATCATTCTCACCGTGCGTGGCGTGGGCTACAAGGCCGGCACGGGCTGATCCGAGGACAGGGTTCCACCGTGCTGCGTATCGACCCGATCATCGTGCAGGTCCGCCGCTTCCGCCGTTTCCGGCCGAGGCGGCTGGTCCCGCTCGCGGCCAGCCGCCGGCTGCGGCGCTACTACGCGGCGGCGCGGCGGCAGTGGCGGCGGTCGCTGCAGTTCCGGGTCGTGGGCATCACGCTGCTGCTCTCGGCGATCCTGGTGTCGGCGTTCGGCTACACGGTCGCGTACATGATCAGCCAGGGCGTGCTGCGCACCCAGGTCGACACGTCGAAGGAGCGGATCCTGCGCGGCGCCCGGGAGGCCGCCAAGCAGCTGGAGGGCTACACCCAGGCCGACGACCCGGGCCTGCCCGGCAAGATGCGGGTCGTCGCGACGGACCTGTCCAGCTCGATGGACGTGCCCGACTCCGAGGTGATCATCCTGCGGCGCAACTCGCCGCTGGCGGCCGCCTCGCCCGACACCGGCGCGGCCGCGGTGATGCAGCAGGCCCCGATGCGCAAGCTGCGCGAGTCGGTCGTCGGCAGCCGCCTCGGCACGTATCAGCAGATCGAGACCCTCGACGTCGGCCAGGGACCGACCCGGTTCCTGGTCATGGGCACCCCGATCGTCACCGGCGGCGAGCCCCTGGAGCTGTACTACCTGCTGCCGTTGGAGGCCGAGAACGCGCTGGTCGAGTTCGTCGCGCTGGTGGTGACCGTCACCGGCATCGCGCTCGTGGCGTTGCTGGCGCTGATCGCGGCCACCATGACCCGGCTCGTGGTCAAACCGGTCCGGGTCGCCGCCCGCACCGCGCAGCGGCTCTCCGCCGGCCTGCTCGACCAGCGCATGCAGGTCAAGGGCGAGGACGACCTGGCCCGCCTGGCGGCCGCGTTCAACCAGATGGCGGCCAACCTGCAGCGGCAGATCGTCCGGCTGGAGGAGATGTCACGCCTGCAGCGGCGCTTCACCTCCGACGTGTCGCACGAGCTGCGCACGCCGCTGACCACCGTACGGATGGCCGCGGACCTGCTGTTCGCCTCCCGTGACGACTTCGACCCGGCCGCGGCGCGCAGCGCGGAGCTGCTGCAGGCCGAGCTGGACCGGTTCGAGGACCTGCTCACCGACCTGCTGGAGATCAGCCGGTTCGACGCCGGGTTCGCCGCCTTGGACGCCGAGCCGACCGACCTCGTGCCGATCGTGCGGCGGGTGGCGGAGCGGCTGGAGTCGCTCGCCGAGCGCTGCGGCGTGCCGTTGCGCGTGGACGCCCCCGAGGACGGCGCGATCGCCGAGGTCGACCCGCGGCGCGTCGAGCGGGTGCTGCGCAACCTGCTCGGCAACGCCATCGAGCACGGCGAGGGCAAGCCCGTGGTGGTGACCCTGGCCATCGACGAGGCCGCGGTGGCGGTGACCGTGCGCGACCGCGGGGTCGGCCTCAAGACCGGCGAGGAGAAGCTCGTGTTCAACCGCTTCTGGCGGGCGGACCCGTCCCGGGCCCGGCAGACCGGCGGCACCGGGCTCGGCCTGTCCATCAGCCTCGAGGACGCCCGGCTGCACGGCGGCTGGCTGGAGGCGTGGGGCGCGCCCGGCAAGGGCGCCCAGTTCCGGCTGACCCTGCCGGTGCGCTCCGGCGACCGGCTGGTCTCCTCGCCGCTGCGGCTGGTCCCCGACGACGCCCGCGCCGACGAGGCCGCGCTGATCGGGGAGACCCCATGACCGGCCCGGAGCGCAGCGGAGGGCTGGGCATCATGGGCGCAGTTCGAAGGTCAGGGCGGCGCCGGAGCGTAGCGGAGGTGACGTCATGACCGGCCCGGAGCGCAGCGGAGGGCTGGTCATCATGGGCGCAGTTTCGTGGTCAGGGCGGCGCCGGAGCGTAGCGGAGGTGACGTCATGACCGGCCCGGGGCGTAGCGGAGGGCTGGTCATCGTGGGCGTGACCCGGCTGCGGCGGCTCACTGCGGCGCTGGCCGTCACCGCTCTGCTGCTCGGCGGCTGTGGCCTGCCCGACCGCACCGACCCGAAGTACGTCGGCCCGGCGGCGACGCCCAACCCGGCCCAGGACCGCGCCCAGGACCCGCCGAACCCGCAGGGCGTCAACAACCTGTCGGACCTCGTCGTGCGGTACCTCTCGACGTCCGTCGGCGGCAACGTCACCAGCCCCGACCAGCCGGACGCGGTCTCCGAGACCCAGGCCCGCATGAAGACCTTCATGACGGAGACGGCGCGGGCGCAGTGGTCGCCCGGGCCGCAGGCACCCCTGATCGTGGTCCAGGCGAAGTTCGAGAAGCTCGAGCGGGAGCCAGGCACCAACCGCAGCAGCCTCGCGGTCGAGTTCACCCCGATCGGCCAGCTCGACCGTGACGGCCGGCTCGTGCTGGCCCAGCTCGACGACACCTTCGAGCGCAACTTCGTGTTCGAGGGCGAGGAGAGCAACGGCGAGGTGCGGCTGTCCAAGGTGCCCGACAACATGCTGCTCAGCGTCGGCGGGCTCAATGAGTGGTACCAGCCGCAGCCCATCTACTTCTGGGAGGCGGACGTCGAGGCGCCGAAGCTGGTGCCCGACCTGCGGTACATGCCGCGGGTGCTGCCGGCGTCGAAGCGGATCAGCGAGGTCATGCTGTGGCTTGTCGACGGCCCGTCCTCGTGGCTGGCCCCGGTCGTGGACAAGCTGCCGTCGGACATCGAGACGAAGGACAACCCGACGCTGCAGCCCGACGGCAACGTCGTGGTGAACCTCAGCTCGAAGGCGCGGGCCAAGAGCCCGGAGGACCTGCGCAAGCTGTCGAGCCAGATCCGCTGGTCGATGGAAGGGCACCCGCCCGTCACGCTGTCGTACGAGAACGCCAAGGACACCACCAACGTCTCCGAGGGCTACGAGAGCGACAACGCCGCGGTCGTGCCGGGCGAGCCCGACCAGGACAAGTTCGTCGTCGTCGACGGGGTGGTCCGCCCGTCCGACATCCCGGTCGGCGGCCCGCCGCAGCTGTTCCAGCCCGGACCACCGTTCAACACCAACGTCGTCTCGGCCACGATCAACCGCGATCACACGAGGGCGGCGCTGGTCCGCAGGGTGGCGAACGGCCGGCAGCAGCTGGTCGTCAGCGCCGCCGACCCGTCGGCCGAGCCGCGGTACGTCGACAGCACCGTGCCCCTGAGCGCCGCGCTGAGCCGGCCCGCCTGGATCAACCGGCCGGCGCCGCGGTTTTTGGTCGCCGACGGTAGCCGGCTGTGGTCCGTCACGCCCCCGGCGAAGGCCGGCGAGGCGGCGAAGGCCGACATCGTGCCCGGCCCCAACGACGCGACCGTCACCGCCGTGTCGGCGTTCTCCGTGTCGCCCGACGGGCGCCGCATCGCGCTCATCGTCAACGGCAAGGCGATGATCGCCCCGGTGCGGATCGAGAACGGCCGGCTGCGGCTCGGCGAGCAGCGCCAGGTGCCGAACAGTCTCGGCGACAACCAGGCCATCGGGTGGATCAGCGAGACCACGCTCGCGATCGGCGGCAAGCCCAACCCGGACGAGGCGCTGCTGCCCGACGCCAGCTACTCGCTGATCTCGACGAGCATCGACGGCACGGGCGAGGCCCCGCTGCCGCTGCGCAAGCCGAGCGACACCAGCACCTACATCATCAGCCAGCTGTCGGCGCGGACCAACGATCCGACCGACTCGCCGCAGCAGGTGCTGGTCCTGTTCGAGGCCAACCAGGAGGCGCGGGCCGTGTTCGCCGACGACACGGGCGAGATCAAGCTGAGCAGCGCCGGCCCGGCGGTGGCGCCGTCAGCGGGCCAGCCGCCGACCGGGAAGCCGACGTCGCCCTTCTACGCGGACTGAGCTGCGCCGTGCTCGCGGATCTGCTGGACCTGGTGCTGCCGGCCACCTGCGCGGGTTGCGACGAGCCCGCGCGGGGGCCGCTGTGCGAGCCGTGCCGGGTGGCGCTCGCGGCCGCCAAGCCGGGCCGGACGCGGCCGGTGCCCGAGCCGCCGGGGCTGCCGCCGGTGTACGCCCTCGCGGCGTACGCGGGCTCGGTGCGGCGGATGCTCATCCAGTACAAGGAACGCAACCGCCACGAGCTGACTCCGGCGCTCGGTGGGCTCCTGGCCAGGGTGGTGCTCACGGCCGTCACCGCACCTGGCGGAACGGCGGCGCCCGGCTCCTCAGGGGCCTTTCAGGCGGCGGCCGGGTTCGGTGGGGCGGTGACGCTGGTGCCGGTGCCCGCCACGGCGGCCGCGGCGCGGCGGCGCTTCGGGGACCACATCGACCGGATCGCGCAGGAGGCGGCCGCGGCGCTGCGGCGGCGGGGCGTCGACGCCCGGGTCGTAGGACTGCTGCGGGCGCTGCCGAAGCGGGAGGACTCGGCCGAGCTGTCGGCGGCCGAGCGGGCCAGGGCGGCCGGGGCGGCGTTCACGGTGCGCGGGCGGCGCTTGGCGCCCGGCAACACCGCGGCGCCCGGCCGGCCCGCGTCAGGCGTCACCGGCGCGTCCGGACGAGCCGCATCAGGCGACCTCTCGACCGGCCGGCCCGCGCCGGGCGTTGCGTCCTTGTCCGCGGCGGGCGCTCCGGGCGCTCCGGGCATGCCCGGCGGCGGCTCCTTGTCCTCCCGGGCGGCCGCCGGCGCGCACGGACGGGGCGCGGGCGGCAGTGGCCTCCGGGGCACCGTCGTCCTGGTCGACGACATCATCACCACCGGATCGACGCTCGCCGCTTCCGCCGCCCGGCTCGCCGCAGCCGGAATCCGCGTCGACCGCGTCGCCGTTCTGGCCGCTACGCAGCGTGCCACGTAGCATGCGCTGTTCGTGGCGATATGAGCGGAACGTTACTTTGAGCGCTACTCGGGGTAATCCGCGAGGAGGGTTTCAGAAGTTGAACACAGAGTTCTTGTGAACCGGGGGTGACTAGTGGCTGTCCTCGGTTTAACGTCGAGAGACGAGCTGACCGAGACCTGTCCGGTCAGCCTCAGCCGGCGTTCGCGAACCGCCGGTTCGGAAGGGAGGAAGCTGCCCCATCCGTTTCGGTCGCGTGCCGCGTGGGCTCAGCCTCTGGGGAGGCGCGCTCCGGCCGAGCAGTCGACACAAACAACCCGAACCCAAACCCGTTGCATCAGCTAGACCCGTGGGGGAGGCCAGGAGTGGACATCGTCGTCAAGGGCCGCAACGTCGAGGTGCCCGACCATTACCGGCAGCACGTCGCAGACAAGCTGCAGAAGGTCGAGCGATACGACCACAAGCTCATCCGCGTCGACGTCGAGTTGTTTCACGAGCGCAATCCGCGCCAATCCGATCACTGCCAGCGTGTGGAGATCACGTGTGTCTCCCGCGGACCGGTGATCCGGGCGGAGGCTTGTGCCGCCGACTTCTATAGCGCGCTGGACGCCGCGATCACCAAATTGGACAGCAGACTGAGCCGGGCCGCCGACCGGCGGCGCGTCCATCGGGGGCGGCACGCGCCGGTCTCCGTCGCCGCGGCGACCGCGTCGCTGGCGTTTACGCCGCCCGAGCGGGCGGGCGTCGCCGCCGTGGGTGGCCGTGAGGACCAGATCGATGCCGACGGGTTCGACCTGATCGATGAGCAGGACGACCAGCCGTGGCACATCGTGCGGGAGAAGGAGCACCCGGGCGAGCCGATGACCGTGGACGACGCACTGTTCCACATGGAGCTGCTGGGCCACGACTTCTACCTGTTCAACGACAAGGAGTCGGGCCGGCCCAGCGTCGTGTACCGGCGCAAGGCGTACGACTACGGGGTCATGAGCCTCGGCACGTGAGCCGGTGCGGCGGGCCGGTGCCGCGCCGGCCCGCCGCACGCACTCCGACCTACAGGTCGCGGGCCAGCACCGCCGTGTCCGGGTAGTCGGCGAAGACGCCGTCGAGCCCGGCCGCCAGGAAGGTCCTGATCTCCGCGATCACGTCGCCCCACGCGTCGGGGTCGGTCCCCCTGCGCAGGTTCAGCGGCAGGAACTGGTTCTCGTTGCGGAAGGTCCACGCGTGCACCCGCAGCCCGCGCGCGTGCGCGTCGCCGATGAGCGCGGTCGGCTGGAGCAGGTTGCCCGCCGGGTCCCGGGCGATGACCAGGTTCTTGGTGGCGCCGACGCCGTCGGCGAAGGTCTTGAGCCAGTCCAGGCCGGCCGGCTTGGCCAGGTCCGCCCAGGTGCGCGGGTCGCCGGTGCTGCGCAGGTCGAACGGGGCGCCGGCCGCGTCCAGCAGGACCACCGACGGGGTGTCCACCAGGCCGCGCAGCTTCTTGATGCTGGTCGGTTCGAAGGACTGCAGGAAGGCCGCCGCGTCGCGCCCGGCCAGGCCGTTGCGCTTGAGCACCCGCGCCAGCAGCGGCTCCAGGGCCAGCCCGATCGACGCGAAGTACGTGGGGTGCTTCGTCTCCGGGTACACGCCGATGCGGCGCCCGGCGGCCCGCCCGGCGGACTTCGCCAGGTCGATGACCTCCTGCAGGGCCGGGATCTGGAAGTACCCGTCGTAGATCGTGTTGTGCGTGCGGACCGCGGGCAGCCGCTCGACCGCGCGCAGGGTCTTGAGCTCGGCCAGGGTGAAGTCCTCCGTGAACCACCCGGTGACGGCGACCCCGTCGATGGTCTTCGTGGTCCGGCGGGCCGCGAACTGCGGCTTGGACACCACGTCGGTGGTCCCGGAGATCTCGTTCTCGTGCCGGGCGACGAGCTGGCCGTCCTTCGTGGGCACGAGGTCGGGCTCGATGAAGTCCGCGCCCATGGCGATCGCCAGGCGGTACGCGGCCAGGGTGTGCTCGGGCCGGTGCCCGCTCGCCCCGCGGTGGCCGATGACCAGCGGCCGGGACGGGTTCGGAGGCTTGCCGGGGTGGGCGGCTGCCGGGCTGACGAGGGCCTGTGGGAGGACCGCGGCCCCGGCGGCCACTCCCATGCCCGAGATCACTGCACGTCGACGCATGCGCCCGATGCTCGCGGGCGCACGGCAACACCCGATGACGCCTAGGTGGCCGCCGGGCGCAGCTTGGCGAACTGAACGTTGTCGATCCGGGTGCCGTCCGGCCCGGGCAGCCGCTCGCGCTGCAGGCCCTCCCGGTGGTAGCCGGCGGCCTCCAGCACCCGCTGGGACGCGATGTTGTCCGGCGCGGTGCCGGCGATCATGCGCGCCATGCCGATCTCGAACCCCCAGGCGGTGACGAGGCGGGCGGCGCGGGCCGCGTACCCCTTGCCGCGAGCGGCCGGGGTGAGGCTGTACCCGATCATCGCCTCGCGCAGCGCCGGCTCCGCGTAGTACAACGCGATCTCGCCGAGGTAGCTGCCGTCGGCCGCGTCGCGGATGGACATCTCGGCGCGCTGCCCGGCGAGCCACTTCGACACCGACTCCGCGCACTGCCGCGTGATGACGGCGGGGTCCACCGGGGTGCCGACGACCGAGCGGCCGCTCACGTCCGGGAGGCTGCGCATCTGGTACGTGTCGGGCCCGTCCTCCTCGACGATCGGGCGCAGCGTGACGACGCCGTCGGCGAGCGAGCCGCCGGGCAGGTCGGGCAGCACCCGGACGCTCGGGCCGCTGGGGTCGGCCGCGGTCCGGGCCCACACGACCGTGTCCTGCCAGCCGCCGTCGCGGGCCCTGGTCGAGCCGCGCGCGATGCCCTCCCGGACAAAGCCGCCGGCGACCGCGACGCGCTGGCTCGCCCCGTTGGTCAGTGCGGTCACCAGGTACAGCCGCTGCAGGCCGGACTCGAACAGCATGGTGGCGAACTGGTCGAGCGCGGCCGAGGCGACCCCCTGGCGGCGGGCCCACGGCGCGACCCAGTAGCCGACCTCGGCGGTGCCGTCGCCGCGCGGGGTCGAGCCGACGCTGCCCAGCACGCGGTCGGTCCGGGGGTCGGCGACCGCGAAGTCCTCGGGCCTGCGCCGGAAGAACTCCAGAGCGTCGTCGCGGGTGTACGGCTGCGGCAGGAACGGCAGGTAATGGGCGATGACCGGGTCGCCGCACGCCTCGGCGACGGCGTCGGCGTCGTCGTCCCGGAACGGCCTGAGCGTGACCTTCACCGCAGGTCCTGCTTGAGCAGGGTCGCCACCCAGCCGTCGAGCCGGACGCCGCGTTGCTCGCAGCTGTCGCGCTGCACCCCTTCGACCACGAAACCCACTTTCTCGGCCACCCTTCTCGATCCGAAGTTGCCCACGTGCGCCCGCCAGACGATCCGGCCCAGGCCCAGCCGGTCGAACCCGAAGCCGCAGATCGCCCGCGCGGCGTCGGTCATGAACCCCTTGCCCCTGATCCAGGGCGCGGAGGAGAAGCCCAGCTCGGCCGTCACCGGGTCGGTCGGGTTGATCCGCAGGTCGATCGTGCCGGCGAACCGGTCGTCGGGGTCCGCGAGCACGAAGCCGACCCCGGTGCCGCGCAGCCAGCCGGCCTCGTACCGGTGATGGATGAAGTCCAGGGCGTGCTCCGGGCCGTAGTCCAGCGGGACCGACGTCCACTGGACGGTCTCCGGGTCGCGGAACGTGTCCACCAGGTCGTCCAGGTCGCTCTCCCGCGCCATCCGCAGCGTGCCCGGCCCAGCGGGCAGGCGGGTCGGCGGGTTGCCGAACGTGTGGGCGCGCAGGGCGCCCGGCCCGCCCGGGGCCACCCACGGCGGGGGCGTGTCGCAGACCTCGCCGGGCAGCAGCACCCCGTGCCAGCCGTCGACGAAGCCGCCCTCCTTGGCCGGCAGCAGCGAGCGCACCACGCCGTCGAACGTGAAGCCGATCCGCTCGGCGCTGAGCTTCGAGGCGTGGTTGCCGACCTCCGCCCGCCAGACCAGCCGGATGAGGCCGAGGACCTCGAACGCCCAGTGCGCGACGGCCCGCCCGGCCCGCTCCGCGACCCGCCGCCCGCGGGCCCACGGGGCCACCCAGGTGCCCAGCTCGGCGTGCTTGTTGCGCAGGTCGAGGGTGACCAGGCCGGCGGAGGCGAGCAGTTCACCCGTGCGGGCGTCGAACACCCCGAGCGGGGCGGACGTCTCGTTGACCCATGCGGTCCGGGACATCTCCCGCACGTAGGCGACCGCCTGTTCGCGCAGGTAGGGCACCGGGACCATGGTCCAGCGCTGGATCAGGGGATCCTGGCAGGCGCGGAAGACGTCTTCGGCGTCGTCCTCCTGCCAGGCGCGCAGGACGAGCCCGTCGCCGGTGGTGAGTTCGATCGGCTCCATGTCCGCCGATCCTGCCCCAAATGTGCCCGCCGTCGGCGGATATTTCTTCGCTACCTGGAGGTGATTTATACCATTTTGTACCCTCGTGTCCGTACAGTGGGGAGGCGGGGGCGTCAGTTCGGTCGAGAAGCCGCCTACGATGGGTCGCAGACGTTTGAGGGAGCGCTGACCCGTGTCGATTTTCGAGAAGATCCTCCGCGCCGGCGAGGGACGCCAGGTGCGGCGGTTGAAGGCTGTCGCCGTAGCCGTCAACTCGCTGGAGGAGGAGTACGCCGACCTGTCCGACGAAGAGCTGGCCGACATGACGAACCAGTTCAGGGAGCGGCTCACCGACGGTCAGACGCTGGACGACATCCTGCCCGAGGCGTTCGCGGTCGCCCGCGAGGCCGCCTCCCGGGTGCTCGGGCAGCGCCACTACGACGTGCAGGTCATGGGCGGCGCCGCCCTGCACTACGGCAACATCGCCGAGATGAAGACCGGTGAGGGCAAGACGCTCACCTGTGTGCTCCCCGCCTATCTCAATGCGCTCTCGGGCAAGGGCGTGCACGTCATCACCACCAACGACTACCTCGCCCAGCGCGACGCCGAGTGGATGGGGCGCGTACACCGGTTCCTCGGCCTCACGGTCGGCACCGTGCTGCCGAACCAGCCGTCGTCGGCGCACCGGGCGGCGTATGAGTGCGACATCACGTACGGCACCAACAACGAGTTCGGCTTCGACTACCTGCGCGACAACATGGCGTGGTCGCGCGACGAGCTCGTGCAGCGGGGCCACAACTTCGCGATCGTCGACGAGGTCGACTCGATCCTCATCGACGAGGCCCGCACCCCGCTGATCATCGCCGGCCCCGCCGAGCAGTCCGCGCGGTGGTATCAGGAGTTCGCCCGGGTCGTCAGCCGCCTCAAGCGCGGCAAGGACGGCGACGGCGACTACGAGGTCGACGAGTCCAAGCGCACGATCTCCGTCACCGAGCGCGGCGTCGGCAAGGTCGAGGACCAGCTGGGCATCGACAACCTGTACGAGTCGGTCAACACCCCGCTCGTCGGCTACCTGAACAACGCCATCAAGGCCAAGGAGCTGTACAAGCGCGACAAGGACTACGTCGTCAACGACGGCGAGGTCCTCATCGTCGACGAGTTCACCGGCCGCATCCTGCACGGCCGGCGCTACAACGAGGGCATGCACCAGGCCATCGAGGCCAAAGAGGGCGTCGAGATCAAGCAGGAGAACCAGACCCTCGCCTCGATCACCCTGCAGAACTTCTTCCGCCTGTACTCGAAGCTCTCGGGCATGACGGGCACCGCCCAGACCGAGGCCGCCGAGTTCAACAAGGTCTACGGCGTCGGCGTCATCACCATCCCGACGCACCGCTCGATGGTCCGCGTCGACCACCCCGACGTCATCTACAAGACCGAGAAGGCCAAGTACAACGCCGTCGTCGACGACATCGTCGAGCGGCACGCCCTCGGCCAGCCGATCCTCGTCGGCACCGTCTCGGTCGAGAAGTCGGAGCTGCTGTCGCAGCTGCTGCGCAAGCGCGGCGTCGCCCACGCGGTCCTCAACGCGAAGTTCCACGCCAAAGAGGCCGAGATCATCGCGCAGGCCGGCCGCAAGGGCGCCGTCACCGTCGCCACCAACATGGCCGGCCGTGGCACCGACATCCTCCTCGGCGGCAACGCCGAGTACCTCGCCGCCGCCGAGCTGCGCCAGCGCGGCCTGTCGGAGGAGGAGGACCCGGAGGAGTACGCGGCCGCGTTCGAGGACGCCCTGACCCGCTGGGAGAAGCTGGTCGAGGACGAGTCCGACGAGGTCACCGACGTCGGCGGCCTCTACGTCCTGGGCACCGAGCGGCACGAGTCGCGCCGCATCGACAACCAGCTGCGCGGCCGCTCCGGCCGCCAGGGTGACCCGGGCGAGTCCCGGTTCTACCTGTCGCTGCAGGACGAGCTGATGCGCCGCTTCCGGGCCAGCGCGGTCGAGGCGGTCATGGACCGCTTCAACATCCCCGAGGACGTGCCCATCGAGTCCAAGATGGTCACCCGCCAGATCAAGAGCGCCCAGACCCAGATCGAGGGGCAGAACGCCGAGATCCGCAAGAACGTCCTCAAGTACGACGAGGTCCTCAACAAGCAGCGCAAGGTCATCTACGCCGAGCGCAAGCGGGTCCTGGACGGCGAGGATCTCAGCGAGCAGGTCCGCAACATGATCGACGGTGTGGTCGGCGACTACGTCGACGCCGCCACCTCGCTCGGCGAGACGGCCGAGGACTGGGACCTCGAGCAGCTGTGGACCAACCTCAAGCAGCTGTACCCGGTCGGCGTCACCATCGAGGACCTGGAGGAGGAGGCCGGCGGCTCCCTCGACCCCGAGTTCCTCAAGAACCAGCTCATCGACGACGCCCACGCCGCGTACGACCGCCGCGAGGAGGAGCTCGGCGCCGAGGCCGTCCGCGAGCTGGAGCGCCAGGTCCTGCTCAACGTCATCGACCGCAAGTGGCGCGAGCACCTCTACGAGATGGACTACCTGCAGGAAGGCATCACGCTGCGGGCCTACGCGCAACGCGACCCGGTGGTCGAGTACCAGCGCGAGGGCTTCGACATGTTCCAGCAGATGCAGGAAGGCATCAAGGAAGAGGCGGTCGGCTTCCTGTTCAACCTGGAGGTCCAGGTCGAGGAGGCCCCCGCGCCGCAGCTCGACGTCGTCTCCGCCGCCGAGACCGGCGCCAACATCCCGCTGCCCGAGCCGCAGGTCGAGATCCGCGCCAAGGGCCTCGGCGGCAACCGGATGCCGCGCGCCCTGCAGTACTCGGCCCCCACGATCGACGGCGAGGCGGGTGTCGTCATCGAGCAGCAGGAGGAGGCCCCCGCCCTCGGCATCGGCGGCACCGGGACCGGCACCCGCGCCAACCCGCCATCCCCCGGCTCCGGCGTGCGCCGCTCGGGCCCGGCCGCCCCGTCGGCCGCCCGCAAGCCCTCCCCGGGCCAGGCGGTCGCCAGCAACGGCCCGTCCCGCAACGCCCCTTGCCCGTGCGGCTCCGGCAAGAAGTACAAGCGCTGCCACGGCGCCCCCGGCGGCGCCTGACCCCGCCCCACGGCCCCACCCGGCCGCCCGCCCTCTTCCTCTGAAGGGCGGGCGGCCGTTTTCCTGCCGCCCTGCCGCTTCCGTTTGTTGCAGCCGGCATTCGCAGCCAGTGCTCCGACCACGAACGTGCACGGTGTTGGCCGTTGCCCGGGTGGGGCCTGGTCGCCGCCGGCTCTCTTGCTCGCGTGTGATCTTGCCTGGTTGATCGAAGTCGTGTGGTGGTCATCCAGACGACCAAGCCGCGGCTTCGATCATCACGGTGGCCCGGGCGGCGGCACGGCGGGTGCCGCCGCCCGGTCTGCCGGTCCGTCACCACCACGGCACATGCACCGTGAACGGGCGCAGGTTGCGGCTGGCCGGCGACGTGCCGCGGCGCCACCGTATCCCGGGTAGCCGGTCGGCGCTGACCCACGTGTGACCTTGCCTGGTTGATCGAAGTCGCGTGGTGGTCATCCAGACCTCGCCCGGCGCCTGCCCGGGCGGGGTGGTGGCTCGCGTGGGCGGTTGTCCGGGCCGACGGGCGGCTCGCGCGAGTGGATGGTTAGGTGAGTGGTTGATCGGGCGGGTGGAAACCCGGTACGCCCGCCGCCCCTCCAGCGGGCGCACCGGGGGTCTTGCGCACCCTTGTCCGGGTGGGCCGCTGAGCAGCGGGGACCCGCCGGTGCCGCGAGGTTGGCCGGTGGGTCCCCGCTGTCAGGTGGCCAGCCTGGGACGAAGGGCTGGTCTGCGGCGAGCCGCCGTCCTGCCCCGTGCCGGGACGGCGGCTCGCACGAGCGGGGTGAGGTCCGGTGCGCCCTGCCGCCCTCCATCGGTGGGCGCACCGGACCTCGTGCGGGGAGTGAAGGTCGAAGACCGGTGCGCCGCGTCAGTGAGGCGCACCGGGGCTGGGGTGGAGAGCGGAGATGGGCCGGTGCGCCTGCCGCCCTCCCTCGGCGGGCGCACCGGAGCTTCAGACCACCTGGACGAGGGTGCAGAGCCAGCTGGTCAGGCCGGGGGAGGGGCGGGTCTGGCGTTCGAGGCGGACGGCCATCGCCCACACGGTGGTGCCCTGCTCGAGGACGGCGACGAGCTCGGCGACGCCGGGCAGGGGCTCGCTGACCAGCATGCGGCGCACGCGGACCAGGTTGCCCTGACGGGCGGCGTGTGACGGGGACATGCGGACCCGGACGGTGCGGCGGGTCAGCTGGTCGGTGACGGCGGTGCAGTGCTTCGGATGGGTGACCTGGCGCAGGTGGGCGGCAGGACGGTAGCCGTTGAGGATCTCGACGCACATGCCGACGAACCGCTGGGCGGCCGGGTGCGGCGGTGGCAGGGGCTGCTCGCCGGCCGGCTGCGCGGCGCGCCGGGGGCGTGCGGAGGCGGGTCGTGCCGGCCCGGGGAACGCGAGCCAGTCGCCGGGCAGGAAGTCCATGCCGCCCACCGGCTGGACGGGCCGCCGAGCCTGCGTCACCTCGCACGGCGGGTCCAGCGCCGGCGTCGGCCGCACCACCACCGCAGGACCGCCCAGCGCCACCTCTGCGGAGCCGCTCAGCGTGACCTCCGCGGAACAGCCCAGCGCCACCGACGCCGGTGAGGACGCCGTGGCGCCGGTCAGCGCCGAGCCGGCTGGCGGCCGGATGACGGTCCGCGCCGCGGCGGACCGCCCGGTGCGGGCACGACGGCGCGGGCGAGCCTGAGTCGTGGTGGGCGCCATGACTGTCCCCCGATCCTTACGTTTGCCTTCGTTTGCCTCCTCCTTTCTACGACTCAATCACACGGCGGTCAAGGCAAACGTAAGCAAACGCAAGATCAATTCAGCCGTAAAAGTACGATAAAACCGGAAATACTGGAGCCCGTCGCTTTACGCGAACGGCTCGTCGTCGGCGCGGTCGACCAGCGGGTTCGAACGCACCCATTCGGCGGTCTCGGCGTACTTGCGCTCGATGTACTCCTCGAGCTTGGACCGCTCGATCCGCCACTGCCCCCGCCCGCCCACCTTGATCGCGGGCAGCTCGCCGCTGCGGACCATGTGGTACACCTGCGACGTCGACACGTTCAACTGCTCGGCGACGTCGGCCATGAGCAGGAATCGCGGCTCCATGGGCTCAGTTTGCCACCGTTCACCCGCGACGACTTTCGACCACCCCGGAAAGCCGACCGTGACACGCGGGCGTTCGGGCGCCAAAAACGGTGCGAAGGGTGTAGGACAGGTGTCGTGACGAGTGACCTCACGCGTGTGTACCTGCCGGCGACCCTGGCCCAGCTGGCCGTGCTGCGGGAGGCCGGCGAGCTGCCCCCGCCGGTCGAGGCGCACGCGGTGACGCCCGCGCTGCGGGAGTGGTACGCCGAGGGCGACGAGGAGGAGCTCGAGTACGTCGCGTTCACCCGGGCGGCCCAGAGTGCCCTGCGGCTGCTGCGGCACGACCCGAAGGCGTCCCGCCGGCGGGTCGTGCTGTGCGTGGACCTGCCGGAGAAGACGCTCAAGATGGCGGGGCTGGACCTCGGGTCGAGCCAGGTCGAGGTGTCGGGGAAGGTGCCGCTGCGGGCGGTCGCCGCGATCCACGTCGACGGCCACGACGCCGAGGCCGCGGTGTCAGCCGCCGCGGACGTGGTGGAGGAGGCCGCGGCGGGCGACCCGGACGCGCAGTTCACCGTCGACAGCGCCGAGGATCACGAGCTGGAGTGGTACGACCCGTCGGAGCTGGACCAGCTCATTCCTTAGCGGGCCGTCGCATCGTGCGCCCGACGAGGATCATGGCGACGAAGGCACCGGCGAACAGCACGATCATGCCGTGGTTGATCTGCTCCGGCAGGCGGCTGTAGATGATCTGCGCGTCGAACTCGCTGTAGTCCTCGACGATCTCGGTCAGCGGGAGGCGGCCGAGCCAGCCGAGCAGCGTCGCGACCAGGGTCAGCACGCCCGCCGCGGCGCCGGCCGCCGGGTACAGGGGCCACGGCAGTGCCAGGCCCGTGCGCCGCAGGTAGGCGAAGGCGACGACACCGGCCAGCACGCCGCTGAGCACCGACGTGGTCAGCTGCAGGCGGGACGCGGCCTCGGCCATCGTGCCGACGGTCTCCTGGTTGCCGAAGAGGTCGACGAGGTCGTTCTGGAAGTACGCGGCGACGAGCCCGAGCGCGGTGGCGGCGACGCCGCCGGCGACCCCGGCCGTGACGACGACCACATGCCGCAGCGCGGCGGTCGCACCGCCGAGCGCGCCGGTGACGGCGATGACCGCGGCGACGTACGGCACCGCGGGCCCGTGGTGGTACGCGATCAGCGTCCCGGCCATCGCGACCAGCCCGACGGCCAGGCCGCCGGCCGCACCGGCGAGCACCGCGCGCCAGGGCAGCAGCCCGACGGCGAGGACCCCGGCGGCGGCGCCGGCCAGGATCGTCGCGAGCAGGACGCTGGGCAGCACCAGGGCCGCGAGGGTGGTGGTGAGGAAGTCGCTCGCCGCGTTGGCGATGACGCTGTACGTCGACCAGAGCGTCAACGCCAGCAGCACGAGCGCGACGGCGACGACGGTGACCGGCCGGCGCTGCCCATGTTCGGTTGCTGACACCTCGGACGAAACGGTACTCACGAGCAAGGAGCGTACGCGGACGCGACCCGAATGACCGTTCAGGGGAGCGTGGGAAGATGAGAAGGAACCTCGTCAACGTTGCCGAGCACAGATCTGGGAGTTGCGTGATGGATGGCCTGTTCGCCGTGCCCGACCCGACCAACGAGCCGGTCCGCGGCTATGCGCCCGGGTCGGCGGAGCGGGAGAGCCTGCAGCGGCGCCTGGCTGAGCTGGCCGGTGACCGCCACGAGCTGACGATGACGATCGACGGCCGGCAGCGCATGGCCGCCGGCGATCCGATCGACGTCGTGCAGCCGCACCGCCACCGGCACGTGCTCGGCGTGACGCACAACGCGACGACCGCCGACGCGGCCGCCGCCGTCGACGCGGCGAAGCGCGCCGCGCCGGCCTGGCGGGACCTGCCGTTCAGCGAGCGGGCCGCGGTGTTCCTGCGCGCCGCCGACCTGCTCGCCGGGCCGTGGCGCGACACGCTCAACGCCGCGACCATGCTGGGGCAGAGCAAGACCGCGATCCAGGCCGAGATCGACGCGGCCTGCGAGCTGATCGACTTCCTGCGGTTCAACGTGCACTTCGCCCAGCAGATCCTGGCGGAGCAGCCGAAGTCGTCGCCCGGTGTGTGGAACCGGTTCGACCACCGCCCGCTGGAGGGGTTCGTCTACGCGATCACCCCGTTCAACTTCACCGCCATCGCGGGCAACCTGCCCTCGGCACCGGCGCTGATGGGCAACACCGTGGTGTGGAAGCCGTCGCCGACGCAGCAGCTCGCGGCGCACTACACGATGCGACTGTTCGAGGCCGCCGGCCTGCCCGCCGGCGTGATCAACCTGGTCACCGGCGATGGCCTGGCCACCTCCGAGGTCGCGCTGGCCGACCGCGACCTGGCCGGCATCCACTTCACCGGCTCGACCGCGGTGTTCCGCACGCTGAACCGGACCGTCGCCGAGCGGGAGTACCGCTCGTACCCGCGCATCGTCGGCGAGACCGGGGGCAAGGACTTCGTGATCGCCCACCCGTCCGCGGACCCGGCGGCGCTGACCACGGCGCTGATCCGCGGTGCGTTCGAGTACCAGGGGCAGAAGTGCTCCGCCGCCTCCCGCGCGTACGTGCCGGCGAGCATCTGGTCGGCGATCAAGGACCAGCTGGTCACGACCGCCGAGGGGCTCACCTACGGCGACGTCACCGACTTCGGCAACTTCGGCGGCGCCGTCATCGACCGGCGGGCGTTCGAGCGGCACGCGCAGGCCCTCGACCGGATCAAGAACTCGGCGTCGTGCACGGTCGTCGCCGGCGGCACCACCGACGACAGCGAGGGCTTCTTCGTGCGCCCGACCGTCGTGGAGGCCACCGACCCGGCGCACGAGGTGTTCACCATCGAGTACTTCGGCCCGATCCTCGGCGTGCACGTCTACCCCGACGCCGACTACGACGCCGTGGTGACGCAGGCGGAGTCGGTCGCGCCGTACGCGCTCACCGGGTCGATCTTCGCCACCGACCGGCAGGCGATCGAGCGGGCCTCGCACGCGCTGCGCTTCGCCGCCGGCAACTTCTACGTCAACGACAAGCCCACCGGGGCGGTCGTCGGGCAGCAGCCGTTCGGCGGCGGGCGCGCCTCCGGCACCAACGACAAGGCCGGCTCCTGGCACAACCTGCTGCGGTGGACGTCGCCGCGCACGATCAAGGAGACGTTCGTGCCGCCGACCGACCACCGTTACCCGCACATGGGCTAGACCCGCGCCGGTGCGACCGCGACGATCTTGTCCAGGGTGAAGGCCCGGTCGTCGCGGCGCATCCGGCACCACGCGTCGATGTTGCCGCCGGACAGATGCGCGTTGTCGATGACGCGTTCCGACGTGCGGCCGCTGGCGTCGACGTACCGGATCCACACCGGCGAGCCGTCCTCGACCGCGGCGGCCAGCAGCTGGGCCTGCTCCGGATTCAGCTGCGGGGCCCGCTGCCGGATCACGTCCAGCGGATCCGGCCGGCGCTGCTGCGGCACGAGCAGCCGCACGGCCAGCTCGCCGGGGTCCACGGTGGGCCGCGCCGGGGGGCGGCGCGCGTGGTCGACCCTGGCCCGGTGCAGCCGGACCGGCCCGGGACCGGCGTCGCGGGCCGGCCGGTACCCCGCGGACCGCAGCGCGGCCAGGGTGTCCACGGGCGACAGGGCGGACCCGGCGACCGTCGGCGCGATCCGGTGCAGCTTCAGCGGCGCCAGCCCTTCCGCGGCGACGATCTCGTCGAGCAGGGCCGTGTCGTCGCTGATGATCACGCTGCCGACTCCGCGCACGTGCAACGTGTCGGCCAGCGCCGCGGGCAGCAGCCGCTGCGCCACGTCGGACAGGCTCCGGCCGTCGGCGAGCGCCCGGCCGAGCGGGCTGAGGGCCCCCGACGCGCACACGCCGAGCAGCGTGGCCTCGGCGACGACCCCGATGACGGCCGCCCCGAGATCGTCCAGCTCCCGCGTCTGCAACGGCGCGGTCCACCGTACGAGCGGCGCCAACGACGACACGTCCGCCACCGCCGTGTCGGGGGGCAGGTGGTCGTGCATCGCCCGGACGACGACCTGCCGCAGCGGCGGCCCCGACCACCACTCCTTCAGCAGCCTGGCGAGGCGGTCTGCGGGCGCCCGCTCGGCCCAGTCGTCATAGGCGACGGTCGGCACCAGCCGCACCCCGTCGGCCCCCAGCAGCCGCGCCGCGACCGCCAGGTCCGCCAGCAGCGCCACCGTCGGCTCGTCCAGGCCCGACGCGAGCGCCAGCCGGCGCTGCTCGCGCACCGCGACCCCGCCGGAGCGCTGCCGGCCCAGCGGGCGGGCCGCCGCCGCGTCCAGCAGCACCGGCAGCCGCTCCAGCAACAGCGTCGCCGCGCGGACCGCCGCGTCGCGCACCGCCGACCGGTCCGCGGGCAGCAGCGACGGCGCGGGCGGGGCCGGCTGGAACGGCTCGGCCGGCGCCTGCGGCAGCAGCGCCGCGCTGTACAGGGCGCCGTCGTCCTCCGACGGCCAGACCAGCGCCCGCTGCAGCAGCACCTGCAGGGTGGCGTCCAGCGCCGGGTCGTCGACGGCCACGCCGAGGCGGTCGGCCAGCTCCGGCAGCGGCACCGGGCCGGGCCCGGACAGCCCCTCGAGCACCTGCACCGCCGGCAGCGGCAGCGTCGCGACGACCTCGTCGACCCCGGTCCGTGCAAGGAGCCGGGCGGCCAGCTGCACCAGGTCCTCGGGAGGCGTCGCGCCCAGCGCGTCGGGACGCCGGCGCAGCACGGCGCCCAACTCGTCCGGTGCCAAACGACCCAGCCAGCCGACCAGTGCACCTCTCGTCACGAGTCGTGACCTTATAGGTTTGGGAGGTGACCAACCCATCGCCCGGCAACGTCGCCGGCAACTGGCAGGACGCCCACTTCGGGGAGCAGGGCGGGCGCCTCACCTACGGTGACTACCTGCAACTGTCCGGTCTGCTCGACGCGCAGGTCCCGGAATCCGACCCGGCCGCGCACGACGAACTCCTCTTCATCACCATCCACCAGGTGTACGAGCTGTGGTTCAAGCTCATCCTCCACGAGCTCACCGATGCCCGGGACCGCCTGCTGGCGGGGGAGACCTATCTGCCCCGGATCCGCCTCGAACGCTGCCTGGCCATCCAACGGGTGCTGGTCGGCCAAGTGGACGTCATCGACACGATGACCCCGCAGGACTTCCTGCGCTTCCGTAACAAGCTGTCCCCGGCGTCGGGGTTCCAGTCGGCGCAGTTCCGGGAGATCGAATTTCTCTCCGGGCTGAAGGATCCGACGTACCTGCAGCGCTTCCGCGGCCTGTCCGGCGCCGAGCAGGCCCGGCTGAACCGCCGGCTCGAGGAGCCCAGCGTGTGGGAGGCGTTCCTGGCCACCCTGGAGAAGGCCGGCTTCGCCGTCGCCACCCGGGAGGAGCGCATCGCGTCGCTGCTCACGATCTCCCGCGACCGCGAGCACCACGGCTCGTTCTGGGACCTCGCCGAGACCCTCGTCGCCCACGACCAGGCGTGGTCGCTGTGGCGCGCCAGGCACGTCCTCATGGCCGAACGCCAGATCGGCACGAAGGCCGGCACCGGCGGCAGCGCCGGCGGCGCCTACCTGCGCTCCCGCGTCGAGCTGCGCTTCTACCCCGAGCTGTGGGAGCTGCGCTCACACATGTAGCGACGCTACTCCCTGCTTTGTGCCAACCGGCCCACCCGGTCCGTCGCTGGGCGTCGATGCGGGCCTACCGTGCCAGGTGATGGGGAGGGGCCCGATGAAGACGACGACCGGCGCGAAGACAGTGCTCGGCAACCGGTACCGGCTGGAGACCGAGGTCGCCCGCGGTGCCATCGGCGCGGTCTGGCGCGCGTACGACGCGCAGACCGGCCAATGGGTCGCGGTCAAGATCATGCGCGCCGAGGCGGCCGAGGTGCCCGAGCTGGTCGACGGCTTCCTCGGCGAGGCCGAGCTGCTCGCCGGCCTGGACCACCCGTCGGTGATCAGGGTCCACAACCTGATCACCGGTAAGGGCCTGCTCGCCATCGCGATGGAGCTCATCAACGGCTCCGACCTGCGCCGCCGGCTGCGCTCCGACGGGCCGCTGCCGCCCGCCGTGGCCGCCGAGGTCGTCGCGCAGGTCGCCGACGCGCTGGCGTACGTGCACGCCGCCGGCATCGTCCACGGCGACGTCAAGCCCGGCAACCTGCTCGTCCCGCTGGACGGCGGCCCCGTGCGCCTCGCCGACTTCGGCGTCGCCCGCCGCCTGGACCAGCCGGCCGGCCCCACGCACGCCACCCCGGAGTATGTGGCCCCCGAGGTCGTCGCCGGCGGCCTGCCCAGCCCCGCGTCCGACGTGTACGCGCTCGGCGTGGTGCTCTTCGAGCTGATCTGCGGCCGCAGCCCGTACCGTGGCGGATCCCCCAACGACGTGCTGCGCCGGCACGCCGACTGTGTGCCCGTGCCCCCACCCGGGATGCCGGCCGCGCTCTGGCCGATCATCGAGGCCTGCATGGAGCTCGACCCCCGCATGCGCCCGGCGGCCGCCTCGATCGTGGGCCGGCTGCGGGTCGCGGAGGGCGCCCTCGACGGCTTCGAGCCGCTGCCCCGCCTGCCCGCCGAGGCCGTCACCTTCTGGGCCCGCTCCGCCGAGCTGACCGCCCCCGTCGCCGCCCCGGTCCGCCGCGTCGACTGGGTGCCGCTGCCGACCGCCCCGACCTCGCCGGCCGCGGCATCGGCGGCCCTGATGATGGCGGTACCGATCAAGGATCTGCCGACGGAGCCCAACGGCCTGCCGCTCGCCGAGCTGCCCACGCAGGCGCAGGGGCCGGGCGCGTTCGCCGCCTCGGTCCGCCAGGACGTCGCCGACCTGCCCACCGCCCCGAACGGCCTTGCGCCCGCCACCGCCGAACCGCCGACGGAGGTCATCGCCCCCGTGCCGGCCGAGGAGCCGACGGAGGTCGTCGCCGTGGCGCCGGTTGAGGTTGTCGCGGCGGTGCCGGGTGAGGAGCCGACGGAGGTCGTCGCCGTGGCGCCGGTTGAGGTTGTCGCGGCGGTGCCGGGTGAGGAGCCGACGGAGGTCATCGCCCCCGTGGCGCCGGTTGAGGTTGTCGCGGCGGTGCCGGGTGAGGAGCCGACGGAGATCGTCGCCGCGGTGCCGGTTGAGGTTGTCGCCGCGGTGCCGGACGAGGAGCCGACGGTGGCCGCCGCGCCGGTGGCCGCCGAGGAGCCTGCCGCGGTCGCGCTGGTCAAGCCGGCGGACGCCGCGCCCGCCGGCCCCGACTCCGATGAGGCCGTCCCGGCAACCGGCGCCGCCGGGGAGCCCGCCGAGGACCAGCCTGCCGCCGAGGTCACCGCTGCTCAGCCCGCTGCCGAGGCCACCCGGGACGCCGAGGCCGCCGAGGACGAGCCTGCCGCCGCGGAGGTCGCGGCCGCTGCTGGCGAGGTCGACGCTCAGGAGACCGGCGCGGTCGCCGAGGAGGCCGCCGGACCCGTGCTGGTGACGGACGTGCCGCTGTGGGGCAGCGACACGCTGGAGCGGCCCGAGGCCGCGCCGGTCGCCGAGGTGAACGGGGTGCCCACCGCGGACGCGTTCACCGCCGTCCTCACGCCCGGCGTCCCGCTCCAGCGGACCGCCGCTGAGGAGCGCTCCACTGACGTCGTCGTCCACGCGGCCTGGCCCGTGCTGCCCGACCCGGCGACCGCCCCGGTCGAGCTCGGCAAGGCGCCCGCCGACCCTCCGTACAACACCTCCGAAACACCGGCCGCCGAGCCCGAGGCTGCCGAGCCCGAGGCGCCGGCCGCCGCGCCGGAGGTGCTGCCCTGGCTGCGGGCCGCCGACGAGCCGGGTGGACACCCTGGTGACGGCCCGGCCGGCGGTGCTCCGGCCGGTGGTGAGCGCCGGTCCGACCGGCGGGTCCTCGTCGGCGTCGGTGCGGCGGTCCTGCTGCTGGTCCTGCTAGGTGTCGGCGCGGTCCTGCTGAGCGGCGTCCTCGACGGGGGCGGCCGGCCCGCCCAGGTGAATCGGACCACACCCGCCGGTCCCTCGCCGTCCGCGGAACCGTCCGTGGAACCGTCCACCGGCGCCACCGCCGATCCGTCCGCCGACGCTTCCGCGCCGCCTTCCGCGGACGGTTCCACGGCGCCGGGCGACGGTGGGAAACCGCCCACGAAGCGTCCCTCGACGGTGCCGTCGCCGGGCCGGTCGCTGCCCGGGATCGGGGACCCGCTGCCGCCCTTCCCGACGATGCCGTCCTTTCCGTCGCCGCCGAAATTTCCGTCCTAACTCGACAGTCGCGACGCGACAGTCGACAGTGGATTTGTCGAAATCCTGGACTGAGCCGCGGAAAGATGACAGCGTAGATCCATGGCGGAATCTGGAGTCAACGCGACGGCGGCGGCCCTGCTCGGTCTGCTGCACGAGGGACCGATGACCGGTGGCCAGCTCATGGCCGCGGCGCAGCGACGTCTGGGGGCCTACTGGTCGATGACCCGCAGCCAGGTCTACCGTGAGCTCCCCGCGCTCGCCGAGGCCGGTTATGTCAGGCTCGGCAAGCCGGGCGCGCGTTCCAGCCAGCCGTATGCCATCACGCCCGCGGGCAAGCGCGCATTCACCCGGTGGCTGTCGGAGCCGGCCGGGCGGGAGTCGCTGCGCAATCCCGTCGCATTGCGTGTCGCGTTCGGCGGGCAGCAGAGCGGTGCGCAACTGCAGCAGGTGTACGCGCAGGCCGTCGAATACCACAATGCGGCGCTGACCGAGGCGCGGGAAATGGCCAAAGAGGCGAAGAAGGCCGGCGACGAGTTCTACGCCGCGTCGCTGGAGTTTGCGGTCGGCTATCACAAGGCTGCGCTCGCCTGGCTCAAGAACGCGCCGACGAAATAGTACGGCGGGACGGTTCACGGCATATCCGCCGGGTGCCCGGTGGCCCGGCGCGCATCCACCGCCGGATGCGCGCGCCGGTTCGGCGTAGTCTTTGAGGGTGACCGCTCTCGACCACGCCGAATCGCTCAAGCACCTCGACGGCATCCTGCGCAACATCGAGGCCGTGATCGACCTCGACCGGCTCCGCAAGGAGAAGGCCGAGCTCGAGGAGGCGGCCGCCGTGCCCAACCTGTGGGACGACCAGGTGGCCGCGCAGAAGGTCACCTCCCGCCTGTCCTACGTGCAGGGAGAGATCACCAAGCTGGAGCGGCTGCGGGCGAAGCTCGACGACGCCGTCGTCCTGCTGGAGCTGTCCCAGGCCGAGGACGACCCGGGCTCGCTCAACGAGGTCACCGACGAGATCACCGCGCTGACCAAGTCGATCGAAGAGCTCGAGGTCCGCACCCTGCTCTCCGGCGAGTATGACGCCCGCGAGGCGCTCATCACGATCCGCGCCGGCGCCGGTGGGGTCGACGCCGCGGACTTCGCCGACATGCTCCTGCGGATGTATCTGCGCTGGGCCGAGCGGCACGGCTACGCCACCGACGTCTACGACACCTCCTACGCGGAGGAGGCCGGCATCAAGTCGGCCACGTTCGCGGTGAAGGCGCCGTATGCGTACGGGACCCTGTCGGTCGAGTCGGGCACGCACCGGCTCGTGCGGATCAGCCCGTTCGACAACCAGGGGCGCCGGCAGACGTCGTTCGCCGCGCTGGAGGTCGTGCCGGTCGTCGAGCAGACCGACGACGTGGAGATCCCCGACGACGAGCTGCGCGTCGACGTGTACCGCTCCAGTGGCCCCGGCGGCCAGGGCGTCAACACGACCGACTCCGCGGTGCGCCTGACCCACCTGCCGACCGGCATCGTCGTGTCCTGCCAGAACGAGCGCTCCCAGATCCAGAACAAGGCGACCGCCATGGGCGTGCTCAAGGCGAAGCTGCTGGCCCTGAAGCGGGCCGAGGAGACGGCGAAGATGAACGAGCTGCGCGGCGACGTGCAGGGCTCCTGGGGCGACCAGATGCGCTCCTACGTGCTGCACCCGTACCAGATGGTGAAGGACCTGCGCACCGAGCACGAGACGGGCAACCCGTCGGCGGTCTTCGACGGTGACCTGGACGGCTTCATCGACGCCGGCATCCGGTGGCGCAAGCAGCGCGAGCTCAATCCCGCATAGTCCCGCGGTGTCGCCGGCGCGTGATCATCGCATTGGAGTGCGGCGATCACCATCGGTAATGGGGAGATCGAAGCCGTAAGTGAGGCGTACGTCACACTTGCGGCTGGAATCACGCGCTGCCCTGCGGTTGGGGTCAGCTCTTCGGGTTCGCATTTGGGGCAAACGCCGCGCGGCGCACTTCGTGTACTTGGCGTGGATGTCACACCGCGTAGACTCACGTCCCGTGATTCGGCTTGACCACGTGACGAAGACGTATCCGAAGGCGTCCCGCCCCTCACTCGACGATGTTTCCGTCAACATCGAGAAGGGCGAGTTCGTCTTCTTCATCGGACCTTCCGGCTCAGGCAAGTCCACGATCATCAAGCTGCTGCTGCATGAGGTCACGCCCAACAAGGGCAAGGTCGTCGTCAACGAGCGCGACGTGACCTCGATGCGCTCGTGGCGCATCCCGGCGTTCCGCCGGCAGATCGGCTGCGTGTTTCAGGACTTCCGTCTCCTGCCCAACCGCACCGCATACGAGAACGTCGCCTTCGCCCTCGAGGTCATCGGCAAGTCGAAGGGCGTCGCCCGCCGCGTCGTTCCCGAGGTGCTGGAGCTCGTCGGCCTGGGCGGCAAGGAGCACCGCTACCCCCACGAGCTGTCCGGTGGTGAGCAGCAGCGTGTCGCCGTGGCGCGCGCGTTCGTCAACCGGCCGCTGATCCTCCTCGCCGACGAGCCAACGGGAAACCTCGACCCGGACACGTCGATCGAGATCATGCGCCTGCTCGACCGGATCAACCGGACCGGGACCACGGTGGTCATGGTCACCCACGACTCCAACATCGTGAACCAGATGCGCCGCCGGGTCGTCGAGATCGAGAGCGGCCGGATCGTGCGGGACCAGTCGCGCGGTGTCTACGGCTGACGATCCCATGAGGATCTCAGTCGTATGCCCCCTCTGACGTTGCCGGGTCCGCTGGGAAGGAACCCCACCCGATGCGCATGAAGTACATCCTGTCCGAGGTCCTGACCGGGCTTTGGCGAAACGTCACGATGACCATCGCGATGATCATCACGATGACCGTGTCGCTGACCATGCTGGGCGCGAGCCTGCTGCTGTTCTTCCAGGTCAACAAGATGGAGGACTTCTTCTACCAGCGGGTAGAGGTGTCCATCTTCCTGAAGGCCGACGTCACCGACGAGCAGCGCGCCAACATCAAGAGCGCGCTCGAGGGCCACACGCTGGTCAAGGAGGTGACGTACGAGAGCCGCGACCAGGCGTGGGACCGGTTCCAGACGCAGTTCCGCGACGCGCCCGACCTGGTGAAGGCGACGAAGAAGGAGTCGCTGCCCGAGTCGTTCCGGGTCAAGCTGAAGGACCCGAAGAAGGTCAAGGAGCTCCAGGACGAGTTCCTCACCCAGCCCGGGGTCAGCGACATCGTCGACCAGCAGGAGCTGCTAAAAAAGGTCTTCGAGCTGCTCGGCGCCCTGCAGACCCTCGCGCTGACCGTCGCCATCATCCAGGGCGCCGCGGCGCTGCTCCTGGTCGCCAACACGATCCAGGTGGCCGCCTACAGCAAGCGCCGTGAGGTCGCGGTCATGAAGCTCGTCGGCGCGTCCAACTGGTTCATCCAGCTGCCCTTCGTCCTGGAGGCGGTCTTCGCGGGCCTGATCGGCGCCTTGCTGGCCTTCGGCGGCCTGGTGGCGGCGAAGTTCTTCTTCATCGACGGCTCGCTCAAGGCGCTGGCCAACGTGCTGCTGCCGATCGACTGGAGCAGCATCTGGCTGATGCTGCCGGTCCTCGCCGGCGCCGGCGGTCTGGTCAGCGCGATCACCGCCTGGATCACGCTGCGGTTCTACGTGCGCGTCTGACTCGCGGCATCGCGAGAGGGGTGGGCCGGTTTCCGGTCCGCCCCTCTTCGTATATGCCGGAGTGCGCCACGATAGGTGCATTTCGCAAGAATTCCGGACTTATGGGTCTTTCGCTGCGTACGGTAACCCTCAAGTGGTACTGGAGGGTTATGTGAACCGGATCAGGATCGTCTGCGCCATCGGTGCCGCGGCCGTCGTGCTGCTCGCCAGCGGGACGGCGGGGCACGCCGACGCCCGCGACGACAAGGCCCGCATCGACCGCCAGATCCAGGAGACGCAGGCGACGCTGGAGGCCGCCACCGAACGGGCCCAGCGGGCCGCCGCGGACCATGCCGCCGCGACCGCCGCGCTCCCCGGCGCGCAGGACGCCCTCGAGGACGCCAAGGGCCGGGTCATCGCCGCCGAGGCCGCGGCCCGCCAGGCCCAGCGTGACCGGGAGGCCGCCGACGCCGCGCTCGGTGCCGCCGACGCCGAGTACGACCATGCCAAGGCCGAGGTCGAACAGGGCCGCGAGGGGGTGTCCGCGTTCGTCGCGGCCGCGTACAAGGGCAGCGGCTTCGCCATGGTCAACTCGATCCTCGAGTCCGGCTCCCCGAACGACCTGGCCCTGCGCATCTCCTACCTGGACCGGGTCGCCGCCGAGAGTCAGCGGGCCCTCGACGAGCTGACCGTCGCCAGGATGGCGGCCAAGCAGCGCTCCGACGTCGCCGAGCTGGCCCGCGACAAGGCCCGCCAGGCTGCCGAGCAGACCCGGCAGGCGCTGCAGGACAGCATGGCCGCGCAGGCCGGCGCCGAGCAGGCCGCCGCCGACGTCAAGACCCTCATCGATCGCAGCGCCCAGGCCGAGGCCGTCGCCAGCGCCGAGCGCACCGCCGTGCTCGCCCGGTACCAGCAGCTCAAGGTCGACAGCGACCGGGTCGCCGGCGAGCTGCGGGCCGCCGCGGCGGCGGAGGCGGCGGCCGCGGCCAGGGCGGCCAAGGCGGCCGGCAAGACGGGCACCGGCGGCGCGCCGCTCACCACCGCGATCCCGCCGAAGACCGGGGCCTTCTTCCTGATGCCCGTGCACGGCTGGAAATCCAGCAACTACGGCATGCGCTTCGACCCGGTGTACAAGGTGTACCAGCTGCACGCCGGCATCGACGTCGCGGCGGGCGGCGGGCAGCCGATCCTGGCCGCCGCCGACGGCAAGGTGGTCCGGGCCGGCTGGGCCGGCGGCAACGGCAACTACACCTGCCTGTCCCACGGCCTCTACCAGGGCAAGGGGCTGGCCACCTGCTACGCGCACCAGTCGCAGATCCTCGTGCGCGTCGGTCAGGTCGTGCGCCGCGGCGAGGTGATCGGCAAGGTCGGCACCACCGGCGCCTCGACCGGCTACCACCTGCACTTCGAGGTCCGCCTCAACGGCAGCCCGGTGCAGCCCTTGTCCTGGCTGCCCGGCTGCTTGTGCTAACCCGGTTGCCGCGCGCGATACGCTGATACTCCTGTCAAGATTTCTGGAGGGGTCGATGCCGCGCGAAAAGGGACGCAAGGTCGTCGCGTCCAACCGGAAGGCGCGCCACGACTACGAGATCCTCGAGACGCTCGAGGCCGGCGTCGCGCTCACCGGCACCGAGGTCAAGTCGCTGCGGGCCGGCCGGTGCTCACTGGTGGACGCCTTCGGGCAGATCTCCGACGGCGAGGTCTTCATCCACGCGATGCACATCCCCGAATACACGATGGGCACCTGGACGAACCACCCTCCCCGCCGGGTCCGGAAACTGCTGCTGAAGCGGCAGGAGATCGACCGTCTCGGCAACAAGGTCCGCGAGAGCGGCCTCACCCTGGTGCCGCTTTCGGTGTACTTCTCCGACGGATGGGCCAAGGTGGAGATCGGCCTCGCCCGCGGCAAGAAGTCCTACGACAAGCGCCAGTCGCTGGCGAAACGTGACGCCGAACGGGAGATCTCTCGCGTCATGGGCAGCCGGAACAAGGGCAGAACCGAGTAAATCGTCCCAGGTTGCTGAGTAGTGCTCGCCCAGCAGGCGAGCAATGCGTACAGGCTTTATAGTCCGTGCGTGACCGAGATTCGGGTCGATGTCGACCTCGAACACCCACCCCCTGCGGTGTGGCGCGCGCTCACCGAGGCGCACCTCGTCACCGACTGGCTTGCCACAACCCAGTTCATGGTCCGTGACGACGGCACGTTCACGTTCCAGGCGGCCGCGCTCGCCGGTCTCGAGGACCCGATCGAGGGCGAGGTCGTCACCACCGAGGCCGCGCGCCGGCTGGTGATGCGCTGGTCGGGGGAGAACCTGCACACCGTCGTCGCGCTCACCCTCGACGAGCGCGCCGGCGGCGGCACCCGGCTCACCCTCACCCAGAGCGGGTTCCTCGGCCCGCAGGGCACGATGCGGCGCAGGGTGCTGCGCACGACGTACCAGCAGCTGTTCGAGGGACCGTTCGCCGCGGCGCTCGCCCGTCAGACCACCGCCTCGCCGACGGTTTCGGATGCGCCGGCGGTCGTGCGGCGCAACGACGGCGGCCCGTTCAACCGACTTCCCCGCCAGCTCCACGCGCCGAGCCGGTCCGCGCCCGGGCTCAGCTCGCAGGTGCGCTCCACCGCCGGGCCGCGCTCGACGACGACCATGCCGGGCTTCGCCGCTGCCGTCCTCGGCGCCCGGGCGACCGGGGTCGCCGCGGTGCCCGCCACCGGCGCCGGCGAGACCATGTCCACGCACCGCCTGGGGGCGCTCCGGTCTGCGGTTGTCGCGCTGGTACGCCGTGCCTGGCGCCGAGCCTTCACCGGCCGCGACTGGTCCGCGGACCGGCGCAGCCAGGCGGTCGCCGCCGGGGCCGCGATCCTGCTGCTGGTGGCGATGAGCGCCCTGCTCGTCGGTAAGGCCACCGCGCCGCACCCGGCGAAGCCCCCACGCACCGGCGGCGGCGTCGCAGGCCCGGCCCAGGCCACCGTCCCCGCCGCGCCCACGGAAGGTTCTCCGCGGGCCGCGACCATCTCGTCCACCTCGGCGTCCGCGAGCGCACCCCCGGCCACGGCCACTCCCGCGCCCAGCGCCGTGACCCCCGGCGGGGCGCAGTTGACCGCGCAGGCTCGTGCCGAAAACCTGACCCTGACCTCCTACCGGGTGACCGTCACGATTGCCAACCCCGGCCCCGCCCCGAGCGCCGACTGGACCGTCACCGTCGTGCTGCCCCTGCTCGACCTCGCCGTCCGCAACGTCGACGGCGCCGTCATGACCCGCACCGGCCTCAAGGTGATCTTCACCCCGGTCGACACCACCCGCACCATCCGCCCCAGCGGCTCGGCGACCCTCCGCTTCGAGGTCGAGGGCCTCGGCGTACGCAACGCCCCCATCGACTGCACCATCGACGGCCGCCCCTGCACCCAGGTATCGGGATGAAAAGCTGGTGGGGACGCGCTACTCTAGATCCTGTCGCTAGGGAGCGGCAGCCAACACCACCCGCGCGGGGGTGACTGGTTTCGACTTTGTGCGCCGCGTTAGGGGAAGCGAGCCGAGGAAGCCGACGTTGTCTCGCGAATCAGTCGTCGGAAAAGTATAAGCGCCAATTACAAGCGCTCCGATCTCGCTCTCGCTGCCTAAGCAAGGGTAGAGATCTGTCGGTCCGGGTTCGCCTTCGACCCGATCACCGGCATCAGCTAGAAGGCTGGCCAACCGAGTCCTGTCGCGGGGCTCGTGCGGCGAGATCAATCGCGACTGGGCCCGTCATACCGACTCGCTCGCGTGATCGGTAGGGCCGAGTAGAGGCACAGCGAGCTGCGCTCGGAGAAGCCCTAGCAAAGCAACGAAGGACCCGGGTTCGATTCCCGGCACCTCCACCTCTGGAAGCCCCCTGCTGACGCAGGGGGCTTCCGCCGTTGGAGGTGTCGTATTCCCCGCGCACCGGCTTCGCCGGTGCTCCCCGGTGGGGGAGCTTCGCTCCACCCACACCCCCTCAAACCCACAGCCAGCTCGACTGTGCGCGAAAGACGACTCGGTTGCGGCGGTACTTTTTGGCCGCTCAGCGCCCAGCGGGTTTGCTGATAGCGGAATGTACTCGGGTCATGGCTGGACGTGTTGAAGATGTCTTGCCTACTGTGGCATCTGCCGGGACGTCCTGCGACGGGGAAACGATGCCGAACGAACGTCTGCGTTCAGCGCTGCTGGAACGCGGCCTCACGCCGACGAACCTCGCCGATGTGCTCGACGTCGATCCCAAGAGCGTCGAGCGGTGGATCAGCGGGCGGCTGCCGTACCGCCGTCACCGCTACGCGGTCGCGGCGCACCTCGGCGTTGACGAGGCCTATCTCTGGCCGGACGCGCTGACCCGTGACCAGGTCGCGAACGCGTCCGAGAGCGAGATCATCAACATCTACCCGGCGCGGTGGACGGTGCCGTCGGACATGTGGCGGATGTTCTTCGACAACGCCGAGCGTGAGATCGGTGTCCTCGCCTACAGCGGCCTGTTCATCCCCGAAGACGCCGGCATCCAGCGCATCTTCCGCCGCAAGGCGGCTGACGGCGCGTCCATCCGCATCTTGATCGGCGACCCGGACAGCGCCGAAGTCGTCCAGCGCGGCATCGACGAGGGCATCGACATGGACATGGCCGCCCGCTGCCGCAACGCCATCGTGCTCTACCGGCCACTCCGCAACATCGACGGCATCGAGTTCCGGCTGCACAACACGATCCTCTACAACTCGATCTACCGAGCCGACGACCAGGTCCTCGTCAACACCCACATCTACGGCACGCCCGCCTCCAACGCCCCGGTCCTGCACCTGCGGCACGTCAACGGCGGCGACATGGTCGGCACGTACGTGGAGAGCTTCGATCGGGTCTGGAACGCCGCCACACCACTGGAGTGAGGTCTCAGCTTTGGTTCGCCGTATCGACTTCTTCGACGATCCTGCCGCGCCGCCGGCGAATAGCGTCGTGCCGTCCGCGAACGTCGTCGTGGTCGACGAGTCGGGGTCGCTGCTGCTGATCCGCCGGACGGACAACGACAACTGGGCGTTGCCGGGCGGTGCGATGGACCCGGGGGAGTCGATGACCGACTGCGCCGTTCGGGAAACCCTTGAGGAGACCGGGATCCACGTCGAGGTGACTGGCTTGGTCGGCATCTACACGGATCCGCGACACGTCATTCTGTACACGAGCAACGGCGAGGCGCGGCAGGAGTTCTCCATCGTGTACACGGCCCGCCCGATCGGCGGCACGCCGACGCCGAGTTCGGAGTCGCGGGAAGTGCACTGGGTCGCGCCAGCCGACGTCGAGGGGCTCCAGATGCACCAGTCGATGCGGATGCGGATCTCGCACTACCTTGCGGGCAACGGGAAGCCGCACCTTGGGTAGCGACTGGGTCAACGCCGCAGCGAGCGTCTTCTCCGCCCTCGGCACGGTCGGCGCGTTCGTCGTTGGGTTCGTGTTGCTGCGTAGGGAGCAGAACCGCGAGGCTGAGCGCGCCGAGGACGAGCGACGCGGTCAGGCCGCACGGATCAGCGCCTGGGTCGAGGCGTACCGCAAACCGGACGGCATCCGTGAACTGGCGTTCCACATCCACAACGCCAGCGACATGCCCATTTACGAAGTCGAACTTCCCATGCCGGACGCTTCACAGGCGGGGGATGACCGGGACGTCGAGTTCATCGGCATGGTGCCTCCAGGGCAGACGATCCGCCGGCCCGCGCCCGCCGTGTGGCTGCGCTCCTACGTCAACCCAGAGCCGATCGAGATCGAGTTCTTGGACAGCGCCGGTCGCAGGTGGACCCGCAACGAACAGGGCTCCCTCGCGTCAGCGGTAGAGAGCCGCCCCGACGCGCTGTAGCGACGCCTCCAGCAGCGGACGCGCCTCGGTGAGCGACCGAGTGACGAGATGACCATCGCCGTAACGCTGGAACGCCTCGTTGAGCCGCTTCTCCAGGTCGACACGGGCACCGGTGGGGCTGGTGGTCATATCGCAGAACGTCAACGCGTCCAGGACCAGGTCCGCAGGGCTCGGGAACTCCTCGGCAAGGGCGTCGCCGAGGTCGCGGTTGCGTGCCTCGATCAGCGCGCAGGAATGGTTGGCGACGAGGCGGATGAGCCGCTCGTCGGCGTGCTCGACGTCGCGGAGGTACCGCGCACCGTCGATCGGGTGGAAGCCGACCTTGTTGAGATCAGGGGCGTAGCCGATGTCATGCAGCCAGGCAGCGCTGATCAGCAGCTCGGCGTCATCGCCGACGACCTGGGCGATGTTCTCCGCGGTGTGTCCCACACCCTGAACATGTGCCCACCGCGTTGGCAACGGCTCGGCCAGCAACCGGCTCGCAAGGTCCCTCGCCCATCGGACACGTTCCACATGTCCGAGACTAGTTGCGAACGATCACCGTGGCTTGACGAAGCGACCCTTGTCCTGCACCGACACCGTGACGTCCTGCAGCGCCGCAAGCGCCTGCCGCGCGGTGCCCCTCGCGACGCCGTATTGCTTGACCAGGGCCGATTCGCTTGGCAGGAGCGTGCCGGCCGCCAGTTCTCCGGCCTCGATCTGCGACCGCAGCTCGGCGGCGATGCGCTGGTACTGGGGCTGCGTTGGTGCGCCTCGCTCGCCGGGTGCGTTGACCAGCCGGCCTCGTCCGGGTTGGGTGGCGATCAGCCCTTCCTCGGCGAGTTGGTCAAGGGCCCGCCGCACGGTGTTGCGTGCGACGCCGTACTCGGTGACCAATACAGCCTCCGAGGGCAGCGCGGAACCCGGCTGGAACTCGCCAGAGGCGAGCCGGGCACGCAGTGCCTCCGTGATGCCCTTGTAGGCACCCCAAGCCGTTGACCGCATAACACCCTTCCCGCGTACCGATCGCTCGTCAGTCTCCCAGGACGTCGAGCGTGACGCCGCTACCGGCTGCACGCCTCAGCAGCGCCACAAGCTGACCCGCAACTTCCGGGGCGATGGGACCGATCTCGACATGCGCCGAGCCAGCCGCGTCCACGGTTGTGCGCAGTTCTGGGAACGCCCGCCCGACGTCGAAGCCGGGCTCCTCCAGCGCCACTGCCAGAGCATCCGCCGCTCGCTGCGCTGCCTCGTGTCCGGCCATGTCCGTCTCGCTCCGTCCGCCCGACATCGCACCTGGGCGGGCCGTATGGCCAAGGCGTGCCGTCAATGCCAGCCTTCCCGGCGGGCCCCGAGCCGGGAATCACGTTCCAGGGACGTCTAGGGACTTCTTGACTAGAATCGGCTGCACTCGATGGCTCGCAGGAGGTCACCATGCGACATCCGCTCACCCGCGCACTCGCCAGCGCCGGCCTCAACGCCCTCGACGTCGCCACCCGCCTCCAGGTCGACCCGAAGACCGTCGACCGCTGGTTCAACGGCCGAATCCCATACCCCCGCTACCGCAACGAACTGTCCCGCATGACCGGCTGGGCCGTGGCTGACCTCTGGCCGGACAGCGTGCCGCGGGAACCGCAGATCGCCACGGACGAGGTCCGCATGACCTACGCCCACCGCAGCCTCGTCCCGCTCGACACCTGGCGTTCAGTCTTCCGCCGCGCCAACGAGGCGATCGACATCGTCGCGTACAGCGCCTTGTTCCTACTGGAAGACCCGGTCATCCTGCGCACCCTTGCCACGAAGGCTAAGTCCGGCGTCCCGATTCGCATCGCATTGGGCGACGTGAACAGCCCGCACGTAGCAGCCCGAGGCACCGAGGAGCAGATCGGCGACCTGATGGCGGCCCGCATCCGCAACTCCCTCATCCTCATCAAGCCCCTCCAAGACCTCCCACACGTGGAAGTCCGCCTCCACGACACTGTTCTCTACGACTCGATTTACCGAGCCGACGACGAGGCGCTAGTCAACATCCATGTTCACGGCGTCCCAGCCGCCCATGCCCCAGTCATGCACTTGCAGCTCCACGAGCCAGACGGCCTGACCGCCAACTACATGGCCGCCATCGAACGCGTCTGGTCCGTAGCTACGTTCTACGCCGCCTAGCCTTCTCGGCGCGCCGAACAAGCCGTAGCCGCCGCTCACACAACAGGGTCGCGTGGTTCGACCAGACCCGCCGATACTCAAAAATGTGCTCGCCTCCGCGAAGCTTCTCTGGGTCCAGCGCCCTCTCCACTCGATCTGTGTACGACTCGAAGTACTCAGCGAACTCGGCAACCTCCTTCTTGGCTACTGCAGCGGCGTAGCCGATCGCCAGGTCATCCAAGACAAGCTCACGAAGCCTCGGACTTACAATGTGCAACGTCAGGTAGTACGAGGCCTGCATCGCAACCGTGTACTTAACTGCCCATGTGACGCACGAGCCGCATTCAGTGCCAGGAGCGCCGTCCTGATCTGCCTCATACATCACGACGGCGGACTGTTCCGTAGTGGTCATCTTGGGCTCCTGCTCGTAAGGCGCGCCGAGGCGGCCGATGCCGTCGATAGCAGTCCCAGCGTCACTTGACCGTTGCTTACTGGTTAACCACGAGAAACCGGACGTCCTGGGACGCCTCACGCGTCCGGGGGCTGAGCGTACGAGTCTGCGGTAGAGGGCCGAGGAGGACCTAGCGACAGCGTCGTTGCCATTTATGGCCCAACTCCCTCATGACGATGAGACGCATCTGCGGTCATTCGGCGATCGGTAGGCAGAGTAAGCCTCAAGTCATCGCCTTCTACGCCCGCAACGGCCTGCGCCTAACCAAATTGATGAGCTGTATCAAAACTACATAATCACTGGAACTTCAGCGATTGCGGCCTGCCCGCGAGAGGGTTGTAGAGGCTAGGAACTTCAACGCCCTCCTTGACGAGGCGTCCATAGGCCAAAGTGCCCATCAGACGAACAGCGAGGCTTGCAACCTTTACTCAGCGTCTATCAGGCGGATACAGTCGTGGCATGCCTTCGCGGAGAGTTGTCCAACCTTTATTAACCTGGGATGACATCGCTGGCGCCGCTGATCTTCCGATCGAGGCCCGGGATCTTCTAGAAAGGATCCTTACTCAATATCAAACTAGGGCCGACAGCGTCGAACTCATTGGAGACAGGCGTTGGTTCCTTAAGCATGTGTCGGTCCGTGGACACATTGGAATCGGCGAAGAGGCACTTTCTTTTTCGGTTCCGCCAGTTCCTGGAGTCATTTTTATCTCTGCGCGCAACGGCGTCGGGAAGACCAGCTGTGCGGACGCGATTCGCTTCGTGATGAGCAACGGCAACGCTCGTAGCTATAAGGTCGTTGATCGAAATGTCCATTTCGGATCGCGAGATATTCGAGTCGTTGTCACCGATGGTGACGTTGACGCAACGCTCGGGTACAGCCCGGATCGTGGAATCTTCTACGAGGCCGCGAGCGGTGAATCGCGGCCGGTATCCGCTGACTGGGAGAAAGAGTTCGCGCGATTTCGGCCGGTATTGTTGTATCCAGAGATCTCGTCGGTAATTAGCGAGCCATCTCTTCTGCATGTGTTCTTGGGCGAAGGGTTGGCTCTTGATGTTTTGGTCCGTCTACTTGAGGACGCAGGCAAGATCGACCGTGATTCGAAGGCAGCAGAACGCCGAGTAGCTGCGGCTGCGGGGGCGATGCGCGAGGAGTTAAAAAGTCTGGCGCCAGATCATCAATTGCATGATCTGGTGTCGCAGTTGCGACCGATGCCAACTATCGGTGAAATTTCCGCGATAGAAGCTGCAATTGCCGCCTTACCAACGGCGCAATCCCCTTCGATTGACAATCTCTCGCCGCGGTGGAGTGTTGACGACGTCCGCGCCGCCGGCCTTCGAGGCAGTGCTAGCGAACTCGAAGGAAGCCGCACTAGCCTAGTTCCAGACGCGCATGAGGCGTACAACGCGCTAGCCTACCTATCTTCGGCCCGCGAGTCGTCGTATCTAGATTCATACTTGGAATCTGACGAATGCCCGGTCTGTGGAAGTGTGGAACGTCAGTGGTCGGCGAAGGTTCGGGAATCTGTCGACCGTCTCCGCAGCAATTTAGCTCGAGTTCATGGTTTGGAAGCGAGAATTCGCGTTCAATGGGAAGAATTCCGCAATTCGTCGATCCCGTCACGAATTTCCGAGCAAACCAAAGCGCTCTTAAATTATCACGGAAAAACGGAGATTGCAGCTGAGTGGGATGAGCTAGTCGCGTTAGTTGAAGGTATACATCCTGAAACCTTCTCGACAGACCTTTTGGATGCTGTATGTACGCGGTCAGCAAATTTGGCCGAAGTGTACGAGTCTTTCCGATTGTCTGTAGGAAATGAGGAAGCAAGTAAGCAGCAGAGTTCAGTTCGAATTCGAATCGCTTTTGACCAGTGGAAAAATGCGTTGAAGGAAGACGGTCAGGCAGTTCGCGACCTTGACGCAGCTCGTCGATTGGTGAGGTGGGCTGACCGTAAGCTTAGAGATGCGCGGCAGGCGCTCTTTGAGCCGATAGCAGACGAGGTCCGTCGACTCTGGACCGACCTTAGTGCCGATTCGGACTTGACGGTCTCTGGGCTTCGTCTGGCGGGTGGTACTCGCGCCGCAAAGAAGATCGAGATCGACATCCTTTTGTCCGGTATCCCCGTTGAGGCGGGTGCGGATACTATGGCGGTTCTTAGCACGGGCCAACGAAATGCCCTGACGCTGGCGACGTACTTCCCGAGAGCTGCGCAGGACCACAGCCCATTTCGCTTCCTGCTGCTCGACGATCCGGTCCAGGCATTCGATCCTTGGCGCGTCCGGTATCTGGCTAGGCTAATCGCGGCGTACGCCGAAAGATTTCAGATTATCGTCATGAGCCACGATGACAGACTTTGGGCAGAACTGTCGAATCTTGGCGTCGTGCGGCATCATATTCGCCTGGACAGGCCGGTTAATGAGCTGTCGAGAGTGGTCGCTGCTGAGACCAGTCCTGGTCTTCAATACCTACTCGACCTTGAAAAGGTTGTCGAGTCGGAGCATAGATTCCCCGTTGGGACTGAGCGTGCTGCAACTGCAATGGTCTTGGCAATGTGTCGGCTGGCAGTTGATACTGAAGTCGGGATTCGGCTGGAGGTTCTGGGCCGTCGTGCAGGGCTTGATGAGCTAGAGATCTCGGGCGACAGGGATGCTGCGGTGGATACCCGAAGTCAGATCGACCTCCTCAATAGATATGCATCGAGGTGTGGACTGGGCGGTATCGACGTGGCGCTGCATAAGCCGACCATCGATGCGCTAAATCGCGGATCCCACGGACAGGCCGTTAACGGGGCGAGGGCGAGCAGGCGGCACTGGATTCGAACTACGCGAACGCTGGTCGTTGCGATCCAGGCTTTAGAAATTCAGCATGGCGTGCAAGTCGATGGGTTCGGCCATGACTAAGGGGTCTTGGCATCGCGTCGATCTCAACGACTTGGCGAGTGCCTACGAATCATGGCCCGGATCGGGATATACGAAGGCGGCAATGCTTGCCCTTGTTCTGAGGTTAAGAATCGAGAGGGTCGTCGAGGGATTGCCCGCCGCAATCGTTCGTGCTCCTGGTCGAATAGATAATTTGCATCGACGGCTGCTCCTGGCTATCGGCGAGTCGAGCCTGACGCGTAATGATAGACAGCGACGAGATCGTGTGATTAGGGCCGCGATACGGGCTCACCAGCAAATATGCAGCGTTCTGCATGGACGGGACCTTGGGCGGTATCCACAAGTGGTCGATCTTTACGAATGGCTGAGAGTTGTTGAGGCTCTTGAGGCGGAGCTTAGTGCCAAAAGCTCCATGCCGGATGCCGGGATTTAGGCATATGGGGCATTTGGCCTGTTTGAGTCCAAATGGCCAGCGGTGGTGCGGTGCCGTACGATAGACAGTGGCGCAGCGGTACAATGACCGCTGCGCCACCAGAAGAAATGTTCACGGCTGCTAGATCAACTTCCTACGGTCATCTTGCAGCCGCAAACGAGCCCGGAGACCGGGCTACGTACATACAGCTTTGATGTTCGCGCTCCGTCCTGGACGTAGCGCTGACGCCTCGCTGTGTGTACGTAGCCACCGTACAGCAGCCTGTGCATCTGTCGCCAGACGGGTGGTGTGGGATACTCGACGGTTTGGTTGGCCGGGCAGGAACTGGGAGGTTCCTGTGACTGTCCGTAGCCATCGTGGGTCCGCGTTGGCGGACCCCTTCGCCGAGCCGTTCGCCGTGCTGGCGGAAGCCTTTGGCGAGGTTCTCGTCGTCGTCGACACGCCGGACGTGCGGTCCATGATTCAGGGGTCGGTCAAGCCCTGCGCGGGCAATCAGCATGACTGGCCGGGTGACCTTGGACTGGAAGATGATCCGGTTTGCGGCAAGTGCTACCTGGAGTATGGGCAGTGGACGCAGCCTACGGGTCGCCAGGGCCAGCGCAAGGTGTGAGTGCATGCGGCGGTGGGCCGTTGACTGGCCCACCGCCGCGCTGGCTGCCTCGCAGCTACGCCTGCGTTGTTGAGTTCAAGTAGGCAACTGTTAGCTCCACCTCTGGAAGCCCCCTGATGACGCAGGGGGCTTCCGCCGTTGGAGGTGTCGTATTCCCCGCGCACCGGCTTCGCCGGTGCTCCCCGGTGGGGGAGCTTCGCTCCACCCACACCCCCTCAAACCCACAGCGGCGCCGACTGTTCACATGAGGCGCCCGGTTGCCGTACAAGGACGTCCCGGCAGATGCCCACAGTAGGCAAGCCACCTTCAACACGTCCAGCCATGACCCGAATACATTCCGCTATCGTGCCATCCGCGTCAGAACAGCACTCCGAAGCCTGGGATCTCGGCCACCTCTTGCGGCGTGTAGAGGAAACTGGCCAGCAATACGGCCTGGGCGGGAAGGTCGGGTGCACGCAACCGGAGCGGAACGTTCTCGAAGAGCGTCAGCACCAAACTGAGTTCCGGGAGTTCGGGCAGAAACTCCGCGATCGACTGGTGGTGGAACGACGACCACCGGTGGTCGACGGAAATGAGCAAGCGGCGGTTCGTGAGCGCTACGCGCGTGGTGTGGGTGTCCCGCCACCTCGGCTCGGCGCTCTCCCGGCTCACCCGGTTACGGATCGTGGACCCCACGACTGCGGTCGGGGACAGGTAGGACGTTGGGCTCTCATGGAGATACGTGTCTTCGCCGTAGAATCGCGAATACTCCATGGGTCCGTCGGCGTACGCGTATTCACCGTCATCCAGACGAAGCGACGTGGCGACCGGTTCGATCAGTCCACCGCTCACGATGTGCTCGTAGAGACGCGCGGCCTTGAGCAGTGCCTCGTCGATCTGCTCCGCGTCAAAATCCCCGGGCCGCCATCCAGGCTCCACGAGCACCTCCAGACATCGATGGTAGTGGGCGGGCAGCGTCACCCCCACTCCGCAGCGGCGCCGACTGTTCGCATGAGGCGCCCGGTTTGCTGTGGTACTTCGGCCGCCCGGCGTCAACGACACCCTGAACGCGTCGCGGGTGCTAAGCGGGTCCTCTGAAGTTCTGCGCGTAACTGCGGGGTAGCCAGGGTGAGCTCCATGGTGCGGCGGTGGTCAGCATCTGGTCGGGTGTTCGTCGTCGGAAGAACACGCGTGCTTGGTGGATGCGTTCGGTCCAGGTGACCGCGGTGTTGGCCAGGTGCGCTGCGAGCGCTGCCCAGATGCGTTCCACCGGGTTGTCGTGCGGGCTGTACGTGGCGCCGTAGAGCAGGCGCAGCCGTGGATGGTCATGGGCCCATTGCCGGACTCTCACGGCGTGGTGGATGTTGTCGTTGTCGCAGATGACCGCCACGGTTGGGGCGGTGGGGTAGGCGGTCAGCAGCAGTTGCAGCATGGCGGTGAACCCGGCGGCGCTGCGGCGGGCCCAGAGGTACCAGCAGGCGCCGGTGGTCACGTTGAGGGCGCCGTAGATGGTGGCCCGTTGGTTCTTGCCCGGGGTCATGACCTGGTGGCGGTGTCCGTGCAGGGTCCAGGTGGCGCGCACGGCCGGCAGGAGGTCGAGGTGGGCTTCGTCTTCGGCGAGGACCACGGATCCGGTTGGGAGCCGGGCGATACGGCGGCGGATGCGGGCGCAGATGCGGTGGTGGTCGGGGTCGCCTTTGGCGACGAGGCGGGGTCGTCGCCAGTTGGCCACCGTGCGGGTGCGTCGCCAGAGGGTGCGCAGGCTGATCCTGGGCCGGCCCAGGTGCTGCCAGAGTCTTCGGATGGTCCACGGTCCCGGTGTGGCCAGCAGGCTGGTGATACGGGTGGTGAGGGCTGGGCTGCCGAGGCGGGGCCGTCCTGGTCGGGGCCGGTCGGGCAGGCCGGGAATGCCGTCGGTGTGGTAGCGGTGCAGCCAGCGGCGCACGGTGGCTGGGTGGTAGTCCAGCAGGTCGGCGATCTGTGCCGGGGACCAGCCGGCGGTGGACAGCACGACCATGATCAGGCGGGTGGCGGTACGCCACCGGCCGTGCAACAGGTGCATGATCTGGGCTCGGGCGCTGTCGGGGACTTCGGCGAACACGCGGACAGGGCGCATAATGGACACGACCTTGCCGGTCTTGTTGTGGTGTGTCTTCTACTTCCATCATCAACAGCCGGCAAGGCCGTGTCGTCTTCGCCCCTGGCGATCTACCCGCGCCCGGTTACGCGCAGAACCTCTGTCAACCCGCTTAGATCCGGTCGTGGGTGCCGATCTGTTCCTGCTCCGGTGAGGGCTCCGGGCGGCTCTCGTCGATCATGCTCATGACGGTGAGCGCGATGGCTCGGACTCCGAATGCGACCGCGGTGAACACGCCCAGCTGGATCGGGTCGATCCCGATGTCGCTGTCGACCGCGATGGAGGGATCTGTCGTCACCACGCTGGCGATGCGGTACTGGGCGATTGTCAAACAGATTGCCAGCAGCGTGATGGCGGTCGCCATGGCGGACCGGCGAGTGGCCCCGGTCGCCAGCCACACCGCCGTGCCGGTCGCGACGCCGAGTCCGGCGGTGACCATCACGGAGTCGGCGACGTCGATCGACAGGGCCGATCCGGTACGCCCGGCGAGTGCCGCCTGCAGGCACATCACGCCCAGCAGCAGGCCGACCGCCGTTCCTGCGCCGGCTGTCCACACGGGATGCGGGTGCTTGGCGACCAACCAGAAGACGCTGGTCGTGAACGCCACCGCGATCACGGTCAGGGCCATGCTCGGGGCCAGGAAGAAATGGACCTGGTAGTCATCCATGTGGATGGCGGTGGCGGCGACGAAGAGCATGTCGTCGCGGGCGGTCTCGACCAGCGCCCACGACGCCATCAGCACCAGCAGGAAACGGCTGCCCGCCGACCGCCGCTGGTCGGTCATCCGGACCAGGCAGAACACGGCCAGCAGGCACCCGACACCATTGCCGAGGAGAACGCCGAGGACGTACCAGATCTGATGGTCCACAGCCTGCTCGGCCTCCTTGCGGATGCGACTCTGGTGCGGATGAGAATGCCGTTTTGCCGGCAGCGCGCATACCGTACCTTGCCGCCGCCACCTCATTGAGGCCCGAGATGCGACGTGCCGGTGCCGGGCCCGATCACGCACGCGGGTTCGCCGTGGAGGTCTCGGATTTCCCGGCGGTTGTCGGTGCTGAGGGATCAGACCGCGAGAAAGTCGACGTCGTATTTTTGGATGTGGGCGTCGCGGGTGACCAGCGTGAGTTCTTCGAGCTGGGCTTGTGCGATCAGCATCCGGTCGAACGGGTCGCGGTGGATGAGGGGGAGACGACCCGCGGCGATGGCGTGGGCGGACGTGATGGGCAGGTCCCGGAAGCCGCTGGCCTGGATGCGCTCCGGCAGGTCCGCCGGCTGGAGCTTGCCGATGGATTGCTTGATGGCGACTTCCCAGATCGTGGCCGGGCTGATGTAGACGTTGAGATCATGGTCGAGGCGTTCCTTGACGTCCTCGGCCAAGGTGTCGTCGTCCGTCAGCCACCACAGCACCACGTGGGTGTCAAGCAGCAGGCTCACCGCGTCAATCCGAAGTCGTCGGCGATGCTGTCGCTGACGGCCGGCGAGTCCCAGTCCTCGGCGGCGACGAGCTGGCCCGCCAGTGAGCCCCGGCCCGTGCGCTTGATGCGCGGGTGGAGCGGGATCACCTTGGCGACGGGGGTGCCGGCGCGGCTGATGATGATCTCCTCGCCGTGCTCCACACGCTCGATGATCCGGGACAGGTTGGTCTTCGCGTCGTGGATGTTGAACTGCGGCAGGACCGCCTCGCTCGACATGGGCACCTCCTTAGCTAGCAGCTTAGTCCGGTTTGCGGGAGTCGTCGCAAGGCCCATCCAGCGGGTCAGGGCTGAGCGTGACGGGGCGAACCGCGGCCCGCCGCAGCGCGGCGAATCGTCATATGAGTATATGATGTCTACTGTGTCGACCGGGCCTTGAGGGCGGGGTGCATCGCCACTGGCTGGTTAGTACCTTGCGCTCGGCGAGATGACGGACCGCATCGAGCTGCTCGACGGAAGTCTGTTGGTGGGCCCGGCGCCGAGCAAGCGGCACCAGCGGCTTTCGTCATTGCTGTTCGTAGCGCTCGACCGGGCGGCGGTCGAGGCGGGACTGCTCGCGTTGGAAGCGGTGAACGTCCGGCTGCAGAGTGGTCGGATCATGATTCCCGATCTCGTCGTGGCGGATACCGACGAGGACGGCGTGGTGATCGATGCTTCCGACGTGGTCTTGGCCGGCGAGGTCGTTTCTCCTGGCAACGCCGGCACCGATCGCCTGGTGAAGATGGAGTTGTATGCCAAAGCCGGAATCAGCCTGTACCTGCTCGTCGAGCAGGACCCGTCGGATGCTGTGACGTTGCAGGTGTTCCGGCTCGACGGTGCGCACTATGTGGAGTACGCGGCGGCGAAGTCCGGCGAGGTGCTCGCCGTCGATGAGCCGTTCGCGTTCGAGGTCGATACGGCCGATCTGCTCCGCCGCGTGTCTCGGCGGCTCACCTGAGCGGGTTCAAATAGACCGGCGACTGTTCCGCGCGGACAGTCCGGTCCGCGACGCGGCGGGCCGTGTGGCAGGGATTCATCGGTATCGTGGCTGGGTGATCGAGCTGTTGTTCGAGCCCGGTGACCTGGCTCGGATCCGGTTCGCGCGGTCGCCCATGTACGAGCTCATGAGCAGCCTGCGCATCGCTGATCACGCAGACCGGGTGCGGATGCACCAGCCGTGGCTCCGGTCGGTGCGCGGGGGCGTGGCCGGGTTGCGGCTGGAGCTGTTGCGGCCGTTGCTGGCCGATCCGCGGTACGTGCCCGAGTTCCTGATGCCGTCGCCGGACAGGATGGACACCAGGTTCGGCGAGGAACTGGACAAGATCCGGGCCACGCCCGACGCACAGGTGCGGGCGCAGTTGGACCTGCTGGGCGGTGGCGCGCCGCTGCCTGGGGCGTTGCAGGCCCTGTACGACGACCCCCAGCGCCAGCTCGGCCGGCTCGCCGCCGAGGTGCGGGCGTACTGGCAGGTCGCGATCGAGCCGATCTGGTCGCGGCTGGCGGGACTGCTCGACGCCGAGGTGGGGTACCGCGCGGACCAGATGACGTCCGGCGGGATCGTGCGGCTGCTGGGCAACCTGCACCCGGAGCTGGAGTACGCCGAGGACGCGCTGCGGATCCTCTGGCCCGGGTGGCAGTCGCAGAGCCGGCTCGACGGGGCCGGGGTGCTGCTGGTGCCGTGCGTGTTCGCGTGGCCCTCGCTGCTGGTCGACACCAGCCCGCAGTGCCCGACGCTCGTGTACGCCCCGCGCGGCGTCGGTCAGGTCTGGGACGGCTCGGCCCGGTCGTCGTCGCCGCCGGTCGCGGACCTGCTGGGGCGTAGCCGGGCGGAGCTGCTGGCGCGGCTCGACCTGCCGCTGTCCACGACGCAGGTGGCCCGGGATCTCGGGCTGAGCGCGGCCTCGGTCAGCGAGCACCTGTCGGTGCTGCGCCGCTCCGGGCTGGTCACGTCGCGCCGGTCGGGCCGGCAGGTGCTGTACCAGCGCACCGCCCTCGGCACTGACCTGCTGGGCGCCGGGTCGGGGGCGAGGATTCGGTGAGCGCCGAATCGTGGAGCCGCCGCGCCCGCTGAGCCGACCATGTCCGGGACAGCCCGACGGACGGGACAGCCCGACGGACATGAAGGAGACCCAGATGCGCGTGGTGAAGACGCTGGCCCTGGCGGCCGCGATCGTGGCGGTGACGGCGGTGCCGGCGGCCGCGTCCGGCCCTGGCGGCGGCGGGTGGGAGCCGACGAGCACGCCGCCGTTCGTCATCCCGGCCGGGGACGTGTGCGCGTTCGAGGTGAAGGGCGACATCGTCCGGGACCGCGAGCGGATGCGCACCCCCGCCACGTACCCGGACGGGTCGCCGAAGGTGCAGGACTTCGAGGGCGTCCTGGTGATCCGGTACACCAACACGAGCAACCACAAGTCGGTCGTCCGCGACGCGACCGGCTCGATCCGCGTCTATTACCTGCCTGACGGGACGAGGATCTCGCAGCTGCGCGGGCACAACGCCCTGCCGATCAAGGCGTCCAACGTGGGCTTCCCGGGCGGCGACTACATCACCCGCGGCGACTTCGTGGTGATCCGTCACCCGGACGGCAGCCGGGAGGTGCCGGTGCAGCTCGGCACGATGGAGAACCTCTGCGTCACCCTTGCCTAGCCCCACGGCCGTAGCGACGGGCTGGCAGACTCGCGGCATGGATCTTGGACCGCTGCGGGCGGCGATCGATGAGGCCGCCGCCGACGTGCCGCCGGAGCTCGCCGAGGCGGTGATGGCGCTGGTACGTCCAGCCGTCGAGCTGGCCGTCGTCGAGTACGGCGAGGACGAGGCCGACGAAGAGGAAGCCAGCGAGGACGAAGCCGACGAAGACGAGGACGGTGAGGACGACGCGGGGGTGCTCGCCGGGGAGTACGGCGGGCTGCCGGTCGGGGACGAGTGGCCCGTGTTCGAGGGCGAGCCGCTCGTCCTCGTCGCACGACTGGACTGCGCGGTCCTCGCCGGGCTGCTCGGGCCGGTGTGGACCCTGCCCGCCGACGGCAGCCTGCTGTGCTTCAACGACCACCGGCACCGCGACGGCGACGGGGCCTGCCGGGTGCTGCACGTACCGGATGGAGCGCCCACCATGCAGGCGCCGGACGGGGCGATCGTGATCCCGGCGCTGCCGCTCGGTGCGTGGCCCTGCCTGTCGGTGCCCGAGCTGATGGCGGCGGAGCTCGACGAGTGGCGCTCGCGGGACCTGCCCGGGGTGGCGGACGTGCTCGACGCGTTGCGGCCGGTGGTGCCGTACACGCCGCATCAGGTGCTCGGCCGGCTCGACGACTCCTACTACCCCAGGCTCACCGGGGTGGTGCCGTTGCTGCAGCTGGAAGGGGAGCGGGGCACGTCGTGGGGGGAGTGCGTCCGGATCGCGTTCGTGCTGCCGGAGGAGGACCTCGCGGCCGGGCGGCTCGACCGGGTCCGCGTCGTGTACGAGACCGCGTGATCGGGGCCGGTCGTCCGGAATTGGATCTCGCAGGTGCCGCGGCGGTGGTCGTACCGTCGCAAAATGACGCTCATCGCGCACGTCAGTGACCCGCACCTGGCCGACGACGGCGGCCGCAGCGCCGGGCGGGTGGAGCGGGTCGTGGACTACCTGCGGCGGTTGCGTCGGCCGGTCGACGCGGTGCTCGTCACCGGGGACATCGCCGATCACGGGCTCCCGGCGGAGTACGCGGCAGCGAAGGCGTTGGCGCGGGTGGGCGTACCGCTGCTGCAGTTGCCCGGCAACCACGACGAGCGGTCGGCGTTCCGGCAGGCCCTGCTCGGGTCGGCCGCGGGGGCCGGGCCGGTCGACCAGGTGGCTCGCGTCGGCGACCTGACCTTCGCGCTGTGTGACTCGTCGGTCCCTGGGCGTGACGACGGCTGGCTGGCGCCGGCGACCCTCGCGTGGCTGGACGGGGTGCTGGCCGGTGGCGCGCCGACGTTCGTGTGCTTCCACCATCCGCCGGTGACGATCGGGCATCCGGACATGGACCGGCTGCGGCAGTTCGGTGAGGAACGGCTCGCCGAGGTGCTCGGCCGCCACCCGAACGTCGTCGCGCTGCTGTGCGGGCACATCCACAGCGCCACGGTCAGCACGTTCGCCGGGGTACCGCTGCTGGCCGCGCCCGGTGTCGCATCGACGCTGGTGCTTCCGTGGGAGGGTGACGGCTGGCTGGACCGCGAGGCGCCGCCCGCGCTGGCGTTCCACCTGTATGAGGACGGCCGCCTCACGACCCACTACCGGCTCGTGCCCTGAGTTTTTTGTCGTACCTGGATGAGAGGCTGTGCCCAAGCGACGTTAAGGGGGCAGGGCATGGCTGAGCGGACGCCTGTGACGCACACGACGATCTACGACGACGACTGGACCGACCACCACGCGGTCGGGCTGGAGCACGCCCGGGTGGCGTTCGTCGAAGTCGACATGTGCGAGGCCACCAACGAGCGGTCGGTGTTCACCGAGTGCACGTTCACCAACGTGCGGTTCAACTGCTCGACGCAGACCGACGTGGCGTTCCTCAACTGCACGTTCGTCGGCTGCAACTTCTTCGACGCCACGTTCACCCGCTGCAAGCTCGTCGGCAGCGTGTTCGACCGGTGCACGTTCGAGCTGCTGAAGGTGCAGGAGGGCGACTGGTCGTTCGTCGCGCTGCCCGGCGCCAGGCTCGGCACCGCCGAGTTCACCGGCGTCCGGATGCGTGAGGCCGACCTGACCGGGGCCCGCTGCGAGGGCGGCGCCTTCCGCGATGTCGACCTCTCGGGCGCCGCCCTGCAGAAGGCCGACCTGACCCGGTGCGACTTACGCGGCAGCGACCTGTCCGGCCTCGACCCTCTGACCACGGAGCTGCGCCAGGCCATCATCACCGCCGACCAGGCCACGACGATCGCGGTCGCACTCGGGCTGGACGTCAGGGCGGCCTGACCCGGCGGCTCCGCCCCGGGGCCGGGGGCTGGGTGTAGGTCGGGTGTGGCGCCTGCCGGGGCCGCGGTCGCTGTTGTCATCGCGCCGTGGCTGTCGTTGCCGTGGCGTGCGCCGTCGCTGTTGCTTCGGCGTGCGCCGTGGTCGTTGTTGCCCGGGCTGCTCGGTGCGTCGTGGTCGTTGTTGCCTGGGCTGCGTCGTGACTGTGGTTGCGGCGGTGTGGAAGCCGGGCGGCGCAGCGTGCAACCGCAGCGGCGGCAGGGTGCGTCGAAGTCGCGACATGCCGGGCAGCGACAGCCGGGCGAGGGAGGACGTGGATGCGAGCCGAGGCGCAGCGCGAGTACGTCGAGTACGTGACCGGCGCCATGCCTTCCCTGCGCAGGTTGGCGTACATCCTGTGCGGGGACGAGCACCGCGCGGACGACCTGGTGCAGCAGGCGATTACCAAGCTGTATGTGAACTGGCAGCGGATCCGGGCCGTCGAGCACCTGGACCAGTACGTGCGCACGATGGTGGTGCGGGGGTTCATCGACGAGCGGCGGCGGTTCTGGTTCCGGGTGGGGCTGACGGCCGAGCCGCCGGACGTGGGCAGGGCGGAGGCGCCGGCGGCGGGGGTCGAGGAGGCCATCGTCCTGCGGGCGGCGCTGGCGAAGGTGCCGCGGCGGCAGCAGGCGGTGCTGGTGCTGCGGTTCCTGTGCGACCTGTCGGTGGACGAGGTCGCCACGATGCTCGACTGCTCGCCCGGGACGGTGAAGAGCCAGACCGCCCGCGGGCTGGCGACCCTGCGCCGGCACGTCGAGCAGACCGACCTGGCCGACACGCGGAAGGGACGATGACGGTGGAGTTCGACGAGCAGGACGGCGCGACGCTGCTGCGGCCGCTGGACCGTGGGCCGCGCGGTGCGTCCACGGTGGACATCGCGAAGGCGATCGCGGACGGTGACCGGCACCACCGGCGGGTGCGGCTGGCCGGGTCGGCGGGGGCGGCGGCGACCGTCGTCGTCGTGGCGGTCGCCGGCTGGACGGTGGTCGCGGACGGCCCCCAGCGCACGGCACCCCCAGAAGGCGCGGGGCAGAGCGGCGGAGCGGCCGGTCAGAGCGCCGGTCAGAGCGCCGGCGCCGGTAAGGGCTGTGTCGTGCAGCGGCTGCCGGTGCCGGCCGGTGAAGGGGAGAAGGGAATCGTCAGCGGGTCCGACCCGAGCGGCAGGTACATCCTCGGCCGGACGTATCCGGACGGACGGCCGTCGACCGTGGTGTGGCAGGGCCCGCAGGTGCGCAAGGTGCCGATGCCCGGCGACGATCCCGTGCTGAGCGACGCCACGTCGACCGGGGTGCTGGTCGGGTCGAGCCTCACTAAGCAGGACACGAGCACGGCGTGGGTGTACCGGAACGGGGAGTTCAGCAAGCTCGTCGGCGCCGACGCGCAGGCGCTCGCCATCAACGAGCGGGAGGTCATCGTCGGGTCGGTGCAGGGCCGGCCGGCGATGTGGGCGTCGCCGACGGCGGAGCCCACGATGCTCGCGACACCGGTCAGCGGGATGACCGGGCAGGCGTCGGGAATCGACGAGGACGGCACCATCGTCGGCACCCTCGGCAGCGGCGAGGCGACGGCGGGCCTGGGCTACGTGTGGTCGCCGGACGGCACCCCCCGGAAGCTGCCCCAGCCGTCGGTCAGGGGCAACCCGGCGGGCATGTACAACGCCAGGACGATCAGGGACGGCTGGGTTTCCGGTTGGGCGGCGTACGACGAGCCGAACCGGGGGCCCCGGTGGATCGGCACGCCCCGGTGGAACCTGCGCACGGGGCACCTCGACACCACCGACGGCCTCCTGACGGTGCTCAACGCGCAGGGGCGCCTGGCCGGGCCGTCGGCGCTCGTCGCCCCGGACGGCTCGACGGTGCCGCTGCCGCTGCCGGAGGGGTACGACGCCTCGACCGACTCGGTGGACACGAGGGCGCTCAGCGACGACGGCACGATCGTCGCCGGCTACGTGTCCGCCCGCGGCGGTGGGATGAGCTACGAGCCTGTCGCGATCGTGTGGCGCTGCGGGGCGACGTGACGGCTGGTCGCCCGGCGTGACGGCCGCGCGAGGTGACGCCTGCCCGACGTGACGGCCGCGCGAGGTGACGCCTGCCCGACGTGACGGCCCGAGGGGCGCCGCGGGGCCGTGCGGAGTTGACCTGGAGCGCGCTCCAGCTGACAGCCTGGGGCGCATGACGGAAACGAGGAGACTGGGCCGCAGCGGCATCGAGGTCAGCGCACTGGGGATCGGCTGCTGGGCGATCGGCGGGCCGTTCTGGGCGGGCACGCCGGCGAGCCCGCAGCCGCTCGGCTGGGGCGAGGTCGACGACGACGAGTCGGTCCGGGCGATCCGCCGCGCGCTCGAGCTCGGGGTCAACTTCTTCGACACCGCCAACGTGTACGGGGCCGGCCACAGCGAGAAGATCCTGGCCCGGGCACTGCGGGGGCGGCGCGACGAGGCGGTGATCGCGACGAAGTTCGGCGGCACGTTCGACGAGCAGACCCGGTTCGTCGGCGCCGACGACGGCTCGCCCGAGGAGGTCGGGCGGGCCGTGCGCGCGTCGCTGCGGCGGCTCGGCACGGACCGTGTCGACCTGTACCAGCTGCACATCAACGACCTGCCGGTCCCGCAGGCGCTGGAGCTGATCCCGGCGCTGGAGGATCTCGTCACGCAGGGGTTGATCCGCGCGTACGGGTGGAGCACCGACTTCCCGGAGCGCGCGGCCGCGTTCGCGGAGGCGGGCGTGCACTGCGCCACGGTCCAGGCGGACCTGTCGGTGCTGCGGGGCTCGTTCGGGGTCATCCCCGTCGCCGACGAGCACGACCTGGGCGTCATCACGCGCGGGCCGCTCGCGATGGGGCTGCTCAGCGGGAAGTACACCGCCGACTCGAAGCTGCCCGAGGACGACGTGCGGGGACTCAGCCCCGAGTGGATGACGTACTTCACCGGCGGGCGGCCGTCGGCGGAGTTCCTGAACCGGATCGACGCGGTGCGCGACGTGCTGACCTCCGGCGGGCGCACCCTCGCGCAGGGCGCGCTGGCGTGGTTGTGGGCGTACAGCGGCCGGACCGTGCCGATCCCCGGCTGCCGCACCGTCGCGCAGGTCGAGGAGAACGCGGGCGCGCTCGCGCACGGGCCGCTGAGCCCGTCCGAGCTGGCCGACGTCGAGAAGCTGCTGGGCAGGTAGCGGGAGCCGGCGCGCCGGGAGTGCTGTCCGGCGCGCCGGCGATCGTCAAGCTGCTGGGCAGGTGGCGGGGCCCAGCGCGCCGGCGGATCGTCCGCGGCTCACCCGGTCGGTGACAGGACCCGCTCCGGTTCCACCGTGGGTTTGCGCGTGCGGAACGCGACGATCAGCAGTACCCCACCGGCGAACGCGACCAGAGCGCCCGTGGTGGCCGTGATGTGCAGCGCGGTCATGAACGCGTCGTCGGCGGCGGCCGCCAGGTCGGGGCGGTGCAGCTGCTCGGCGACGGCGCGGGTGTGCTCGGCCGACGGGGCGGCGGCGTCGCGGGCCGACGGCGGCAGGCCGGCGAGCGAGGGCGTGATCCGGTCGCGGTAGGTGCTGGCCAGGATCGTGCCGAGCAGCGCGATGCCCAGGACGCTGCCGACCTGCCGGACCGTGTTGTTGACCGCGGAGCCGGCGCCCATCCGGTCCAGCGGCAGCACCGCGATGACGGCGGCCACGGTCGGGGCGATCGCCATGCCCATCGCGATCCCGCTGACGAACCCGAGGGTGCAGAACCACAGCAGCGGCGTGTCGAGGCCGAACGTGAGGTTGGCCAGGAAGGCGGCGGCCACCACGAGCAGGGCGCTGCCGCTGACCGGGCCCACGCCGTAGCGTTTCGCGAGGCGGGCGCCGATGCCGGAGCCGAGCGCGACGCCGACCGCGCCCGGCAGGAACGCCAGGCCGGTGCTGAGCGCCGACATGCCGCGGGCGCCCTGCAGGTAGAAGTTGCCGTAGAACATCTGGCCGGTGATGCCGAAGAACAGGGTGGCGAGGGCGAGGTTGCCGGCGCTGAAGCGGCCGTTGCGGAACAGCCGCGGGTCGAACGACGGCGACGCGGAGCGCCACTCGACGATCGTGAACAGCGCGAGGACCGCGAGGCCGCCGAGCACCGGTGCCCACACCTGCCAGCGGGCCCAGTCGGTGTCCTGGCCGGCTTCGATGAGGCCGTACGCGAGCAGTGCCAGCCCACCGGTGGACAGCACCAGGCCGAGCGGGTCGGGGCGGCGGCGCTGGGCGAGCTTCGGGTTGGGCACCACCAGCAGCACGCCGACCAGGGCGATCGCGACGACCGGCAGGTTGACCAGGAACACCGACCCCCACCAGAAGTGGTCGACGAGCACGCCGCCGAGCAGCGGGCCGAGCGCGACGCCGACGCCGCTGGACGCGGACCAGACCGCGATCGCGCCGGCCCGCCGCTCCGCCGGGAACGTGGCGCCCAGGATCGCCATCGAGGTCGGCATCATCATCGCCCCGCCGAGGCCCATCAGGCCGCGGGCCAGGATCAGGCCGGTCGCGTCGCCGGCCCAGGCGGCCCAGATCGAGGCGGCGCCGAAGATCACGAGCCCGGCGACGAGGACCGTGCGGTGCCCGTAGCGGTCGCCGAGCGCACCGGCGGCGAACAGCGCGGTGGCGAACAGCAGCGCGTACGAACCGACGGCCCACTGCAGCTCACCCGGGGTGGCGCCGAGACCGGTCCGCGGGTCGGCGATGCGCTCCAAGGCGATGCCGAGGATGGTCGTGTCGATCCAGATCAGTACCGCGGCGAAGACGAGCACCGACAGCACGCGGCGCTGCTGGGGTAGGTTGATTGACAGGTCCCTGACGGTCATGGCCTCACTGTGGCAAGAATGTCAGGTACCTGTCAATAGTGTCCACGGCGCACAATGGTCGGGTGAGTACCGAAGACGCCTGCTCCACGTTTCTCGTCCGGCACGCGTGGCTGAGCCTGCGCGGGGTGGTCGCCGAGGCGCTGGTCGAGCACGACCTGTCGGTGGCGCAGTTCGCCTCGCTGCTCCTGCTGCGCGAGTCCCCGGGCATGTCCGTCGCCGACGTCGCCCGGAAGGTCTCCACTGCCCGGCAGTCGGCCAACGAGATGCTCGGCGGCCTGGAGCGGGCCGGCCTGGTCGAGCGCCGCCAGCACCCCACCGACCGGCGGTCCCAGCAGATCTTCCTGACCGGTGCCGGCCTGGAGCGCCTGGAGGCGGCCCTGCCGACCGTGCGGGCGGTGGAGGCGCGGCTCGCGGCCGGGTTCAGCGAGTCGGATCTCGCCGCCGTCTCCGCCTGGCTGCACCGCATGGCGGCCGCATCATCCGGGGTGAAAGAGGAGATTCCGACCCTCTGACCTGGACATTTTGTGTTCCAGGTCACACCATAAAGGGACTGACGTACTCGCGGCGGAGGTGCGTCCCATGGAACTGCTCGGTGGCATCCAGCGGATGGAACACGCGATACAGACGCCGGTAGGGGATCCGGCCTGGCGTCCGGCGGTCAGCCAGGCCGTCGCCCAGCTCAAGGCGGCGTTCGCCGCGCACGTGCGGGAGACGGAAGGCCCATCCGGGCTCTACGCGGGCGTCCTCGGCGACGCGCCCCGGCTCGCCCGGGGACTCTACGGGCTCGTCGGCGACCACGAGACCGTCTGGGAGGCCCTGGACGACCTCGAAGGGCACCTCGACGAGATCGACCCGGTGCAGGACGGCGCGCCGGGCACGTTCGGCTTCCGCCACGAGGTCGTCCGCCAGGACGCGGCCCGCCTCATCCGGGAGGTGTGGCAGCACCGGCAGCGCGGTGCCGACCTGCTCTACGAGGCCTACGACACCGACCTCGGCGGCGAAACCTGACGGTCCCCTTACGGTGCCCGGGCGACGGGTGCCCGGCGCCGCGGCGCGCTCTACGCTCGGACGATGGGGCAGCGTGTACTGGTCGTCGATGACGACCCGACCGTCAGCGACGTCGTGCGGCGGTACCTGGAACGCGAGGGCTTCGCGGTCGAGCTGGCCGGCGACGGGCAGCAGGCGCTCGACGCGTACGGCACCGAACGCCCGGACCTCGTCGTGCTCGACCTCATGCTGCCCGGCATCGACGGGCTGGAGGTCTGCCGCCGGCTGCGCGAGCAGGACCGCACCCTGCCGGTCATCATGCTGACCGCCCTCGGCGAGGAGTCCGATCGCGTCCTCGGCCTGGAGATCGGCGCCGACGACTACGTCACCAAGCCATTCTCACCCCGCGAGCTGGTCCTGCGGGTCCAGTCGGTGCTGCGCCGCGCCGCGCCCGCGCAGGCGTCCGGCGAGCTCGTCGACGGCGCGCTGCGGGTCGACGTGGCCCGGCGCACCGCCACCCTGCACGGCCGCGAGCTGGCCCTCACCGTGCGCGAGTTCGACCTGCTGGTCTTCCTGATGCGCAACCCCGGCCGGGTCCTGCGCCGCACCGAGCTGCTGCAGCAGGTGTGGGGCTGGACGTTCGGCGACCAGTCGACCGTCACCGTCCACATGCGACGCCTCCGGGAGAAGGTCGAGGACAACCCCGCCGAGCCGCGCCGCATCCTCACCGTGTGGGGCGTCGGCTACCGGTACGAATATGCGTGACGTCCTCGCCACGTTCCTGATGGCCCTGGCCGGCTCCCTGACCGTCGCGGTCGTGGGCCTGCTGGTGCTGCGCGGGCCGCTGCGGGGCCGCTCCGTGACCGCGCACATCGTGGTCCTGCTGCTGGTCACCGTGCTCAGCGTGCTCGCCGGCATCCTCGGCGCGTCGATGGAGATGTTCATCTCCGACCACGACCTGCACGTGCTGCTCATCGTCGTCGGCACGGCCGCCACCGTCAGCCTCGCCGCCGGGCTCTGGGCCGGGCGGCGCCTCGCCATGGCCAGCATGTGGGCCGCCGAGGCCCGCGAGCGGGAGCGGGAGGCCGAGGCCCGCCGCCGCGAGCTGGTCGCCTGGGTCTCCCACGACCTGCGCACACCCCTGGCCGGGCTGCGCGCCATGACCGAGGCGCTCGAGGACGGCGTCGTGTCCGACCCCGAGACCGTCGCGGACTACCACCACCGCATCAGCGCCGAGACCGACCGGATGGCGGCCCTCGTCGACGACCTCTTCGAGCTGTCCCGGATCAACGCCGGCGCGCTGCGGCTGACCCTCGCCGAGGTCCCGCTCGGCGACGTCGTCTCCGACGCGATCGCCTCCGCGACCCCGCTCGCCGCGGCCGCCGGGATCGAGCTCGTCGCGGCGTCCAGCGGCTGGCCGACCGTCCGCGGGTCCGTCCCGGAGCTGTCGCGCATCGTCAACAACCTCATCCGCAACGCCATCCGGTACACCCCGCCCGACGGCACCGTGGTCGTCACCGGCGGCCAGGACGCCACCGGCGGCTGGCTGGCCGTCAGCGACACCTGCGGCGGCATCCCCGACGCCGACCTGCCGCGCGTGTTCGACGTCGCCTTCCGCGGCACGACGGCCCGCACGCCCGGCCGGGACGCCGGCGGCGGGCTGGGGCTCGCGATCGTGCGCGGGCTGGTCGAGGCGCACCAGGGCGACGTCGCTGTGGCCAACGAGGGCGACGGGTGCCGGTTCGTCGTGCACCTGCCCGCGTAGGTTCAGACGGGCATGCCGTCCAGCGCGTGCTGGCAGGGGTCGTCGGGCGACTCGGGCAGCGCCGGCACCACGTCCAGCAGCACCTTGCGCAGGCGCTCGGTGTTGGCCGCGAACACCGCGAACACCTCGTCCATCGTCACCCCGTGGTCACCCTCGACCCCCGCGTCGAGGTCGGTGACCAACGCGATCGACGTGTAACACAGCGCCAGCTCCCGGGCCAGGACCGCCTCCGGGTGCCCGGTCATGTTCACGACAGCGCCACCGATCGCGGTGAACCACCGCGACTCCGCCCGCGTCGAGAACCGCGGCCCCTCCACGACGACCATCGTGCCGTCGCCGGCCTCGATGCCGTGGTCCGCCGCGACCCGCTTGACCGTGGCCCGGCCCGTCGCGCAGTACGGGTCGGCGAAGTTCACGTGCACCGCGCCCGTGTCGTAGAACGTCTGGACCCGCCCGGACGTCCGGTCGATCAGCTGGTCCGGCACCACGAACGTGCCCGGCCCCAGCTCAGGCCGCAGCCCGCCGACCGCGCACGGGGCCAGGACCTGCCGCACCCCGATCTCGCGCAGCGCCCACAGATTGGCCCGGTAGGGGATCCGGTGCGGCGGGAACCTGTGGTCTTTTCCGTGCCGGGGCAGGAACGCGGTGCGCCGCCCGCCGACCGTCGCCACCGTTATGGGATCCGACGGCGCGCCGAAGGGCGTGTCGACCACGTGCTCCTCAGCGCCCTCCAGCAGGGCATACAGTCCAGAACCACCGATGACGGCAACGTCGGCGAGTGAGGTCACGCAACAGACCCTAACCGCGGAGGGCGGGTCAGGCTAATGTGCGAGACATGACGCTCGCACCCCGCCTCGCGACGATCGCGGTTCTCAACCGCGCGGCCGGTCATGTCTGCTGGTGGGGCTGATGTCTTCATACGGGGATCTCGGTGGGATGGAACAGTTCCGTCCGTCCGGCTCGTCCGGCGGCGGGTCCGGCCCGTCCGGTCAGCAGGGTGGCCCGGAGCCCTCGGAGCCCGGACCCACCGGCGGGATCTTTGGAGCACCGACCGGCAGGGGATCACCGAGACCGGGTAGCTCCAGCACCGGCCGGGGCACGTCGAAACAGCGTCGAGGGAGGGCGATGGAGTCGTTGACCGGCCGGCTGCTGGTGGCGACGCCCGCGCTCCGCGACCCCAACTTCGAACGCACCGTCGTCCTCGTCGTCGCCCACGAGGAGGGCGGCGCCCTGGGCGTCGTGCTCAACCGTGCCACCGAGGTCCAGGTCGCCGACGTCCTCGGCGGCTGGGGCGCCCTCGCGGGCGAGCCCCCCGTCGTCTTCGAGGGCGGCCCCGTCCAGCCCGAGGCCGCCATCTGCCTCGCCCGCACCCGCCCCGGTGTCGAGGACCTCGCCGGCTTCAACCGCGTCTCGGGCGCCGTCGGCACCGTCGACCTTTCCGGCGACCCCGACCTGCTCGTCGCCGGCGTCGTCGGGGTCCGCGTCTTCGCCGGGTACGCCGGCTGGTCCCCGGGCCAGCTCGAACGCGAGATCGAGAGCGGCTCCTGGTTCGTCTTCGACGCCCTGCCCAGCGACGCCTTCGCCCCCCGTCCCGATGACCTCTGGCAGATGGTCCTACGTCGCCAGGGCGGCCTCATGGCGGCGGTCGCCCACTACCCGGCCGACCCGACGCAGAACTAGCGATACCCGGTGTGAGACCTCGGCCGGGGTTGTGTACTATTCCGGAGTGCCCGCAAGACCGGGGCACGAGATGGGGACGTGGCGCAGCTGGTAGCGCACCACACTGGCAGTGTGGGGGTCAGGGGTTCGAGTCCCCTCGTCTCCACCCATTTCTGCAGGTCAACCGGCATCCATCATTGATGGGTGCCGATTTTTTGCTCACAGTGCTCACAAGTTGATCACACGTTCGCCCCACACTGTCCATGGGTTGTTCGCTTCCGGTTGCGACCGGCAGGGGCCCTGATCAGGGCCTTTGCCTGCAGTGGATCGGGAATGTGGATCCAGGTGAAGTGTGGTGCGCGAAAAGCGGTGTGGTGCGGTCGATGCGTTGTCGTGCCAGGTGGTCCGTGGTAATGCCGGGTGGGATCGCAGGCTCGAACGACGGGCGAAGGTCGGGTGGCGACAGCAAGAGCGCCGGCGGCCCGGCCGTAACCTGCTGCGCCGCGTTGCCGCCGAACGTACGGTCAACAGCTGGAGCGACCACATCGACCTCCGCGTCACCGGGTTCACCCGCCGACGAAACCGGCGATTGCTGGGCCCTGGGCAGCGACCGCCTCATGGCTTCACCGAGCATCACGACAGCGGTTGAAATGCATCCGACGTCGCGTCGGTCGGGTCGTCCAGTCACTCGATCCCCTTGACGCCGGCGATCCCCTTGCAGGGCACATCGCAGACGTCGTCGCCAACATGTCGATGTCCGTTCGCCTTGGCGCGGAGAGACGGCGAGCTGCAAAAGGATGACGTCGACGAACTGGTCGGCTTGGCGTATCGGCAGGTCAGCTTCGTCCTGGCGGAGTCGCTCCAGTCGGGTTCATCGTTCGCCTCTTGCGATGTGACATTGGTCATATTGACGGGGTGAGTACGCACAGTGCCGGCTTGCTCGCAATGGGCTTGAGCTGGGAGCGCAGACGGACCATACGGTGCCGCTGTACGGATGACCCCTGATCGGCCGTATGGCGTTCAGCTGCCGTCCCATTGACGATCTTGGGCAGCCGCTTCTACGGTCTGGTCACCTTTACAGGGGACACGGGGAGAGACGTTCATGGCTGGTCGCAGCGGTATTTGGCATGCCCAAAATCGGGTTGGCCGACGCGCGTTGACCGTGGCGGTAGCCACGCTTCTCGCTCCTGTGCTGGTGCCTTGGCTGGCCCGGCGGCGGTGTCGGCGGCGCCGCCCGCCGCCAAGACCTGTCAAGCGTCTGCGACGGATGCCAAGGCTGCGGCCCAGGCCGCGGCTGATTGCGGCGGCCGGGTCGAGGTGGCGCAGGCGAGATCCGAGCGGGTGCAGGTATTTGCCAACGCCAATGGCACGTTCACGCAGTTGTCGTCGGCGGTCGTGCAGCGGGTGCGGCTGGCTGACGGGTCGTGGGTGAAGCCCGATCCGACGTTGCGGCGCCGGTCCGACGGGACCCTCGAACCGGTCGCCGCATCGGTGCCGCTGATCCTTTCGGGTGGTGGCGACCAGAACCTCGCGACGGTCAAGCGTGGCAACGCATCCCTTGCGGTGCGGTGGCCGTCGGTGTTGCCGGCGCCGGTGGTGTCCGGGAGCACGGCGACGTACCCGGAGGTCCTGCCGGGTGTCGATCTGGTGCTGACCGCGGGCGTTGAGGGGTACTCCGAGGTCCTGGCCGTGAAGAACGCGACGGCCGCGGCGAACGAGGCGCTGACTGCGTTGCGGTTCCCGACGGCAGGTACCGGGGTGTCGCTGAGGATGCTGGCCGGTGGCGCGTTGAGCGCCGTCGACGGTGCGGGCAACGAACTGTTCGGTTCCAGCGGTCCGCGGATGTGGGACTCCTCGTCCGACGCGGCCGGTGCTGCGGATGGTGTCGGCGCGTCGTCGGCGACGCGGGCCGCGACGAGGGCGGCGGGTGCGCCGATGCCGGTGGAGCTGTCCGGCGCGGACATCGTGGTCCACCCGGACCTGTCGTTGCTGCGGGGCGCGAACACCAAGTACCCGGTGTACATCGACCCGGCGTTCGGTGCGTCGGCGTGGACGATGATCAACAGTAAGTTCACGGGTCAGTCGTACTGGTCGTATGATCGGCACGGGTGCCCGACGCCGTATACGGCGGTGAACTGCGCGAAGGTCGGTTACACCGACGACGACCCGAGCAACAAGATGACGTACCGGTCGTTGTTCGCGTTCGGTACCGGGTCGCTGCTGGGTAAGCACGTGCTGGACGCGAAGCTGTCGATGGACCTCGTGTATTCGTGGAACTCGTACAACACCGACACCGAGGTCCGGATCACCAACGGCATCAACAGCGGCACGACGTGGTCGAACAACGCGGGCAGCTGGATCTACTACGCGACGGTCGCGAAGACCGGCAGCCAGGCGCATGACCGGGTCCGCCGGCGGCAGGAGTGGGGTGTCACCGGCGCGGCGCAGATCGCGGTCGCGTCCGGTTGGCAGACGTTGACGCTTGGGCTCAAGGCCGCTGATGAGAGCAACCACAACGCGTGGAAGAAGTACGACGCCGGCACCGCGGTGCTGACCGTCATCTACAACTCGTACCCGAACGCCCCTGACCAGCTCACCGCCGCCGGTAACGCCTGTGTGACCGGGGCGGGTCGGCCGTTCGTGAAGACCGCGACGCCGGAGCTGCGGGCTCGCATGTCCGACCCGGACGGTTCGGCGCAGCTGCTGGACGCGACGTTCTACTGGTGGCCGCTGACCGGCGGGTCCCGCAACGAGACCGACAAGGTCTCCCAGGCGTCGATCATCTCCGGGCAGCAGGCGATCGCGTCGATTCCGGCGGGGCGGTTGACGTCCGGCGTCACGTACGTGTTCCAGGCGATCGGGTACGACGGCACGGACACCGGTCAGTACTCGATGACGTGTGAGTTCACGGTCGACATCACGGGGCCGCTCGCCCCGGCGACGGTCGCCTCCACCGAGTATCCGGCGGACGGTCAGGCGCACGGCGGGGGAGGGGTCGCGGGCAGTTTCACGTTCAGTCCTCCGGCGACCGTGCCCGGTGACTTCTGGGGGTACGCGTACACGCTAGACAACGCTACCCAGCCGGCGGCCGCGACGCAGGTCGCTGCGGATCCGTCCACGCACGTCGCGGTCGTGTCGGTGACCCCGCCGTCCGACGGTGTCTACTCGCTGCGGGTGTGGTCGCGTGACACCGCCGGCAATTACTCGGCGACGCCGATGACGTATCAGTTCACGGTCCGCGCCGGTGCCGGCCCGGATGCCCGCTGGGCATTCAACGAGGGCACCGGCACGACCGCGGCGGACGCGTCCGCGCACGGCAACACCGCCACGGTCACCGCGAGCGGCTGGACCGCTGGTCGTGGTGGCAGCGGTTCCGCGCTGAGCCTGAACGGCACGTCCACCTACGCGGCGACGTCCGGACCGGTGGCGACGAAGAACCCGGTCAACGGCGCGGCGACGGTGGTGCACACCAACGGCAATCTCACCGTGGCCGCGACGGTCCGGCTGACCGCGACCGGCGGTGCCGGTCAGCAGGTGATTCTCGCGCAGGACGGCACCCGTACATCGGCGTTCCAGCTCAGCTACAGCGGCCCGGACGACCGGTGGCGCTTCGCTATGGCCGGTTCCGACGTCGACGCGCCGACACTGGCCGTCGTGCTGTCCAATGCTGCCCCGACCGCCGGTCGATGGACGTATCTGGTCGCCACCTACGACTCCTCCACCCACCAGGTGAAGTTGTACGTCGACGGTGCCGCGCAGACGGCCACCGCGACCGCGGCGAGTGTCTTCGACGCGACCGGGCCGGTCACCGTCGGCCGCGGCCGGGCGGCCGGTGCCGCGGCGGGCTACTTCGGCGGTGCCATCGATGACGTGCGGGTCTACGCCCGGGTGCTGTCCAGCACCGAGGGCGAGTTCGTCAACGCGTTGAAGCCTTCGATGCCGCTGCTGAGCTTCCCCGGCGGCACGGTGGCGACGGTCGGTCAGCCGCTGCAGGTGACGATCAGCGCCGGCGGTGATACAGCGGTGACGTCGGTGGCGTACCGGCTCGGCGCGTCGAGCTGGACCACCGTCGCGCTGGGTGCTGCGGGCGGGCAGGTCACCGTGTCGGTGACGACCGGAGCGGAGGGCGACGCGCAGGTGATGGCGTACGCGATCGACGGCGCCTCCCGGCCGAGCGACACGAAGACCGCCGTGGTCACCTTCCTGGCCCCGCCGACCCTGCAGGGCACCGTCGTCGACGGCAGCACCGGATCGCCGGTCGTCGGAGCGACGGTCCGTCTCGAGCCCGGCGGCGCGACCCAGACGACAGCAGTCGACGGGACCTACAGTTTCACCGGGATCACGGCGGGTCTGTACGTGGTCACCGCCTCCGTCGCCTCGACGTGCGGTGCGTTCGCCACCACCGAGATCGATGTACAGGGCACCACCTACTTCGATCTGCTGCTGTTCCCGCAGTCCGACGTGTTCGGCTACGTCTGCCAGGTCAACACCGGGCAGGCGTTCATCCCGGCGGACACCACCACGCTCGGCCTGACCGGCGATGATGCCACCACCACCGTCGGTCTGCCGTTCACGGTGCCGTTCTACGGCACCGGGTACTCCACGGCGTGGGTGTCCACCAACGGCGTCGTCACGTTCGCCAACCCGGGCAGCGAACCGCTGTCACCGACGGCGAGCATCCCGGACAGCACGGCGCCGAACGCGCTCGTGGCACCGTTCTGGGACGACCTGTACGTCGACTCGCAGGCCAGCGTCCGCACCACGACGCTCGGTACCGCACCGAACCGGCAGTTCGTGATCGAGTGGCGCAACGTCGCCTTCTACGGCGACTTCACCCACCGCCTATCGTTCGAGGTGATCTTCGCCGAGGGCGGCGGCATCACGTTCCGGTACGCGGACATGGCCGGTGACATCGAGCACGGCCTGAACGCCACCATCGGCATCGAAAGCGCCGGCGGAGCCTACGGCCTGCAGTACTCGTTCCGCACTGCGCAGCTCGCCGACGGTGCGTCCGTCGAGTTCGTCTACCCGAGCGACGCGGAGCCGATCAGCGTGTGGACGCTGTCCGGGACGGTGACTCGCGGCGGCGTGCCGGTCGCGGGGCTGCCGGTGACGCTGCTGCCGAACGACGCGACTGTCACCACCGACGCGTCGGGCAACTACACGTTCGCGAACCTCGAGCAGAACGGGTACACGGTCACCGCGACCGACGGGTGCGCCGCTGCCAGCGCGGTCGTCGACCTCGCCGGCAACACGACAGCGACCCTCGCCTTGGCCGGCCTTACCGACACCTTCGGCTACTCGTGCACGGTCGCCACGCAGGCGTTTACGCCGGCGGACACGACGGTGCTGCCGTTGACCGGTGACGAGGCCGCGACGCAGGTGACGTTGCCGTTCTCGGTCAGCCTGTACGGGCAGACGTACAGCTCGGCATGGGTGTCCACGAACGGGTTCGTCAGCTTCGTCGACCCCACCGGTGCGAGCACCGACGACCGGGCCGCGGTGCCGACCGCGGCGGCGCCGAACGCGGCGGTGTACGCCTACTGGGACGACCTCGTCGTCGACGGCTCCGCCAGCGTCGGGCGGGTTGTCGATCCGCGGCTTGCTCGGCGTTCCCGGTCGCTCTGTCGCGAGCCACCTCGGGGCGGGTGACCATCGATGAATGGCGCCGATCCGCCTGATCCCGTACACTGAATCAGGACATCCGATCATGATTCAGTTGTGGGGACGGCAATCATGACAAGCATCAACGTTGGCGCGCTGGTAGAGAAGGCGCGGGTGGCCGCAGGTCTGAGTCAGCGGGCCCTTGCCGACGCCACCGGCATCTCGCAACCCACCTTGTCGCGCATCATCTCCGGCGATCGTGCAGCGAAACTGCCGGAGATCGTGGCGATTTCCTGGGCGACGGGCTGCACGGTGGCCCAGCTAACCGGGGCAAGCGCAGTAGCAGAACGGGTCCAATGCGCGGCTCGGGCCACCAATGGCTCAGGCATGGCGGACATGCGTGACGCGCTGCTGCACTTCCTCGAACTGGATGACTACCTGGACGAGCAGGCCATCCCGGCCACGAGTTGACGGCGGTGACGACGGTGAACGCCGAGGTTGAAGGGCGTCTAGCAGCCGAGAGGTTCCGGGAAGCTCATCGGCTTGGCTGTCAGCCTCTGGGTGATCTTGTTGCACTGATCGAGCAATCGGCTGGCCTCGACGTGGCCGTTCTCGACGCAGGACCCGATGAACACGGCTTGACGATGCGGGACCCGCAGCGCGGAGCCGTGTTCATCGGCGTCGCTCGAACCCGCCATCCGATGCGGCAGCGCAGCACTCTGGCTCACGAGCTCGCTCACGCGGTATTCGGCGACTGGGCGAACAACACCACCTGCGACTGGAGTGCGCCGTCACCCACGGAGAGTCGCGCCAACGCCTTCGCCCGGCATCTTCTCGTGCCGGTCGACGGGCTGAAGGCTTTCCTGGACGCCACGCACGAGATCAACCTAGCGACGCTGTCGGCTGTCGTTCAGCGGTTCCTGGCGTCGCCGCAGATCGCTGCCATCGCTCTCGAGCAGGCGGAGTACATAGACACCGACACCAAACGCGACTGGATGTCCGTGACGGCTCCCCACCTTGCCGTTCGTTTCGGCTGGGGCGACCAGTACCGCATGCTTCAATCAGAAACCGACCAGAGGCGGGCGCCCCAGCGGCTGCTGGCCCGTGCTATCCGCGGCTACACCGAGGGAGTCGTCTCCGCGCAGACCATTGCCACCCTGCGGGGCATCACTGCTGTTCAGGCGGCGGCCGAGCTGCGCGAAGCCGGCATTTCTCCTGCGCAGCAGCTCGTCATCTGGACGGATCCCGGTGAGCTACCTGACGTGCAGGTGGATCTGAGTGCCCTGGAGGATGCGCTCGGTGCGGCAGAGGATGCGCATGAGACGGCATCGGAGCCGGGTGCGGGATGACCCAACGACCCATCATCGATGCCGGGCCTGGCCTGAACTTCTTGTCGATCAATCAGGAGCGGCTTCTCATTGCCATGCTGGGCCGACTCAGCGCTCCCGCCACCGTAGAGGCCGAGGTGCTTCGAAAGGCCGCCCAGGATCAGCGTTTCCGTCCTGCTGCGACGGCCTGGAAGAGGCTGACCCCGAACTGGATCCAAGTCCTTTCCGATGATGTGACACCAGAGCTCGCCCGGGTCGTGCACCGGCTGTCCCAGCAACCCATGGCCGAACGCCTGGAGCGCTCCAAGGACCTGGGCGAAACCATGGTGGTTGCCCACGCGGTCGTAGCCGCCGAGGCTGGCGCCAGCGTCGTCGTGCTAATCGACGACGGGCCCGGCGCACAGACCGCGACCGGTGAGATCCGTCGTCTGCAGCGACTGCGGGCCAGCGGCAGCGCTGTGGGCTCAATCAGCCTGGTCAACACGCTCACCGTCCTGGAAAAGGCGGCAGCCACGAGCTATATCACGGACCGGGCGAAGATGCGCGACATCTACCAGCGCCTCCGCAGCCTCGATGACGGCCTACCGCCCATCGACAAGACTGCATTGCTGACCACAACACGCTGGCCGAGCAGCACATGACCTCGATCGAGGGCGCCAACCACTGGTTGTCGTCGTAGGGTTGATCGACTCGAACGGCGGGCCGCCCCGTGTCGCTGGGCGATCGGGCCGAGTTACCTTCCGTAGTCAAGTCTTTCCATAGCGTTCGTCCTGGGCTAGCGTCATATCGATGACACGTGGAGCCCTACGGAGGCGCTGTGGCACGGCGTAAAGGCTTGATCAGCAAATTGCTTGATGCGCGAGCTCAGGCGAAAAAGGATCAAGAGGCGGCCGAACGTCGTTTTCATCAGCAGATGTTGGCCGAGCAGCGCAAGACAACTGCTGAGCTTAACCGGCAGGCCAAACAGGCAGAGATGCAAGCCAAGCGTGCTGAGGCCTCGCGACTGCGCGAAGAGACCTTGGCCATCCGGCTCGCTGAGAAATCCGCCCGTGAGAACGCTCAGCGCCAACAGGCCGAAGAGCGCCGGCGGGCCACCGTGGAACGCCTGGCGACACAACAGGCGACAGCCGCCAAGCAGGAAGCCGAGAAGGCGGAACAGAGTCGTAGGCTCGCGGAGGCAGAGTTCCGCACGGACGCCATCGCTGCGAAGGTCGCCGACTTCAAGAATCTGCTGACCACCCGCAATCGTCAGGCGGGATCGGCCACGTTGGAGCTCGAAGCTGCCCTGACCCACGGTGGTCCCGCGGCTTTTGTCGGGCGACTGCAACATGTCCTCGCCAAGTCGCGCTACCCCGAAGGACTGGCTGGGAAGGCCGCTGCCCTCTACGAGCCGAACTCCCGTGAGCTTCTCGTCGAATACGAATTGCCGCTGCAGGCAGCGGTTCCTCTTGTCACCGGCTACCGCTACACCAAAGCCAAGGGCATGACACCCGTGCCGCGCAAGGAGGCGGAGACCAAGAGAATCTACGCCGACCTGCTGGCCCGTCTGACACTGCGCACCATCGCGGAAGCGTTCGACGCCACACACGCCAGCACGGTAGCGGGCATCGTTTTCAATGGCTACGCCTCCACCAAGGACAAGTCCACCGGACAGCCAGTGCGCCCCCTGCTGATCAGCATAAACGCCGAGCGCGACAAGTTCGCCCAAGTGAACCTCGACGAACCTGAACTGGATCCGGTGCTCTGCCTCCGCAACCATCTCAACGCCATCGTCTCCTCACATCCCTACGACCTTGAAGCAGTCCGACCGGTCGTGTCCTTCGACTTGTCGAAGTACAAGTTCATCGATGGGATGGATGTCGTTGCGGGTTTGGACAGCCGTCCCGACCTTGTAGAGCTGACACCAGGAGAGTTCGAGCACCTCATCCGACAGCTCTTCGAGAAGATCGGCATGAAGTCTTGGGTAACCCAAGCATCGAAGGATGAAGGTGTCGACGGGGTTGCCATCAACGAAGACCCGATCGTTGGCGGGCTGTGCATCATCCAGGCCAAGCGGTACCGGAAGATTGTCGGCCTGGAGGCGGTACACGCCCTCGCCGGCGTCATGGATCACAAACGCGCGGCAAAAGGCGTTCTTGTCACCACTTCGTGGGTTGGCAAGGCGAGCCGTGACTTCGCCGCGGCGAACGGAAGGATCGTGATCATCGAGGGCCGCAACCTGCGGGCGCTGCTGAAGGAATTTCTCGACTTGGATGTCTTGATCGGCCTCGAAAATCCGCCACCCGGGTGGACGACGTCGGACCTCGGCCAGCCACATTGATGCTTTGCTGGCTCGGTTAGCCTTGGAAGCAATGGTCGGGCTCGTCGCATCTGCTGCATCAACGAACTTCCGCTATTACCCGACTGACTGTTCCGCTGTGTCAACATGCCACTCGGCGCGAGCAAGCAACTCGTCAAAGGTCAGGATCTCGGGCTCCTGAGTGTGTCTACGGTATAGCTCGAAGGAGCGGAACTTCGGCTCGTTGAAGCTACCTCCTGGTCCGTAGAATTCGTCTGAATGGCCTAGGATCAGAAAAGATCGCGGTCGGAGTAAATAGGTATATTGCCCTGGCATGGTATTTCCGTCGATGTCCTTTTCGTCTAGACGGCTCCCAATTTGACGACTTGCCTTTTCGACGGTCTGCTGCACCTGGACGGTTCCTCCGACCAACTCTTCTGAGGGTGGCCAGCATTCGGTGCGGTAAGATTTTTCTTGAAGAAGCTTGGTTTCGTGATGCTTGATTTCGGCGAAAACCATCGACCTGATTCGCCCGGACGTACGGAGCAATGCGTCGGTTCGCTTCCCTGCTCCTGCGACGGAGAATCCGGCAACGGTTTGCTCAAGCCGATCCGGGCTCCATGACGTCAGAAGGTGTCCAGACAAGCCGACGCCGAGAATCCATGGATTCTCTTCAAGAAAGTCCTGCCAAACGCGTTCACGCCCCACATCGCCAATCGCCGTTCGCTTTGATTCGAAGTAGACAGGATCGGTCAGTAGGCGTCGGAATTCGGCCAGTTGCTGCCGTCTGTGGGCAATCGCGATGATGTCGCGGGCCGAGACGTCCGCCTCGACCGTGTGACGGAAAGCTGTCGGATCTCTCTGATAGATCCGTCTCAGGGCGTCCGGGTCAGAGAAGAGATCGCGGATCAAGTCGTCATCGACTCGCACCGTAGTGTGACCAACGGCAGGAATATGTTCAAGATGACGTATGAGGTCAATCAGCTTCATCGCGCTGCTGCGGTCGAGCTCCAGGAGCGGTACAAGTTTGGCTGATTCGCCGCTTCCGGAAACTTTCTGGAGACGGAGCTTCCGCACGCATCCAGCATTCCTGACGATTTGTAGCGTCAACTGGACCCTTCCGCTGGGAGAAAGCGGAATGTCCCACTCTGCAATGTCCTCTAGCCGAGACGCCGGGCTGGCGTTGTCGAAGACCTTGTGAACGTATCGGGTGGGCTCGCCATAGTCCGGCGAGGCGGGCGGCATGGTCAGCGGGAAGGACTTCGACACGTATGTGCGATCCGGTCGCCGACCGAGTGCGTACGTGACCTCGTCTGGTTCGCCCGAGCCGGCGAATGAAGCACCCTGCTGCTCGGTACTTGACACGGGACATCCTCCCCTCCTCACCTGTAACGAGCGCCGTACCCGATGGATGCGTCACACGATCGATGACACTGATCTAACGCGTCGACGCGCAGTGGATGTGGCGCCGTGCGCCGAAGCGGGGGAAATAATATCTCGCACTGTGGAACGCCGAGGCCAAGGACCGCGCTCAGGGTGGAATGGATTCGTCGATCTCTTGTCGATGGGCCTGCGAATGTAGATGACAGCAGATTCCAACTATCGCAGCACGCTTGAACGCCGACCCGGATAGAAGGATCATGCATCTTCAGCGGAGATCGAGCGCCCCACACTGGATCTGCTCACAGAAGTGCTCACGTGCCAAGATCGATAGCCTAGGACGTGGCGTCATAGTGCGGCACGGCGCGACATGGGTCGTTACGTCCATGCCCTGGTAGGCGTACGATTCGACACGCAAGAACATCGTATGGCAGAATAGGTGCCTCACTGGCAGTGTGGGGGTCAGGGGTTCGAGTCCCCTCGTCTCCACCCATTATCAATCGGCGCTTCCTGCTCATCGGCGGGGGGCGCCGATTCGCGTTGGTGATGTCGTCCTTCCCCGCGCACGGGCTCCGCCCGCGCTCCCCGGTGGGGGAGCTTCGCTCCACCCACACCCCCTCAAAACCGCAGCGGGGTGCTCGCTCTGGTTCGGTGCTCCCGTTGCGTTCTTGGCGTTGGTACTTGTTGGGCCTGCGCGCCGCGTGAGTGGCGGGAGGCACGGAGCAAACGTCGAGATGGCGGGCGCGGCAGGGCGCCAGCAAGAGCCCGACAGTTGACGTCAGGCGCAACCGCACGCCGACGCTGTCCGTAGGGCAGGGCTTTTGCGTAGTCGATTGACGGACGTTTGGCCTGCGCGGATGTCGGCGTCCGTGGCCGGGTTGGGGTGATGCGAGACGGGTGCGATCCATCGGTGATCATGGAGTTGCTGAGACAACATGACACCGACGAAGGACCGCACCCGCTGATGCCATCATCGCTGATCGACGTGATCCGCCAGCACGCCCCCACCCCGACCGGCCTCATGATTGCGCGTCGTGTCGACGAGCCGTGCGGCCTGCTGGCTGCCCTGGCCCGGGTGCCTGACCCCCGCGACCGGCGCGGGATCCGCTACTCCCTGGCCAGCCTGCTCGCGGTGGCCGTGCGCGCGGTCCTGGCCGGCGCGGTCACATTCGCCGCGATCACCGACTGGGCCGACGACCTCGACCCCGCCGCCAGCCGCCGGCTCGGGTTCACCGGCCAGGTCCCGGTGCTGAGCACACTCTGGCGGCTGCTGGTCCGCGTCGACGCCGCCACGCTGCAGGCCGTGCTGACCGACTGGCTGCGCTCCCGCCTGCCCGCACCCCAGCCGACCGCGCGACCCAGGAGACGGGTCGTCGCCATCGACGGCAAGGTCCGGCGCGGCGCCCGGCTACCCGACGGCCGGCAGGTCCACCAGTTGTCGGCCTACGACACCACCGACGGTGTGGTCCTGGCCCAGGTCCAGATTGCCGCGAAGTCCAACGAGATCCCGGCGTTCACGCCGCTGCTGGAACAGGTCGCGGCCCGGCTGGGCGGCCTGACCGGTGTGGTGTTCGTTGCCGATGCGCTGCACGCGCAGGTCGCCCACGCGCGGGAGGTCGCCAGGCTCGGCGGGCACCTGTACGTTCCGGTCAAGGCCAACCAGCCGACGTTGTTCGCCCAGCTCAAGCAGCTTCCGTGGGCGGAGGTCCCAGTCGGAGACTGCCGCCGTGACCGTGGCCACGGACGTCGGGAGACCCGCACCGTCAAGGCCCTGACCGTGTGCACCCCGGGCGGTCTCGGGTTCCCGCACGCTGAACAGGCGGTGCGGATCACTCGTACCCGCATCGTCGGCGCCAGGCGAACCCGCGAGATGGCGTATCTGGTGGTGTCCCTGCCCGCCGACCAGGCACAGCCCGCCGACCTGCAGGAATGGGCCCGGCAGGAGTGGCACATCGAGAATCGGCTGCACTGGGTACGCGACGAGACCTTCCGCGAAGACGCCCACCAAGCCCGCACCGGCACCGGACCTGCCGTCGCAGCGGTCCTCCGCAACACCGCGATCGGGTTCCACCGCAGCAACGGCGAACCCAACATCGCCCGAGCCACCAGACGCGCAAACCGCCGACCACACGACCTCATCGACGCCGTGACCAGGAGCTACCCGACTACGCAATGACCCTGGTCCGTAGGGGCGGATGGACCGCGGAAAACGAAACCAAGAAGTTCGGCAAGTTCTTTGAGTACCGTGAATATTTGCCCGGATGGAAGCAGGCGCCGATCGGCCTTCTGATGACCACACCCATCGCCGACATACAATTGATTTCTTCGATCGTTACAGCTGCGCACAATTGGACCGCTGCCCACCCGGCGTCGAGGTGTATGTGTTGTTCACGCGGCTTGATGATGGGATTAGAGTATGAGTCTGGTTGTTAGTGTCTGGCTCGTCGATCCCGACGACCTGATGAAGGTGAGAACGCTCCCACCGTCAGACGGCGAGGACTCATATGGCGGCGGGGAGGATACGCGAACCACGCTCTGGAACTCCCCGGCGGTCGTCCGCCGAGGAGCTCGGTTCCTGCCCTGGCTGGCTGACCACAACCTGTACATCGAGCCGAAGGATGTTCCAGCATTCGGTGAGGAGTGTGAGCGGCTATTGGCCGACAGCGCCGGGCTCGCTGCCGAGACCGAGTGCCGCCTGGAGCAGATCGAGCGAAACCTCACGAACATGTTGCAAGTGGTCGCTCGCGCCACCTCAATGGGACAGGGCGTTGTCATCTGGTAGCAATCTGTTATTCGGCCCTTCCTGCTCATCGTGGAAACGCTCGGGGAGTGGCTGGTCTGACTCTGTCGACGCGCGGCCGGTGGCGGCGCCCGCACAGCGTCGGATGCGCATGCGGGCGATGGTCGTCGCCTCGCCTCCAGTTCTGTGCTGTGGACCGAGCGCCAGTTCGGCGGAGGTGCCTTACGCGGCTTCGCCGTTGTCTGCATGGCGAGCGAGCCATTCCTCGACGGCGGTCCTGATGATGCCGGAGCGGCCCTCGCGGTCGCGCCCGGCAGCGGCGTCGAGGGCGTCGACCATGGCGGCAGGCATTTTGAGCGAGACCATCCTGCCTACCGGCGCGCCCGTTTCGTCGACCTGCACGAATTGACCCGCCACCGGCCGTCCGGTGCCGACCAGGCCGCTTGTGTCATTGGTGGCGAACCACTCGGCGACCTGGTCGTCCGTCATGCTGCGCAGGTCCGGCTGTTCCATCGCACTGCTCCTGTCTGCTTAGCCCATTCCTGCGGGGAGTGGTGGTAGGACGAAGCCGGATGGGCAGGTCAGCGCCCCGCAGGTCAACGATTGTCGTGAGTCCAGTCCTGGCAGTGTGGGGGTCAGGGGTTCGAGTCTCCTCGTCTCCACTCCATCAATCGGCGCATTCTGCTCACGGCGGGGTGCGCCGTTTCGCGTCTGGTGATTCCGTCATTTCCCGCGCACGGCTTCGCCGCGCTCCCCAGTGGGGGAGCTTCGCTCCACCCACACCCCCTCAACACCGTCCCGGGGTGTTCGGTTCGGTTCAGCACTCGTGTTTCGTTGCGGCTGGGGTACTTGGTGTGCCTCTTAGCTGGATAGATGCTGTCGTGCGGGGTGGGGTGAAGTCGCCCTTGGCAGCGTGGACAGCCAGCGTGATGGCGGCGCCGTGTCAGGGGCCGGATTCGGGTTACGCTGAGCGTATGACGTCAGCTGCCCGTGCATACGAGCTGCCCGATGACTCCCTGACCGAGGTGGTCGCGGAGGCGCGGCTCGGCAACGTTGTCTACCTTGTTCGCGACGGTGAGCGGGTTGCCGTTGTGCAGGGGACTGAGGCGCGCATCCGAGAACTTGAAGACGTTGCCCTGGCAGCGGATGCACAGCTTCGTGCTGAGGCGGAGTCGGCTCGCAAGACGCTGGCGCTGGTGGAGCAGTCTTTTCCCGAGGGCAGCCCGGTCGGTCAGTCTGTGCGGGCACTGCTCGATGAGCGTGTCGCGGCCGCCGAGGACATTGCTGACCTGGCGGCAGCGAGGGCGGCCATGGCGCGGATCGAGGCTGGCGAGGAGACCGTCTCGTTCGCCCAGCTCGTTGCCGAGCTGGAGGAGCCGGGCGAATGATCCGGCCGGAAGGTCCGTGGCACATCGTCTTTGAGTCCAGCGCAGGCAAAGAGCTTCGAAAGCTTGACCGCCCAGTACAGAAGAAGATTGTCGCGGCCATTGAGTCCCTGGCCGCAGACCCTCGCCCCCAATCCGCCACGCAGCTGGTGGGCGAGACCGAGTATTGGCGTTTACGGGTCGGCGACTACCGAATCATCTATACGTTCGTCGAAGATCGCCTGATCATCACAGTGGTCAGAATGGCGCACCGACGCGAGGTCTACTGAGGTGATCTCAGCAGCGTAGGTACATCGATTGGGACGACACGCACATTTCTGTCCTATTTGGACAGTGGGGTCGGGGACGTGGAGTCCTCGATAGAGAGGTCTCACCACAAGCGCCGCTCTACGGTGAGGACTCCACGTGATTGCCTATCG
>NZ_JBFAIC010000040.1:0-104919 GCF_040654515.1 Dactylosporangium sp. NPDC050688
CGCAGCCCCTCGAGGTACTGGTCGCCGCTACGGGTCATCGGGCGCTCCCGTTGGCGGTGAGCGGGGCGGTGAGAGGCATGCGCGTCGTCTCCTGTAGCGGGTGGAGGGCTTGGTAGCCGCGCTGGTAGTGCACCAGCGGGCCGGGATCGGGAGCCGGGCCCAGCCCGATGCCACGCACCCGGCCCACGATGACGTGGTGGGTGCCGGCCGGGAAGTGCCGGTAGGTTTCGCAGTCCACGAAGGCGAGCGAGGCGGCCACCGCCGGGGCTGTCCACTGTGGATCGTCAAGGAGCCAGTCGGGCGGGAGCACCTTGGAGCCGCCGGGCCGCGAGCAGTGCGCCGCGATCGGCTCGGCGTCGGCGCCGAGCAGGTTGACCCCGAAGTAGCCCGACCGCAGCACCCGCTGGTAGGTCCTGGTGGCGCCGTGCACGCAGATGAGCACCAGGGGCGGCTCGCTGGCCACCGAGCTGAACGCGGTGGCGGTCATGCCGACCGGCGCGCCATCGGCGTCGTGGACCGTAATGATCGTCACCCCTGACGCGTAGCGGCACATCGCCTCCTTGAAACTGTCCGGCGTCAAGCCGGCCGGTGTCATCGTCACAGCGACTCCCGTATTCTAGGTCTAGTATAAGACTAGCTTACCTAGGTACAGTAACCAAGACCTTTCCTTCCGGTCGCGATCGAGGAACTTATGAACCACACCGGCAACGGGCCACTACGGGGACTACGTGTGATCGAGCTGGCCAGCTACGTCGCCGGACCGCTCGGCGGCCTGACCCTGGCCCAGCTCGGCGCCGACGTGCTGCGCGTCGACCCGCTCGGCGGCACCCCTGACCGGCGCCGGTGGCCCCTCGCGCCGAGCGGCGCCAGCCTGTACTGGACCGGTCTCAACCGCGGCAAGCGCTCCATCGCCCTCGACCTGCGCACCGCACACGGCAGGCAGCTGCTCGCCGAGCTCGTCGCCGGCGCCGGCACCGTGCTCACCAACGCCGGCGGCCGGCCCGGGCAACGCTACGAGGACCTGCGCGCGGCCCGCGACGACCTCATCTACGTCGAGGTGGCCGGCGCGCGTGGCGGCCGCGGCTCCGTCGACTACACCGCCGACGCCGCGGCCGGGTTCCCGCTGGCCACCGGCACGCCCGAGACGTCCGAGCCGACCGGGCACGTGCTGCCCGCCTGGGACGTCGCCTGCGGGCTCTACGCGGCCGTCGCGCTGCTCGCCGCCCAGCACGACCGCACCGCGACCGGCCGCGGCGCGCACCTCGTCCTCGGCCTCGACGACGTCGCCCTCGCCACCGCCGGCAACCTCGGGTACCTCGCCGAGGCCGAGCTCACCGGCGCCGGCCGTCCCCGCGTCGGCAACGCCGTCTACGGCACGTACGGTCACGCGTTCGCCACCCGCGACGGCCACATCATGATCGTCGCGCTGACCGCACGGCACTGGAACGACCTGCTCGCCGCGACCGGCCTCACCGTCGCCACCCGGGCGATCGAGGCCGCGCTCGGCACCGACTTCACCCTCGAGGAGGAGCGCTACCGCCACCAACGCCTCCTCGACGCGCTGCTGCAGCCCTGGTTCACCGCGCGGAGCACCGCCGAGGCCGAGGCGGCGCTGCGCCCCACGTCCGTGCTGTGGTCGCGGTTCCGCACGTTCCGCGAGATCGTCACCGACGGCCGCGACGAGCTGCTGGCCGGGCCGGTCTTCGACGTGCTCGACCAGCCCGGCGTCGGGCCGCACCTGGCCCCCGGCTCGCCCATCACCCGCGGCGGGCGCACCCTCGGCGGCCCGCACCCGGCCCCCGGCCTCGGCGAGCACACCCGCGAGGTGCTCACCGAGCTCGGCCGCACCCCGGCGGACATCGACCAGCTCATCGACTCGGGCATCGTCGCCTGACGTGCCCCACCACGTCGCGTGACATGACCCACCACGTTGCCTGACGTGACCCACCACAAGGAGGTCGACGGATGCACGACGCCGTCATCTGCGCCCCGCTGCGCACCCCGATCGGCTGCTTCGGCGGCGTCCTGCGCGACGTCGCCGCCGCCGAACTGGCCGCGACCGTCATCCGCGCCGTGCTCGAGCGCACCGGCCTGGACCCGGCCGCCGTCGACGACGTCATCCTCGGCCAGTGCAGCCCCAACGGCGAGGCACCGGCGATCGGCAGGGTCGCCGCCCTCGACGCCGGGCTGCCCGAGACCGTCGGCGGCGCCCAGGTCGACCGCCGCTGCGGCTCCGGGCTGCAGGCGATCCTCACCGCCGCGATGCAGGTGCAGACCGGCGCCAGCGACCTCGTCCTCGCCGGCGGCGCGGAGAGCATGAGCCAGGTCGAGCACTACGCCACCGGGCTGCGCTGGGGCGCGGGCGAACACGTCGCGCTGGTCGACCGGCTGGCCCGGGCCCGCGCCACCGCCGGCGGCCGCGACCACCCGGTGCCGGGCGGCATGGTCGAGACGGCCGAGAACCTGCGGCGGCACTACGGCATCTCCCGCGCCGAGCAGGACGAGCTGTCCCTGGAGTCGCACCGGCGGGCCGTCGCGGCCCAGGACGCCGGCATCTTCGCCGAGGAGATCGTGCCGGTGACGGTACCGTCGAAAAAGGGCCCGCAGACGGTGGACACCGACGAGCACCCGCGCCGCGACAGCTCCCTGGACGCCCTGGCCCGCCTGCGTCCCGTGCTCGGCCGCGACGACCCCGACGCCACCGTCACCGCCGGCAACTCCAGCGGCCAGAACGACGGCGCCGCCGTCTGCATCGTCACCACCCCGCAGCGGGCGGCCGAGCTCGGCCTCACCCCGCTCGTACGGCTCGCCGGCTGGTCCCTCGCCGGGGTCGCACCCGAGGTGATGGGCCTCGGGCCGGTCCCCGCCACCCGCCGCGTCCTGGCCCGCGCCGGGCTCACGCTCGCCGACATCGACCTCGTCGAGCTCAACGAGGCCTTCGCCGCGCAGGTCCTCGCCGTGACCCGGGAATGGGGCTTCACCGGCGCCGACTTCGCGCGGCTCAACGTGCACGGCTCCGGCATCGCGCTCGGCCACCCGGTCGGCGCCACCGGCGCCCGCATCCTCACCACCATGGCGTACGCGCTGCACCGCCACGACGCCCGGTACGGCCTGGCGACGATGTGCATCGGCGGCGGGCAGGGCCTGGCCGCACTGTTCGAGCGGGTGGCGGCATGAACGCGCCGGAGCGCAGCGGAGGGGATCGCGTGAGCGAGGTGTTGCTGGACGTCGACGGCGGCGTCGCCCGGATCACGCTCAACCGGCCCGAGCGCGGCAACGGCGTCACCTACGCCCTCGCCGCGCGGCTGCACGACGTCGTCGCCGAGGTCGCGGCCCGCCGGGACGTGCGGGTCGTCGTGCTCACCGGCGCCGGCCGGCAGTTCTGCGTCGGCGGCGACCTGGCCGGCGACGCGTTCGCCGCGGCCCGGCACGAGGTGCCGGTGGAGGACGACGTACGGGCGCAGCTGGAGCGCGGGCGGCTCACCGAGGCGATCCGCGCGCTGCCACAGGTGAGCATCGCCGCCATCAACGGCGGCTGCGCCGGTGCCGGGCTCGCCCTGGCCCTCGCGTGCGACCTGCGGGTCGCCGCGGAGCACGCCGTGCTGCGCACCGCCTACCTCGACGCCGGGGTCAGCGGCGACTACGGCATCACCTGGCTGCTGCCGGCCCTGCTGGGCGAGGCGCGGGCGAGGGAACTGCTGCTGCTGTCGGAGAAGCTCGACGCGAAGGCGGCGCTGCGGCACGGGCTGCTGCACCGCATCGTGCCCGGCCCGGCGCTCGACGTCACCGTCGACGCGCTCGCCGCGCGGTGCGCGGCCCGCGCGCCGCTCGCCGTCGCAGCCATCAAGGAGAATCTCGCCGGCGCCATCGGCGTGCCGCTCGGCGAGCACCTCGCCGCCGAGGCCCGCCGCCAGGTTGCCACGGCCCGCTCCGCCGACGCCGCCGAGGCGGCCGCCGCGTTCCTCGCCAGGCGGCCGCCCGTCTTCGAGGGACGGTAGCGGGGCTCAGCCGCGCGCCGCGGCGCCGCCGGCCCGCTTGCTGCGGTCGGTCATCGAGAACCGCAGCCGGGCCATCATGTTCTGCACCGCGGGGTCCTGCCCGGCCTGCTCGAACAGGCCCGGCACCCCGGCGGCCAGCTCGTCCTGGTTCCAGCGGCGCTCACCGTTGCGGATGAACGCGACGCTGGTGAACGGCTCGTAGAGCTCCACGACGTCGCCCTGCACCCCGAACACCTTGCCCGAGATCGCCCCGGCCGCGTCGCTGCACAGGAACGCCACCATCGGCGCCACGTTGTCCGGCGCCCAGAAGTCCCAGCCGTCGCTGCCGCCGATCTCGCCGTAGGCGCCAGACGTCATCCGGGTCCGCGCGGCCGGGCACACGACGTTGCTGACCACACCGTAGCGGGCCATCTCCTGGGCGATGATCGACGACATCGCCACGATGCCGGCCTTCGCCGCGCCGTAGTTCGCCTGGCCGAAGTTGCCCAGCAGCCCGGCCGTCGACGAGGTGCCGACGAGCCGGCCGCCGGTGCCGGCGTCGCGCCAGTACACGCACGCGGCGTGCGCGACCGCGTAGTGCCCGCGCAGGTGCACCCGGATCACGTCGTCCCACTCGTCCGCCGTCATCTTCACGAACGTACGGTCGCGCAGGAACCCCGCGTTGTTCACCACCGCGTCGAGCCGGCCGAACGTGTCGACGGCGGCGGCCACGATCGCGTCGGCGACGGCGGTGTCGGCCACGTCGCCGGGGACCAGCACGGCCCGCCCGCCGCCGGCCTCGATCTCCTTGACGACCGCGGCGCCGGCGTCGGCGTCGAACTCCGCGACCACGACGCTGCCGCCGAGCGCCGCCACCTCGAGGGCCTCGCAGCGGCCGAGGCCGTGCCCGGCCCCCGTGATCGCGACGACCTTCCCTGACAGGCTCAAAGGGGCCCCTTCGCTACGCTGCGGACCGCTCATGACACTCCTCATCCCGCCGGCGGGTAGTCGCCGGCCAGCCGGCCCTGCTGGACCGCCACGATCGTCTCCTTCATGCCCAGCTCCGTTCGGCGGGCCGCGATGAACTCCGCGCCCGGCGCCTGGTGGCTCACCGCGGAGAACTCGGCGCCGGACAGCACCGCGTCGCGGAAGCCCTGCAGGTTCATGGTGCGGTTCAGGGCGTACTTCTTGAGCGCCAGCACGTCGCTGGGCGTGTTCGCGATCCGCATCGCCAGCTCGTGCGCCCGCTCGTGCAGCTCGCCGGCCGGGTATACGTGGTTGGCCCAGCCGAGCTCGACGGCCTCCTGGGCGCTGAACCGGCTACCGGCGATGTACGACAGCTCGCGGGCCTTCTTCGGCCCGACGAACCAGCTCGCCACCGGCGACAGCAGCCCGCCGCCGACCGGCAGCTGCGGCCAGCCGATGACGGCGTCGTCGGCGACGACGGTCAGGTCGCACATCACCGCCATCACGGTCGCGGTGCCGAGGCAGTACCCCTGCACCGCGGCGACGACCGGCTTCGGCGAGTCCCAGATCCGCAGCCAGCGCTCCAGGCTCGCGCGCTGCCGCTGCCAGTCGGTGAAGGACGAGCGCTGCGCCGACGCGGCGCGGCCGGGGCCGGACATGTCGCCGCCGGTGCTGAACGCGCGCCCGGTCGAGCAGACCACGACAACCCGCACGTCCGGGTCCGCCTCGTGCGCGGTGAGCCCGGCGGTGAAGCCCTCCAGCATCTCCGGGGCGAGCGCGTTGAGCTTGTCCGGCCGGTTGAACCGCAGGTACCCGACCCGGTCCCTGGTGAACACCTCCAAGAGCTCGGTCATGACGCGCTGCCCGCCAGCGCCGCCACGACGAGCCGGTGCGCCTGGGTGACGTGGCGCAGCGACCAGTGCAGGTCGCACTCCCAGGTGTAGCCGATCCCGCCGTACACCTGGATGGCCCGCTCGACGACGGAGGCGCACAGCTGCAGCACGTAGGGTGCGCCGCCGGTCATCGCCGCCGGGTCGTTGCTGAACCAGGTGACGCCGCTGCGGGCCAGTTCCACGTCGCGGTGCATGTCGGCGAGGGTGTGCTTGACCGCCTGGAACGAGCCGATCGGCCGGCCGAACTGGACCCGGGTCTTGGCGTACTCCACGGCGTCCTGCAACGCCCGGTCGGTGGCCCCGACGGCCTCCGCCGTGGCCAGCAGCGCATAGTCGCGCAGCGCACCGGCCGGGGCGAGCGGTCCGGGCGCGGTGCCGGCGCGGCCCAGCGGCAGCGACGGTGCGTGGTCGTCGACGGTGCTCTCCCCCGCGACGGGTGCGGTGCCGCCGCCGGCCAGCACCAGTGCCGCCTGCGCCGGGTACGGCAGCAGGAAGCGGTCCCACTCGGGCACCACCAGGGTGATCGCCGTGCCGGCGGGCGGCCGCTCGGCCAGCCAGCGGCGCGCGGCGAGGGTGCTCAGCAGCGGCAGGCCTACCAGGGCCCGGCCCCACGCCTCGGCCATCACACACAGGTCCAGCAGCGTCACGTCCGCGTCGGCGCCCGGGGTGTCGCCGTCGGCGAGCTCGGTCCAGCCGCCGGAGGCCAGCTCGGCCCACAGCTTCGCCGGGGACCAGCGCTCCTCACCGGCGGTGCCCTCGACCGCCATCTGGTGCACCGCGTCGGTGACCTCCAGGCCCAGCGGACTGGGCAGGTATCGCGTGCTCACGCCTTCGCGCTCCCTTCGCGGGGCAGGCCCAGGACCCGCTCGCCGATGATGTTGCGCTGGATCTCCGAGGTGCCCGACACGATCGTGGAGGCCCGGTGGAACAGCAGCCGGGTGCGGTACAGGTCGGTGTGCTCGGGGCAGCCGCCGAACGCGGCCAGGTGCACGATCTCCTGCACCATCTCGCTCCAGGTCACCTTCAGCACCGCGCTGGAGCGGGGCGAGGCGTCGCCGCCGGCCATCTTCTCCAGCGAGCGCATCATCTGCCAGCGCAGCAGCTCGACCCGGGTGACGAACTCCGGCAGCCGGGCCGCGATCGCGGGGGCGTGCGCGGCGCAGTGCTCGGTGAACAGCCGCAGGTAGCCGTGCAGCTGGTTGAGGGCGATCGCGCCGAAGCCGACGCCGCGCTCGTGGGTCAGGATGGTGCCGGACACCGCCCAGCCCTCGTCCTCGGCGCCGACGAGCAGGTCGGTACTCGTCTCGGCGCCGTCGAAGAAGACCTCGTTGAACTCATGGGTGCCGGTGATGTTGATCAGCGGCCGGACCTCGACGCCGGGCTGGCGCATCGGCACCAGCATCAGCGACAGCCCGCGGCTGCGGGAGCCGGCCGCGCCGGTGCGGGCCAGCAGCAGGCACCAGTCGGAGAACTGCGCGTACGTCGTCCACACCTTCTGGCCCTGGATGCGGTACACGTCGCCGTCACGCACCGCGCGGGTGCCCAGCGAGGCGAGGTCGGAGCCTGCGCCGGGTTCGGAGAAGCCCTGGCACCACAGCTCCTCGCCCTTGAGGATCGCCGGCAGGAACCGGGCCTGCATCTCGGGCGTGCCGTGGTGCATGATGGCCGGCCCGGCGAGGAGGCGCCCGACCCGGCCGAGGCCCTCGGGGGCGTCCATGCGGGCGGCGATATCGTTGAACGTGAAGTCCTCGATGACGCCGAGGCCGCGGCCGCCGAACTGCTCGGGCCACGACAGCCCGGCGTAGCCGGCGTCGAAGAGCTGCCGGTCCCAGACCCGGCGGATCTCGATCTCCTCGTCCATCGTGAGGTCGTTGCGGCGCTCCCGCCACTCGGCGGGGATGGCGGTGGTGAGCCACGCCGTCACCTCGCGGCGGAACTCGTCCACCGCGGGGTCGGCGAATGATGTTGCCGGCACTCGTGCAGCCTCCTGTTTCAACGTTCCCAGCCGAGGCGGCGCAGCAGCGCACCGCCCATGACCAGGTCGAGGTCGTCGTCCTTGAGGAACGGCAGCTCCTCGGTGAACATCGCGACCGCCTCCGCGTAGGTGCACGGCAGGCGGGTCGCGTCGGTGCCCCAGAACACGCGCTCGGCGCCGAATGCCTGCACGACCCGCTCGATGCGAGGCGCGAGACCGCGGTAGGGGTACGGCTCGTCGGTGGCACACGGCAGCGCCGACGCCTTCACCGACACGTTGTCGTGCACCGCGAGCGCGACGAGCTCGTCGAGGATCGGGTCGAGGGCGTCGTCCTTGTCGTCGACGAACAGCCCGAGGTGATCGACGATGAGGTTCAGTGCGGGGTTGGCCGCGGCGACCGGGCCGAGCTTGGCCAGCTGCCCCGGCGCCCACACCATGACCGGCAGGCCCTGCGCGGCGGCGACCGGCCAGAACCAGTCGGCGGTGCCGTCGTCGAGCCAGGAGACCTTGTGCCACGGCGGGAACGCGACCCGCACGGCCACGACCGCGTCGTCCGGCCACGCGGTGACCTGCTCGCGCGCCTCCGGCTTGTCGAGGGCGAGGTGGGCGGTGGTGCGGAAGCGGTCGGGGTGGGCCGCGACCGCATCGAGGCTGATCTGCATCGCGGCCGGGAACGGCGGGACGAGCACCGCCCGGTCGATGCCGGCGGCGTCCATGTCGGCGAGGATCGTGGCCAGCGGGATGACCCGCTGCCCGAACTTCGCGGCCCGCTCCTCGTGGCCTTCGGGGAAGAGGTGGATCTGGCTGTCACAGGTGAGCATCGGCCGTCCTTTCCGATCGGGCGCGCTGGACGGCGGCGACGAGCGCGAGGCCGTTGGCCCGGGTCTGCTGCGGTGTGCCGCCGGAGGTGAGCTGCAGGACCAGTTCGTCGACGCCGGCCGCGGCGAACCGCCCGGCGGTGGCGGCGATCTGCTCGGCGCAGGAGTCCGGGTCACCGGCGACGGCGTAGGCCGCCACCATGTCGTCGGGCACCAGCGCCGCCACCGGCCCCCAGTCACGGAACCGCAGTTCGGTGGCGAGGTCGCGGATGCGCTCGGCGACCCCGGTCCACGGGGTGCCGGCCAGGACCGGGTGGTAGCTGGGGGTGGAGAAGTAGAACGCGAGCTGCCGGCGCACCGCGTCGGCGGCGGCCGCCGGGTCCTCGTCGACGACGCAGATCTTCCACGCCGCGAGCCTGAGCCGGTCCGCGCCGGCGACGGCGGGGGCGACGACGTCGCGCAGGTAGGCCGGCGCGGTGGCGAGGCTGTGCAGCGCGATCCCGTCGCAGGAGCGGGCCGCGGCGCGCAGCATCGCCGGGTTGAGCGCGGCGGCGTACAGCGGCACCCCGGCGCGCAGCGCGGCGTCCTGCGGCATGTCCAACTGCGGGAAGTCGCACTGGTAGAACCGGCCCTCGAAGCGCAGCCCGCCCTCGGACCGCAGCGCGGCGCGGACCAGGTCGACGTATTCGGCGGTGCGCGGCGCCGGGTGGTCGTAGCCGGCCGCGTCGAAGCGCTTGGCCCGCACGCCGCGGGTGCCGGCGCCGAGCCCGAGGGCGAACCGGCCGCCGCTGAGCTCGGCGAGATCGGCGGCGGCCATCGCCACCGCGAGGGGTGCCCGGGTGAACGAGTAGGCGATGCCGGTGCCGATGCCGATGCGGCTGGTGTGTGCCAGCAGGTGCCCGGCGCGGACGATGCCGTCACCGCCGAAGCCCTCGGTGGTCCACACCCGGTCCAGGCCGGCCTCCTCGGCGGCCCGGGTGATGTCCAGCAGCGGCCCCAGGTGACTGGTGGCCAACGCCATCGAGATCCGCACGGTCATGCCGCCACCTCCGCTTCGCTCCGGCGTCGGCCTGACCCACAACTGCCACATGATGAGCGGCCCGAGACGCTCCGCTGGCCGCTCATGCCGGCCCTGCCGCGGGCAGCAGCACGATGTCGAGGATCTGCGGGCCGGCGGCGGCGTCGACCATGACCGGGTTCAGCTCCAGCATCGACCAGGCGGCGAGCCGGCCGCCGACGAACTCGGCGGCGAGCCGCTCGATGAGCGCGGCGGTCGCGGCGCGCTGCCCGTCCGGCACCGGAAGCCGGTCCAGGGCCCGTCCGACGGCACCGTCCACTGTGGGCAGCGCGATCAGCGACGAGTCGGTCTTGGATTCGACGTCGCCGCCGCCGGAGCCGACGATGAGGTACGGCCCGTACCACGGGTCGCGGTTGAGCGACACGAACAGCTCGACGCCGGTGCCGGTCTCCTCGACGAGCACGCCGTGCACGCCGGGCAGCCCGGCCGCGGCGGCGGAGGCGAGGACCCGCCGGGCGGCCGCCTCGGTCTGCTCCGCCGTGGCGCAGCCGAGCACGACACCGCCGACCTTCACCTTGTGCAGCAGCCCGTCGGCGACGATCTTCACGACCTGCGGGTACGCGAGGCCGGCCACGGCCCCGGCGACGCCGTCGACGTCCTGCGCCGCCACGAACGCCGCCTTCGGCATCGGCACGTCGAGCGCGTCGAGCAGGTCGCGGGCGGTGCGGCCGTCGGGCGCATCGCCGAGTACGTCGGCGAGCACGTCGGCCGCTCCCGCCGCCGGTGCCTGCGGTGCCTCAGCCGGCGGGTAGAGCCGCGCCAGCATCCGGGCGGTGGTGGCGATCCCCCGCACCAGCAGGGTCTCCGGGTGCCGCTCGCGGAACGCGACGGCCCAGTCGGTCCACGCGAAGTCGCTCAGCGTCGACACGATGGTGGGGCAGCCGGAGGCGGCGCCCAGGTCGGCGTAGCGGTCCAGCGAACGGCGGTGCACGTCGCGCTCGTCGTCGGCGGTCGGGAACGTCAGCGCGTACGGGATGACGACGGCACGCACGGCCGGGTCGGTGTAGACGGCATGGAACGCGGCGGTCACCTCCTCGTACGGCTTCGGCGAGGCGGTCAGGTCGATCGGGTTGCTCACGTACGCCCCGTCGGGCGCGACCGCGCGCAGCGCCGAGGTGGCGGCGTCGCCGAAGGTGGCCAGCCCGACGCCCTCGTGGGTGAGCAGGTCGGCGGTGAGGGCGGCGGCACCGCCGGACGTCTCGATGACCGCGACCCCGCCACCACCGGCGCCGGCCTCGCCACCGGCGGCGGGCCGGCGGCTGAGGTAGTCGGCGATCGCGGCGGCCCGGGTCAGCTCCTCCATGCTGCGGACCCGGATCACGCCGTGCGCGGTCAGCACCTCGTCGACGAGCCGGTCGGGGCCGGCCAGGGCGGCGGTGTGCGAGCGGGCGATGGCCGCGCCGATCGCCGACCCGCCGGACTTCGCCAGCACGATCGTGACGCCCTGGGCGCGGGCCCGGGTCAGGGTCCGCTCCAGCCGGGCCCGGTCGCCGCCGAACGACTCGAGGTAGGCGGCGATGACGGTGGTGGTGGGCCGGTCGAGCATCGTCTCCATCGCGTCGACGGGGTCGAACGCGGCGCCGTTGCCGATCGACACGCACAGGTCGACACCGGCGCCGTCCTCGACCAGGCCGCCCATGATGGTGCAAGTGAGTGAGCCGCTCTGGGACACCACGGACACGCCGCCGACCCGCAGGTCCGCCGGGATCGGCGCGCCGAGCGGGGCGATGCCGGCGCGGAAGTCGGCGAACCCGACGCCGTTGGGCCCGTACAGCCGGCTGCCGGAGCCCTCGACGATGCCGACCAGCTCCCGCTGCAGGCGGATGCCCTCGTCGGTGCCGCGCTCGGCGTACCCGTCGGAGATGAGCACGATGTGCGGGATCTTCATCTCGACCGCCTGCGCCACGACCGAGTTCGCGACCGCGGAGTTGACGATGAGCACGGCGACGTCGGGGGTCCGCGGCACGAGGCCGAGGTCGGCGACGGTCGGCACGCCCCGCACCTCGGGACGGGTGCGGCTCACCGGCCAGATCTCGGCGTCGCCGAAGGTGCGCAGGTTGTGGAACAGCAGGTAGGTCCAGAGGCTCCCGTCGCGGGCCCCGACGATCGCGACGCCGGGCCGGGGCGTGCGCTGTGCGGTCATGTGGTACTCAGCTCCGATCACGGTTCATGACGGCGTCCACCAGCACCGGGCGGCGCTCCTCGCGCACGATGCGCGCCGCGCGGGCGAGCGTCGCGGGCAGCTCGGCCGCGTCGGTGACCGGGCCGATGCCCTCCACCCCCTGGCTGCGGGCCAGGGTGGCGAAGTCGACGTCGGGGCCGGTGATGTCGATGCCGGCGGCCACGTCGGTGTCGCGGCCGCGCTGGTGGCCGATCTCGCTCTGGTGCATCCGGTCCTGGTTGTAGGTGCGGTTGTTGGCCATCACCACGAGCAGCGGCAGCCGCTCGTGGGCGGCGGTCCACAGCGCCTGGGCGGTGTAGAGGAAGTCGCCGTCCGGCTGGATGTCCACGACGAGGGTGTCGTCGTGACGGTGCGCGAGCGCGGCGCCCAGGGCCGCGGGGACCCCGTAGCCGAGCCCCCCGCCGCCGGAGATGCCGAGGTAGCAGTTGAACTCGTCCATGTCGAACGCGCGGCGCGAGTTGCCGTACAGCGCGCCGAACGCGAGCTGCCACGGACCGCCGCGGACCGCCTCGAACGTCTCGGCGGCCAGCCGGGCGGGGCCGAACCCGCCGGGCGCGCGGGACAGCCGCTCGCGGAACACCGCCGGGCCGCTCGCCGTGGCGCGCAGGGCCGCGGTGCGCGCGGCGGCGCCCGGCACCGGCAGCTCGGCGACGATCTCGGCGAGGCGCGGCAGGGCCACGGCTGCGTCGCCGGTCAGCACCGCCTCGACCCGGTCCCAGGCCGCGGCGGCCCGGTCGAGCGGGGCCCGCTCGATGAGCGCCGCGCCGGACAGCACGAAGACCCGCGCCCCGGGGCGGGGCAGCCAGGCGAAGTCGCGGTTGGCGACGTCGGTACGGCCGAGGGCGAAGTACGGGTCGCGAACGTCGACGGCCAGGATCACGTCGGCCTCGGCGACGTCGGCGTGATGGTGCTGGGTGCGGTCGGCCCAGTGCGTGTTGGCGAAGTTGTGCCGGGCGCCGAGGTCCACGACACCCGCGCCGAGCCGCTCGGCGAGCGCGGCGAGCGCCCGGTACGCGGCCTCGCTGCGCCCGGCGGTGTCGGCCAGCAGCAGCGGCCGCTCGGCGGCGGCGAGGGCCTCGGCGACCGGCAGCAGGTCGGCGTCGGCGACCGTCGGGGTGCTCTGCCGGGCCAGCGCGGTCCCGGGCGACCACAGCGGGTTGCGCGGCTCGCCGGCGGCCACGTCCTCCTGCAGCCCGGCGTCGAGGGCGACGTAGACGGGCGCCTGCGGGTAGGCGGTGGTGACGGCGTGGGCGCGGGCCAGGCTGTGCACGGCGGCGTCGAGGCTGGCCGGCTGGTCGTCCCACTTGGTGTAGGCGCGCACCTGGGCGGCCTGGTCGCGGCTGGCGTGGATCCAGTCGATCCACGGCCGGCGGCGGGCGGCGTCGGCCGGGCCGCTGCCGCCGACGACGAGCATCGGCACCAGGTCCAGGAACGCGTTGAACAGCGCCATGGAGCCGGTCTGCAGCCCGACGAGGTTGTGCAGCGCGACGCCCATCGGCCGGCCGGTCGCCTTGGCGTAGCCGTGGGCCATGCCGACGGCCACGTTCTCGTGCAGGGTCAGCAGCAGCTCCGGCTTGCCCGCGCGGACCAGCGACTCGTGCAGGCCGCGCAGGGTCGCCCCGGGGTTGATGGCGAGGTGCTCGATGCCGAGGCGGGCCAGCACGTCGACCATCACGTCGCTGCCGTACCGCACATCACTGGTACTGCTCATGCCGTCACCTCCGCTGCGCTCCGGCGCGGGCCTGAGCCACAACTGCCACATGACGAGCGGCCCGAGACGCTCCGCGGGCCACTCATGCCGCCACCTGCGCCGCGTACCGCTCGGCGATGGCGCCGGGGGTGGTGAGCCAGATGTCGTCGCGGCGTTCGGCGAGCAGGTCCAGGACCCGGCGCAGGGCGTGCAGCCGGTGCGGCTGGCCGGCGGTGAACGGGTGCAGGCTCAGCGCGTACACCAGCGGGGTCCCGCCGGCGCCCGCCTGGGTCAGCATCTCGGTCAGGTGGTCGTGGGCGATGTCGGCGAACTCGCGGCCGGTGTGCCCCCGGGAGAGCACCTGCGGGTAGTCGTTGGTCTCCAGCGGGTACGGCACATTGAGCAGCGGCCCGCCGCGGGTCGACAGCCACACCGGCTGGTCGTCGATCGGCCAGTCGAGGGTGTAGGTGTAGCCGGCCTCGGCCAGCAGGTCCGGGGTGCTGGCGCTCTGCGTGGCGCCCGGGGACATCCAGCCGGCCGGGCGGGTCCCGAACGCCGCGGTGAGCAGCGCCGTGGACTCCTCGATCAGGGTCCGCTCCTCGTCCTCGGCCATCCCGCCCTGCAGCTCGGAGTTGGTGCGGCCGTGCCCGACGATCTCGCCGCCGGACGCGCGCAGCGCCTCGGCGACCGGCGGGTACAGCTCGGGAACCCAGGCGTTGAGCAGGAACGCGGCCGGCAGATCACGGGCGGCGAGCTCGTCGAGGATGCGCCACAGGCCGACCCGGATGCCGTAGTCGCGCCAGCCGTACCGGCGGTGCTCGCTGTTCGGCGGGTCCATCCCGGGCGTCAGCGTCGCCCCGCCGCCGCCGTAGGCGAAGCACTCCACGTTGACCGCGACGTAGGCGGCCAGGCCACCGCCGTGCGGCCAGGCGAACGCGGGCCGGTCGGTGATGGGGCGGTAGGTGTACCGCCCGGCGTCAGGCAGCCGCATGGAACGGTCCCTTCTCGGCCCGCGTGACGTAGTCGTGGGCCTCGGCCAGGCCGATCACGTCGGCGTACTTCTGGTCCAGGTCGAACAGGTTGATCCAGTGCGACGCCTCGATACGGTCGAACGTCAGCTCCCGTACGACGCCGACGCGGTAGTTGAGCGAGAACGCGTCCAGGACGGTGGAGCGGATACAGCCGCTGGTGACGCCGCCGCCGACGAGCAGCGAGTCGACGCCCCAGTCGGTGAGGTACGCCGCGAGCGGGGTGCCGAAGAACGCGCTGGGCTTCTCCTTGTCCAGCACCACGTCGGTGGGGTGCGGCGCGATCGGGTCGACGATGTCGAAGGCGCGCGGCGCCGGCTTCATGTCCTCCCGTCCGCGGCGGTTCTTGTCCAGCCAGCGGCCGCGGTTGAGCCCGTCGGGGCGGGGGCGCACCGGCCGGGTGTAGACGACCGGCAGGCCGCGCTCACGGGCGGCGGCGGCGAGGCCGGCCATGGCCTCGACGGCCCGCCACGCGGCCGGGCCGCAGGAGTTGCGGTACAGCGCCAGCGACTCGGTCTCGCTGAGCCCGGGGTCACCGCAGAACAGGTAGGTGGCGTCGATGAGCAGGACGGCAACGTTGCCGCCGAGCCCCATCCTGGCGCCGTAGCCGGCCTGCGCGGCGATCTGCCGGTCGTGCTCGGTCAGAAACCTGTCCCACTCGTTCACGCCGCCTCCGCTGCGCTGGGGTACCCGCAATGCATGCACGGTATCATGTACTCAAGTTCTCTACTAGAGATATGCATCTTGGACGGACGGACGCCTGGGCGCGAGCCGCCGATCAGGCGTTGACGCCGCCGCGCTCGATGAGCTGGCGGGCGATGACGTTGCGCTGGATCTCGTTGGTGCCCTCGCCGACGATCATCAGCGGGGCGTCGCGGAAGTACCGCTCGACGTCGAATTCGGTGGAGTAGCCGTAGCCGCCGTGCACCCGTACCGCATCCAGCGCGATCTGCATGGCCGTCTCGGACGCGAACAGCTTCGCCATCCCGGCCTCCAGGTCGCAGCGCCGCCCGGCCTCGGCGCGCTCCGCCGCGTACAACACCAGCTGCCGGGCTGCGGTGAGCCTTGTGGCCATGTCGGCCAGGTAGTTGCCGATCGACTGGTGCTGCCAGATCGGCCGGCCGAACGAGTGCCGCTCCTGCGCGTAGCGCAGCGCGTCCTCGAACGCGGCCCGCCCCACGCCGAGCGCCCGGGCCGCCACCTGCAGCCGCCCGGTCTCCAGCCCGGTCATCATCTGCGGGAACCCGCGCCCCTCGACGCCGCCGAGCAGCGCCCCGGCCGGTGCCCGGTACCCGTCGAACGACAGCTCGCAGCTCTCCACGCCCTTGTAGCCGAGCTTCGGCAGGTCCCGGGAGACCGTCAGGCCCGGCCCGTGCTCGACCAGCAGGATGCTGACGCCCTTGTGCTTCGGCACCGCGTCGGGGTCGGTCTTGCACAGCAGCGCGATGAGCTGCGAGCGCCGCGCGTTGGTGATCCAGGTCTTGGCGCCGCTGATCACGTACCCGTCGCCGTCGCGGCGCGCCGTCGTCGTCATGGCCTGCAGGTCGGAGCCGCCGCCCGGTTCGGTGAGCGCCATCGTGGCCCGGATCGCGCCGGTCGCCATCCCCGGCAGGTACCGCTGCCGCTGCTCTTCGGTGCCGAACGCGAGCAGCAGCTTCGCCACCACCGTGTGCCCGCCCATCGCGCCGGCCAGGCTCATCCAGCCGCGGGCGAGCTCCTCGGTGACCTGCACGTAGCAGGACATGGACACGAGCGCCCCGCCGTACTGCTCGGGGATCGCCAGCCCGAAGACGCCGAGCTCCTTCATCGTGTCGATGAGCTGCTCCGGGTACTCGTTCGCATGCTCCAGGTCGCGGGCGACCGGGCGCACGTCCCGGTCGACGAAGTCGCGGACCAGGTCGACCACGGCGCGTTCCTCAGCGTTGAGGTCCGTCACGCCGTCACCTCCTTCTGCTGGTTCAGATGGCGCCGGCGGCGCGCAGGGCGGCGATCTGCTCGGCGGTGCGGCCGAGCCCGGCCAGGATCCGGTCGGTGTGCTCACCGACGGCCGGGACCGGGTCCATGCGCACCTCGGCGCCGCCGATCACGGCCGGGGGCAGCAACGCCCGGACCGGCCCGCCTGGGGTGTCCACGTCCCGCCAGCGCCCACGCCCGGCCAGCACCGGATGGGCGAGGAAGCCGGCGACGTCGTTGAGCCGGGCGTTGGCGATGCCGGCCCGGTCGAGCAGCTCGTGCGCGGCCGCGGCGTCCAGGGTCGCGAACCGCGCGGCGACGATCGCCTCGAGCTCGGCGCGGTGCGCGACCCGGGCCGGGCTGCGCGCGAACCGCGGGTCGTCGATCAGCTCCGGCCGGTCCAGCACGCCGCGGCAGAGCAGCGCCCAGTCGCGGTCGTGCTGCACCGCGACCAGAACGGTGCCGCCGTCGGCGGTGTCGTACGGGCCGTAGGGCGCGATGGTGGCGTGCGCGGCGCCGACCCGAGGGGGCTGCCCCGGCCCGTACTCGGTGTAGTACGCCGGCTGCCCCATCCACTCGGCGAGCGCCTCGAACAGCGACACCGACACCGGGTGCGCAACGCCGGTGGTCGCTCGCGTGTAGAGCGCGGTGAGGATGCCGCTGTAGGCGTACATCCCGGCGGCGATGTCGGCGACCGAGATGCCGACCTTCGCCACCCCGTCGGGGGTACCGGTGAGCGACACCAGCCCGGTCTCGAACTGCACCAGCAGGTCGTAGGCCTTGCGTGCGGCCCATGGGCCGTCGGCGCCGAAGCCGGTGATGTCGCAGACGACGAGCTGCGGGTGCCCCTCGGCCAGGGTGGCGGCGTCGAGCCCGAGCCGGGCGGCGGCGCCGGGGCCGAGGTTCTGCACCAGCACGTCGGCGTCGCGCAGCAGCTCCTGGAGGACGCGGCGGCCGTCGGGGTGCTTGATGTCCAGCGTGAGGGACTCCTTGGAGCGGTTCAGCCACACGAAGTAGCTGGACTCGCCGTGCACCGCCTCGTCGTACCGGCGGGCGAAGTCACCGGCGCCGGGCCGCTCGATCTTGATCACCCGCGCGCCGAGGTCGGCCAGCTGCCGCGTCGCGAACGGCGCGGCGACCGCCTGCTCGAGGCTGACCACGGTCAGCCCGGCCAGCGGCATCATCGCAGCACCGGCGAGGTCGCGGCCGGCTCGGCGGGGATCTTCCCCGCCGGCGCGTACACAGTCGGGATCATCAGGACCGGTCCCTTCGTTTCGCGACCTTGGTGAGCTTCTGGTTGGCGACGAGCCCCTGCGTCACCGGATGCTGCGGCGCGGTCATGATCTCCTCGACGGTGCCGGTCTCCACGATCCGGCCAAGGCTCATCACGACGATCCGGTCGGCCAGCCGGCGCGCGACGCGCAGGTCGTGGGTGATCACCACGAGGGTGTTCGTCCGCTTCAGCACGCCGAACAGCTCGATGACCTCCTTCTGCGTGGTCGGGTCCAGCGCAGTCGTCGGCTCGTCGGCGACGATCACGGCCGGCCGGTTGACCAGGGCGAGAGCCACCATCACGCGCTGGCGCATGCCGCCGGACAGCTCGTGGGCGTAGCGGCGCATCGCCGCGTCCGGGTCGAGCTCGGCCGCGGTCAGGGCCTCCCGGGTCCGCGCCGCGATCTCGTCCTTGCCGGTGGTGCCGTGGGCCTTGAGGACGTCGGCGAAGATCTTGTCCAGGCGGCGCACCGGGTTCAGCGCCGCGGTCGGGTCCTGGAAGATCATCGTCACGGTCGAGCCGCGCAGCGAGCGCAGCGTCTTGTCGTCGGCGTCGAACAGCGACGTGCCGGCGACGCGCACCGACCCGCCGGTGACCCGGCCGCCGGGGCCGAGCATGCCGAGCAGCGCCTGGCCGATGGTGCTCTTGCCGGCGCCCGAGGTGCCCACGACGCACACGCACTCCCCGCGCCCGATCTGCAGGTCGACCGGCCCGATCCGCACCCCGCGGCCCCGGTCCGGGTCGCCGAGCTCGACGGTCAGCTGGGACACGTCGACCACCGGCTGGTTCGTCCCGGCCGGCCTCTCGGTCGTGTCGGTCGGCTTGGTCATCTCCGTCATCGCGGTCCCCGATCTGCCGGTCCGGTCGCGTCCAGGTCTGCGGCCTCGGCCGGTGCGAGCAGCTCCGTCATGGTGTCCGCCGTGCCCGACCGGGACGCCGCCGCGGCCAGGCGGTCGGCCAGCATGTTCACGAAGACCAGCAGCATGACCAGCGCCGTCGCCGAGCTCAGCGCGATCCAGGGGTCGCGGTTGAGGTACTGCTGCCCGTCGGCCAGCATGTTGCCCCAGGACGAGGTCTCCAGCGACGGCCCGATGCCGAGCAGGGACAGCGCCGCGGCCGCACCGAGCACGTCGCCGAACACGAACGCGCTGACGACCGCGACCCGGATGAGCAGCGCCGGGATCAGGTGCTCCCGGATGACCCGCAGCCCGTTGCCCCACACGAGGTTGCTGTAGACGACGTACTCCTGCTCGCGCAGCTGCAGCGTCTCGGAGTGCACGACCCGGGCGACCAGCGGCCACAGCGCGATGCCGAGCACCAGCGCGATCTGCAGGGTGCCCCGGCCCAGCACGCCGATCAGTACCACCGCCATCACGACGAACGGGAACGCCACCTCGAAGTCGACCAGCCGCAGGACCGCCCGCGACCACCAGCGCCCGTACCAACCGGTCGTGACCCCGACGACCGTGCCGACGGCCGCGGCGATCAGCGTGGCCAGCAGGGCGACCTCGACCGACCAGGGCAGTCCGTGCAGCAGCTCCTGGAGGTTGTCCCGGCCGGCGCCGTCGGTGCCCAGCCAGTGCTGCGCGCTCGGGCCCTGCAGCCGGTCGCGGATGTCCTGCTCCGCGTGCCCGGCCCCGTGCTTCCAGACGGCGAGGCCGAGGATGAGCAGGCTGATCAGCCAGTACAGTGAACTCTTCACGCCGCGTGGCAGCAGCCGCCAGGTTCGGGTGTTCGTCATGGTGGCCATCAGCCGTTCCTGCGCAGTCGGGGATCGGCGATCCGGTACAGCACGTCGGAGACCGCGGTGACGGCGAAGACGACCAGGCCGATGAGGGTGACGCCGGCGGCCAGCGACGGGAAGTCCGCGTTCTGCACGCTGACGACCAGCAGCTGGCCGAGGCCGTTGATGCCGAAGAGCTGCTCGACGATCACCGCGCCGGACAGCAGCAGCGTGAACTGCGTGCCCGCGGTGGCGATCAGCGGCACCAGCACGTTGGGCAGCACGTACTTGTTGCGGATCGTCGCGGGCGACAACCCGTACGCGGTCGCGGTGTGCACCAGCTCCGAGGACCAGACCTGCCGCGCGGCGCTCTGCACGACCCGGGCCAGGCGCGGCGCGGCCAGCCAGGCGAGGCTGACGCTCGGCAGGATCCACGAGTCGGCCCGGTCGAACCCGATCGCCGGGAGCACCTGCAGCTTGATGGCGAACACGGTGATCAGCAGCAACGCGATGATGTAGTACTGGATGCCCTGGGTGGCCAGCACGATGCCGCTGACGACCCTGCGCAGCGGCCCGCGCCGGCCGGCCGCGGCACCGGTGCCGCCACCGATGTAGATGCCGATCGGCGTGGCGACCGCGACGTTGATGACCGTCGCGATCACGCACAGCAGCAGCGTCGTGCCCAGCCGGCCGGCCGCGAGGTCCAGCGCGGGGATCCGCTCGGTGATCGAGTTGCCGAAGTCGAACAGCAGGAACTGCCGCAGGAAGTTGAGGTACTGGATGATCAGCGGGCTGTCCAGCCCGTAGATCACGCGGATCTGGGCCACGTCCTCGGGGGTCGCCTCGGGGCCGGCCAGGATGACGGCCGGGTCGCCCTGGACCCGGGCCAGGAAGAACAGCACGGTGACGAGCAGGACCAGGAACCCGACCAGCTCGATCACCCGGATGCCGAGCCGCAGCGCGATGCGGCGGGCCACGGGGTCCTGGGTCTCCTGCGCGGGGGCGGCCTCGGTGGGCCGGTCGGACAGCTGCTGGGTCATCGGGCCGCCGCCGTGGTGAGCTCGGGGCCCGATCCGTCCCATTCGTCGAGGTACCGGCTCGCGGCGATGAGCATCGCGGTGTGCGGGTGCTGCGGGTGGTCCAGCACCGACTCGGCCGGGCCGGACTCCACGAGCCGGCCGTCCTGCATCACGTGGACGTCGTCGGCGAGCTGGGCGATGACCGACATGCTGTGCGAGACGATCAGGATGGCCAGCCCGACCTCGGCGTGCAGCTCCTCGAGGAGGCCGAGGATCTCGGCGGTGGTCACGTTGTCCAGGGCGGTGACCGGCTCGTCGGCGACGAGGATGGACGGGCGCACCGACAGTGCCCGGGCGATGGCGACGCGCTGGCGCTCGCCGCCGGACAGCTCGCGGGGAAACGAGTGCAGCTTGCTGGTGGGCAGCCGCACCCGGTCGAGCATCTCGCCGACGCGGCGGGCGATGGCGTCCTTGCTCATCGGCTCGCTGCCGCGCTGCCGGGACCGGGCCCGCAGCGGTTCGGCGATCGAGTCCGCCACCGACCAGCGCGGATCGAGGCTGGCGTAGGGGTTCTGCATGACGACCTGGATGCGGTTGCGCAGCGCGAGGGCCGTCTTCGCCGACACGGTCGACAGGTCGGTGCCGGCGATCTCGACGACGCCGCTGGTCGGCTTGGTCAGGCCCAGCAGCGCGCGCAACACCGTCGACTTGCCCGCGCCCGACTCGCCGATGAGCCCGACGATGCGGCCCCGCGGGATGTCGATGCTGACGTCGCGGGCGGCGTACACGTGCCGGGCGCCGCGGCGGTAGGTCACGCTCAGCGACCGCACGGCGGCGGCGGATTGTCCCGTACTGATTCCGGTATCGGCCATTCGTATCGTCCTTCTGATCAGGTGCCGGCACCGTCTTGCCTGGTGCCGGCACCATTGAACGAGTCGGGAAGATCAGCTACTTGAAATACACTGTCTCCCACGAAGTGTTGGTCGAGCTGTCGATTGTGTAACCGGCCACATCATTGCCGTGGGCGATGACCTTGAGCCCGTTGTTGAAGAACAGCGCCGGCGGGTTGTCGTGGATGGCCTTGGCCAGTGCCTTGAGCGTCTCGGCCCGCTCCGGGGTGCCCACGGTCTGGGTCAGGGCCTTGCTGATGAGGTCGGCCTGGGTCTGGTCGCACCACGAGCCGGGCTTGCGCAGGCAGCTGTTGTTCAGGTAGGCCTTCGTCGCGTCCTGGGTCGGCGCCGTGAGGTACGCCGTGGTGAACATGTCCGCCGGCCACTGCCCCTTGAGCAGGTAGCTGGTCATGTTCGCGGTGGTCTCCTGCTTCATCGTCAGCTTGATCCCGACCTTGCCGAGGTCGCTCTGCGCCTGGGCCAGGAAGTCCTTGTCACCGGCGAAGGCACCGAGGGAGTAGACGCCGCTGAGCTCGAAGCCGTTCGGGTACCCGGCCTGGCTGAGCAGGTCCTTGGCCTTGGCCGGGTCGTACGGGTAGGGCTGCAGGTCGGCGTCGTGACCGGTGGTGCCCGGGGCGGTGCCCTGGCTGGCCACCGTGGTCAGGCCCTGGAACACCGACTTGATGACCGCTTCCTTGTCGACGGCGTAGTTGATCGCCTGGCGGACCAGCGGGTTGTCCAGCGGCTTCGAGCCGCCCGTGGACGCGACGAACTGCAGCAGGAAGACGGCCTGGTTCTTCAACGGGAAGACGATGAAGTTCTTGGCCTTGACGTTGTCGATCTGGTCGAGGTCCAGCAGGGTGTTGATGTCGGCCGCACCGGACAGGATCGCGTTGGTCCGCGCCGTCTGGTCGGCGACCTGCTTGATCTGCAGGTTGCCGATGATCGGTTTCCGCCACGACGTCGGGTTCGCCTTCATCGTGATCTCGGTGCTGCTGATCGACGTGACCGTGTAGGGGCCGGTGCCGATCGGCGCCTTGGCGAAGCCGTCCATCCCGACCTCGGCCAGGTACTTCGGCGGCACGATGTACAGCGCCGCGATCTCCTGCGGCAGCACCCCGTCGGGCTTGGAGGTGGTGATGTTGACGGTGGAACCGTCGATCTTGGTCGCCCCGGACACCGACGGGTTGTACAGCTTGGCGACGCTGCCGGTGCCGGCGGTGCCGACCAGGGCGGTCACGGTCGCCACGACGGCGTCCGCGTCGACCGGCTCGCCGTTGGAGAACGTCACGTCGGTGCGCAACGAGAACTGCCAGGTGGTGTCGTTGACGCGGGTCCAGGACTTGGCGAGCCACGGCACGGGTGTGCCGGTGTTGTCGACCCGGGTGAGCGCGTCGAAGATCGCCGAGGTGGACTCGGCACGCGGGGGCGACGCCGCCTGGAACGGCTGCCCGAGGAACTGCGAGATCGAGGGCACGACGACGCGCAGCGTCGCCGCGGCGTTCTTGGCCTCGTCCGGCTTGCCTGACGAGGCGCCTGCCGGGTCCGAACTGGTCGAGGATCCGCCGCAGGCGGCCAGAGTGGTGGTCAGGGCCAGAATCGAGCAGGTCAGAGCCGTCCTCAAACGGGTCACCGGGTCTCCTTCATATGAGCGAGAGATGGTCGCGACCGGGCTATGACGCGGAGCAGTGCCCCTCCTCGCGCAGGCGACCGATGCCACCCGTGGCGTCGCTGCGGAAGCTGAGTACAGACACTACACTCATGTACCGGAGTACACTATCAGCGTTAACTGATTCGTGATAAGTGCCGGTCAGGACCTTTTCGAAGCGGCGGAAGACACCAGGAGTTGTGTGCGAAAACCGGCGTGAACCACCTCTACGCCGCAGGTCGCCGCGAACGCCCCCACAGCGGCGCATGACCGGTTCTCATCAACCCGACCAAAGCATCATAAGTCGGTCTAATCGCCGCACGCTCGGCGCCGAGCCGAGCCGAGCCGAGCCCCTGCAGCGTGATGCACGGCTTGTTCGCCGGGACGGACACGATCTCGCGGTACGAGCCCGCACAGCCACCGCACGACGCCTGCCGCGACCCCCGAAACTTTTATCGACCTCGCGGGCGGTCATGCCGTCGGTGCTGACCGTGTCGACAGCGGCGCCGGCCAACAGCAGGGCGGCGATGACGATGGCCGGCACCCGTCGGAACGCCGCTGGCGAGCCCCGCTTCTCAGAGTTGGTGCCTGGATGTAGCCGGGCCCTGTGCGGCGGCCGGAGCGTTCGAACGCGGGTTGCATACTCGCTACCGCCGCACTACACGGCGAGCTTGCCTATCTGCGGGTTGCTCCTGAACCCGGGAACGTTGTCGACGAGTTGCGCCCTGCCATCCTGAACGAAGGCCGTAAGGGTTTCCAACAGCTCAACGCGGTCAACGTTGATCACCAAGCGGTGGCCGGTAGCAGAAATCTCGACACGGTCACCGTCGACAGGGCGCAGGTGGACTCGATCGGACGACTCGGTGTAGCTCAATGTCGCCGCTTCGCCGTGCCGCAGGGCCCGTACCGCCCGGGCAGCGCATGCCAGGAAGTCAAACAGCGGAACCTGTCGCCGCGGCCCGACGAACGGCACGGCGTCAGCCGTAAAGGTGACCGCTGCCGGGAAGGCCGTGTAGTGCAGATCCGTCTCGGTGATCTCGGCCCCAGAAGTGCGGTGCTCCTTGTCCCAGAGACGCTGGGGGTCGACTGCAAAGCTGATTTCTTCAGCAGACAAGAGCACCAGGCGGAGCTTACTGGTCAATCTCGCTTCCGCCGTGCCCAGCGCCAGGGGCGAAGGAGGACCACGCCAAGAAGAAGGATGCCCGTGAACACCGCCGTGTATCCCGCCGGCTCCTTCCAGGTCGGAGCGTCCGGCAGAGGATAGATCACGGTCCGGCTGCCGCTGTCGCGTGCGGCTACGGTTTCTCCGACCGCCGCCCCGGGCGGGAGTCCGCCGCTGAGCTCTTTGTGCCGTTGCACCACGAGTCCGTCGTCGCTGACGAAGTCGCCGAACCAGCCGCATCGTTGCTGTGGGGGCTGGTACCGGTCACAGCCGTTCGGCTCGGTGAGCGTGAACGTGCCGGTATGCCCGTCGCCGTGGGCGGCTCGCCACGCGGGAATGAGTAACGACGCCGCGGCGACGGCCCCGAAACCGCCGAACACCACCAGCATCGCTGCAAGAACGCGCCGCTTCGCACCGTTCCCGAGGGACATCATGGAAGATCGTAACGGCGGGCCGTCGGCCTGCGGGCACGAATGAACCTGCGAGGCGATCGTCCTTCCCCGGCGCTACCGGTTCAGGTCCTCGACACACCATTTGACCTCTCGGTCTCCTGGTGCGTCGTGCTCCGCTGTTTTACCAGCTTCGCTCGGTCGTCTCGCAGGCACTTCTTACAGTACGCCCGGACGGTGCCGGCATGGGGTGAGCAAGCGGGTGAGTTCCTCAGTGGTGGAATCCGGTGGCGTCGCCGGCGGTGTGCAGGGGGCCGGGCTGGGCCTGCAGCTCGGGCAGCAGCCGGTGCAGGTCGGCGAGCAGCAGGTCGGCCAGGTCGCGGGTGAAGCCGTTGCGGACCACGACCCGCAGCACGGCGAGGTCGGTGCGGTTGGCCGGGAAGGTGTACGCCGGGACCAGCCAGCCGCGTTCGCGCAGCCGCCGGGACACGTCGAACACGTTGAACGCGGCGACGTCGGCGTTCGTGGTGAACGCGAACACCGGCAGCTGGTCGCCGCGGCTCAGCAGCCGGAACGGGCCCATGGCGGCGATCCCGCCGGACAGGTGCAGGGCCACGTCGCGGGACGCCTGCTGGACGGCTTGGAAGCCGGCGCGGCCGAGGCGGAAGAAGGTGTAGTACTGCGCGACGACCTCCGCGCCGGGGCGGGAGAAGTTCAGCGCGAACGTCGGCATGCTGCCGCCGAGGTAGTTGACGTTGAAGATGAGGTCCTCCGGCAGGGCGTCGCGGTGCCGCCACAGGACCCAGCCGACGCCGGGGTACACCAGGCCGTACTTGTGGCCGGAGGTGTTGATGGAGGCGACCCGGTCGAGCCGGAAGTCCCATTCCAGGTCCGGGTCGAGGAAGGGCGCGATCATCGCCCCGGAGGCGCCGTCGACGTGCAGCGGGATGTCCCATCCGGTGCGCTGCTGCAGCGCGTCGAGCGCCGCGGCGATCTCGGCGACCGGTTCGTAGCTGCCGTCGAACGTCGAGCCGAGGACCGCGACCACGCCGATGGTGTTCTCGTCGCAGTGCGCCGCGGCCTCCTGCGCGGTCAGGTGCAGCCGGTCGCCTTCCATCGGCACCAGGCGGGGTTCGACCTCCCAGTAGTTGCAGAACTTCTCCCAGCAGACCTGCACGTTGATGCCCATCACCAGGTTGGGCCGCCGGGCCTCGCCGGCTGGGCGCCGGGCCGACCAGCGCCGCTTCAGGGCCAGCCCGGCCAGCATGCACGCCTCGCTGGACCCGGTGGTCGAGCAGCCGATCACGTCGGCCGGGTCCGGGGCGTGCCACAGGCCGGCGAGAATGCTGACGCAGCGCCGCTCGAACTCGGCGGTCTGCGGGTACTCGTCCTTGTCGATCATGTTCTTGTCGACGCACTCGGCCATGAGGCGTACCGCCTGCGGCTCCATCCAGGTCGTCACGAACGTGGCGAGGTTCAGCCGGGCGTTGCCGTCGAGCATGAGCTCGTCGTGCACGAGCTGCCAGGCGGTGTCGGCCGGCACCGGGTCCTCGGCCAGCGTGCTGTGGGGAGCGGTCACCTGCTGGGCCAGCGCCGGGTTGGCGATCGTCGCGAACGGGTTGCCGTCCGAGACCTGCCGCCGTGGTGGCCGTGCCCTGTGCAGCACCATCGTCGCACCGTCCTGTCAGTCGTCCGCTCGAGTGGCCGCGGGTGCGCGACTACCCGGTACCGGCGCGCTGACACGGGGCCGCCGGCGGTTCGCCCGGGTACCGGCGACCGTTTGGGAACCCGCCCGGCGGGTAGCCCGCGCCGGCGTACCCCTGAGGGGAGTGATCGGCGATGACGACCAGCACCCTGCCCGACCTGTTCACCTGGCTGGAGGACGCGCGCCGCGACGGCGTCGTGCACTACGACGAGCGGCAGCGCTCGTGGCTGGTGCTCGGGCACCCCGAGGTCACGGCGGTGCTCGGCGACCCGGACCGGTTCTCGTCCGACCTGGGCGACCTGCTGCCCCGCCAGGAGGACCTGGAGCTGTTCCGGCGCGGCAACTTCGTCCAGATGGACCCGCCCCGTCACGACTCGCTGCGGCGGCTGGTGAGCCGGGCGTTCACGCCGCGGGTGGTGGCCGGCCTGGCCCCGCGCGTCACCGCGGTCACCGAGGAGCTGCTCGACGGGGTCGCCGGGGCGCAGCGGTTCGACCTGGTCGACGACCTGGCGTACCCGCTGCCCGTCATCGTCATCGCCGAGCTGCTCGGCATCCCGGCGGCGGACCGGCCGGTGTTCCGGCGCTGGGCCGACGCGCTGTTCGAACGGCCGGAGATGGGTCCCGACGAGCCGCTGGTCCGGATGATGGACGATCAGACGGTACGCACCGTCGCGCCGGTGCTGCGGGAGATGAACGAGTACCTCCTGCGGCACGTGCGGGCCCGGCGCGCGGCGCCCGGCGACGACCTCACCAGCGCACTGGTGCGCGCCGAGGCCGACGGCGAGCGGCTCGACGACGAGGAGATCATCGGCTTCGTCGGGCTGCTGCTGCTCGCCGGGCACATCACGACCACGGCGACCCTGGGCAACACGGTCGTCGCCCTCGACCAGCACCCGGACGCGGCGGCGCAGCTGCGGGCCGACCCGGCGCTGCTGCCGGACGCGATCGAGGAGGTGCTGCGCCTGCGCACCCCGTTCCCACGCCTGGCCCGGCGGGCCACCGCCGGCACCGTCGTCGGCGGGGTGAGTGTGCCGGAGGGTGCCGTCGTCACCGCATGGCTGGCCGCCGCCAACCGCGACCGCCGGGTCTTCGCCGACCCCGCGCGCTTCGACATCCGACGCAGCCCGAACCCGCACGTGACGTTCGGCCACGGCATCCACTTCTGCATCGGCGCGCCGCTGGCCCGGCTCGAGGCGCGGATCGCGATGGAGCTGCTGCTGCGGCGGTACCGGACGATCGCCGTCGACACCGGCGCGGCGGTGTTCCGCAACCCGTGGGTGATGCTGGCCCCGACGAAGCTGCCGGTGGCCGTCGACCTCGCCTGACAGCACACGTGCAGCTGGCCAGATCGCGTAAGGGACATTGACCGGTTCGTGACTGTCACCCGGCCGGGCGTGCAGGATCATCTCCAGCGTGCGACGCAATCCTCGCCATCGCCACGGCGGGACGCGTCGCACGCCGCGTCTGCGGTCCCCGCCCCGCACCTCCGACTGCCGAGGACGACGACACATGCGCACCGCACAGCTGCTCGCCACCTTCACCGCCGCCGCCGCGGTCCTGTTCACAGCCGCCTGCGGCGGTGACGACCCGGCACCGACCTCCGCCCAGAACGGCGCCGCCGCCGGCGGCCTCACCTACGACACCGTCGCCAAGCTCGCCAGCGAGCGGCTCACGAAGGACCCGAACTGCCCGATCGGCAAGTGGGACGACAACTCCACCGGACTGGACGACGCGTTCAAGGCCGACGGCGTGTTCTTCAAGCAGTTCGACTGCTACAAGACCGCCAACGAGCTGCTGCCCAACCGGATCCAGCAGGTCATCTTCGTCGAGTTCAAGACCCCGGAACGCGCCGCGGCGTACGCGGACAAGCAGGCGTCGCTGTACCCGTCGCTCGTGGCGGGCACGAAGGTCGTGGTCGCCGGTACCGGCCTGGAGACCATCGACATGAAGGCCTTCCTGGCCGAGGCGCAGCAGAGCGCCGGCGGTGCCGGCAAGATCGTCGGCTGAACCGGCCGACCGGATCTGGTGCGGCTCGGGGCGGTCAGGGCGCGTCCAGCACAGCCGCGGCGCAGACGACGTGCGAGCGACGGTCGCCTACCATCCGGGACTACCACCGCTCACCGCATGTCGCAGAGAGTAGCGCCGGAACCTGATGAGTGACCCAGCACCTGACCACGGGCCGTTCCCGTTCCGCCGGGACGACCTGGCGGAGCATCGACTGCTGGTGGGCGTCGGGCACACCCTCGCCGACTTCCGCCGCTGGTGCGTCACCCATCCGGCCGCGATCGACGAGTACACCGACCGGTGCACGCAACAGCTGCTGGCCGCCCGCCGGTTCGCCGTGCGCCGCCGGGCGGCCGAGCAGCTGCGGCAGGCCCGGGAAGTGGTCCACTTCAGCGTCTTCAACCTGGCCGAGGTGCCTTCGCCGGCGAAGGTCGCGGCGGCGGTCAGCGGCACGGGCGGGCGGCCCCCCACCGTGCGCGAGGTCCTGGCCGGCATGGACGACCGCCGCGGTGTCGCCGGGGTCGTCGCCGCGCTGGAGCACTTCCTGCCGCAGTTGCGCGGCGCGGCCGAGCTGCGGTGGCTCACCGAGCGCCTCGAGCACCTGCACCGCATCCTGCCGGAGGCCGTCGTCCGGACCGGCGGTATGGGCAAGGTGCTGCGGGCGATGACCGGGGTGCTGCTCATCGCCGCCCACAGCGTCGACGGGGCCGGGCCGGACGGCGTCCGCTCGCGGCTCGCCGGCGTCGTGCGGGGGGCGTACGGATTCGGCGCGGCCTACGCCATCGTCGACGACACGCTGCACGACCTGCCCGGCGACCACTTCACGGCGGAGCACCGCCGGCGACTGCACGAGCTGACCGTGAAGGGTCTCGCGACCGGGCAGCCGGCCGACGCCGGCGACCTGCCGGAGCATCCACTCATCGAGGAGCTGCACGCCGTGCACCTCGGGCTGCTGGACGACTACCCCTTCGACGCCCACCGGCACCTGTACCACGCGGCCGAGGCGATGTACCTCGCCCAGCACCGTGACGCGCAGCGGGCGGCGGAACCGCCCGCGGCGCAGGAGCCGGACGCCATGTACCCCGACATGTTCGTCAAGGCCGGCATGAGCCGGGTCGTCGCCAACCTGCTCGCCCGCCGCGAGCTCGACGACGGCTTCTACCGCCGCTGCATCAACACGATCTTCATCAGCCAGCTCCGCGACGACCTGATCGACGCCGCCGACGACGAACGCGACGGCCGCCGGACCCCGTTCACCACGCCGGCCGCCGATGGCCGCCCGGCAGCCGCGAACCCGTTGCACGACCTGTTCGCCTACCAGTCGTACGTCGCCGCGGAGGTGTTCGGCGGCGATCCCGTCGTGGCCGACGCCCTCGCCTACTACAGCAGCGCGCGGCTGGGCCGGCACCTCGCCGCCGATCCGGGCCGGGCGGACGTGTTACGCCGCCGGTTCGCCCCCGCCGGCGCCGTGCAGCGGTTCCTGGCGGCGGCCACCGGCGGGCCACGGCGGGCCGGCCGGCGACTGGACGTCGCAGAGCAGCGGCTGCGGGAGCGGACCGGGCAGCTGCTGCGGCACCGGCGCCCCACCGCCGTCGACTGCCGCACCTTCATCGCCGACCGGCTGCCGTACCTCAACGGCCTGCTGGACCGGCACCGGCCCGCGCACGGCACCTCGCAGCTCGACGCGGTCGTCGCCTACGCGCTGGCCGGATCCGGCAAGCGGCTGCGGCCCGCGCTGGGCCTCATGCTCGCCGAAGGGCTCGGGGTCCAGCCGGCGGCCATCGAACCGGTGCTGGTCGCCGGTGAACTGTTCCACACCGCGAGCCTCATCTTCGACGACCTCCCGGCGCAGGACGGCGCCACGGTACGCCGGGGCAGGCCCGCCACCCACATCGTCTACGGCGAGGGCACCGCACAGCTCGCCGCGCTGTCGATGGTCTCCTCCGGTTTCGGGCTGATGGCGCAACTCGACCGCCGGTTCCCGGCGCAGCGGGTCACCGCCGTCGTCGAGTACGTCGGCTCCGTCCTCGGCCCGCAGGGCATGTGCCGCGGGCAGCACCTCGACCTGCAGCTCGGCCAGGGCGACACGCCCGCCACCCCGGCCGAGATCATCGAGATGTACAGCCTGAAGACCTCGACCGCGATCGAAGCCGCGCTCGTGCCGCTGATGATGCTGCTGGACCGGCCGCCGGAGCAGGTCGACGTGCTCAGGCGCTACGCGTACCACGCCGGCGTCGTGTTCCAGCTGCACGACGACATCCTGGATGCCACCGCGTCGACCCGGCAGCTGGGCAAGGACGCCAACCATGACCTGGCCAAGACCAACATCGTGCAGACCTGCGGCCTTGACGAGGCGCGCCGGCTGACGGCCGCGCACCTGGCCGCGGCGGTCGGCTGCTGCGAACGGCTGCCCTTCGACACCGACCTGCTGGCCTGCGCCGTGCGCCACTTCGCGACCCGCCGGCACTGACCCGCGCGGGCATCCCTGACGGCGGCTGTCCCGTGGCACGCCGGCGGCCAGTCGGCGACCCGCCAGCATCCCTTGTGATCTTCTCCACGGCCGGCTTCGTTCCGTGAACACCTCCGCCGTGCCCGGGATCGCGCCGACCACCGTGCGTAACCGCCGCAGTGCCGACAAGCCGACACAGGCATTGTGGCTCTTGTCCGCCACCGTGCGATTCTCTATGGTCTGGCCGCGGCGTGAGCAGTGTACGTGGAGTGAGGAGCACCTGTCATGGGTTTGGTGGAGAAGTTACGCGGCGAGTTCATCGACATCATCGAGTGGCTGGACGACAGCCGCGACACGATCGTCTGGCGGTTCCCGCGGTACCAGAACGAAATCAAAATGGGTGCCAAGCTCATCGTGCGCGAGTCGCAGACCGCCGTGTTCGTCAACGAGGGGCAGGTCGCCGACGTCTTCACCCCCGGCACGTACACGCTGCAGACGCAGAACCTGCCGATCCTGACGACGATCAAGGGCTGGAAGTACGGGTTCGACTCGCCGTGGAAGGCCGAGGTCTACTTCGTCAACACGCGGCAGTTCACCGACTTCAAGTGGGGCACGCAGAACCCGGTCATGATGCGCGACGCCGAGTTCGGGATGGTCCGGCTGCGGGCGTTCGGCGCGTACTCACTGCGGGTCGTCGACCCGGCGAAGCTGCTGCGGGAGCTGGTCGGCACCGACCCGCAGTTCCGCACCGAGGAGGTGCAGGAGTTCCTGCGCCAGCTCATCGTCGGCCACCTCGGCAGCGCCCTCGCCACGGCGCAGGTCCCGGCGCTCGACCTGGCCGCACAGCAGCTGGCCATCGGCCAGAAGCTCGCCGGCGTGCTGACCGAGGAACTGACCGGTTACGGTGTGCAGATCCCGAAGTTCATCATCGAGAACATCTCCCTGCCCCCGGAGGTCGAGGAGGCCCTCGACAAGCGCACCTCCATGGGGGTGCTGGGCAACCTGAACGCCTACACGACCTTCCAGGCCGCCAACGCCATGGAGGACGCCGCCAACAACCCGGGCGGCGGCGCCGGCGAGGGCTTCGGCCTCGGCCTGGGCATGGCCGCCGGGCAGCGGATGGCCAACGCGCTCAACCAGCCGGCGCCCGCCGCGGCCCCGGCCCCGGCTGCGGCACCGGCCGGTCCACCGCCGCTGCCGCAACAGGACCAGTGGTTCGCCGGCGTCAACGGCCAGCAGGCCGGCCCGTTCGACCTCGACGCGCTCGGCGCGCAGGTCCGCTCGGGTACGGTGAGCCGCACCACGCTGGTCTGGAAGAACGGCATGGCGCAGTGGACCCCGGCCGGGCAGCTCCCCGAGCTCGGTGCGCTCTTCGCCGCCGTCCCGCCGCCGTTGCCGCCGCAGGGCTGAGCTGTGGTCGCACAGACGCAATATCCGTGCGCCGGGTGCGGCGCCGGCGTGGAGTTCGCGCCCGGCACCTCGGTGCTGCGCTGCCCGTACTGCGGCCACGAGACCCCGGTGCCGTCGGCGACCCGGGAGATCTCCGAGCACGACTGGGCCCGGTTCGCCGGGCTGCCCCGCAAGCCGATCGCGCTGCTGGCCAAGCACGTCTTCAAGTGCCAGAACTGCGGCGCGCAGACCGAATCCGACGCGATCTCCGACCGCTGCCGGTTCTGCGGGGCGGCCGTCGTCGCCGAGGTCAACCCGGACGACCAGATCGTGCCCGAGGCGGTCCTGCCGTTCGCGCTCACCAAGCAGCAGCTGCGTGCCTCGCTGCGCACCTGGGCCGCGTCACGCTGGTTCGCGCCCAACGGGCTGAAGAAGGTCACCGAGGCCGAGTCCGCGAAGAGCACCTACCTGCCGCACTGGACGTACGATTCCCGGACGGTCTCCCACTACCGGGGCCAGCGCGGTGAGCACTACTGGCAGACGGAGACCTACACCGAAAACGGTCAGACGAAGACCCGCCAGGTGCGCAAGACCCGCTGGCACCACGCGAGCGGCACCGTCGGGCGCGCCTTCGACGACGTGCTGGTGACCGGCACGACCAAGGTCACCCAGGGGCACCTCGACGCCCTCGAGCCGTGGCCGCTGGGCGACGCAGTGCCGTTCCACCCGCAGTACCTGGCAGGTCACGAGACGCTGCGCTACGACGTCGAGCCGGAAACGGGCCTGGAGCAGGCGAAACGGAAGATCGCTCCGATCATCGAGCAGGACTGCCGGCACGACATCGGCGGCGACGAACAGCGCGTGGAGCACGTCGACACCGAGTACCACGACGTGACCTTCAAGCTGATGCTGCTGCCGGTGTGGCTGGCCTGCTACGTCTACGCCGGCAAGACGTACAACATCCAGGTCAACGGCCGCACCGGCGAGGTCGCCGGCGAACGCCCGTACAGCGCCGCGAAGATCGCCGCCGCCATCACAGCGGCGGTGCTGGTGATCGCGTTGATCGTGGCGTTCTTCGTCCTGCGCTGACAGTGCTGACCCTCCGCTGGCAGTGATGACCGGCGCCCCGTCCAGCAGCCGCTGGGCGGGGCGTTCGCATGCCCGCCGCCCGGGATCCGCGGCACGGCCGTTGCCGGGGGCGCGACCACAACATCGAGCGATGACCCTTCGTCATGGAACTGTCATATGTTCGCGGGACGGTCGCCATGCCCCGCACGCAAGGTGGTGTTTGTCCGTACCGTGCGATAGGGGCCGATATTGACCGCGCTGCTGAGCCTTGACAGCAAGAACTTCACCCTCGCCTGCGACGGCTGCGGCCAACTGGTCACCAACCTCGCCCCGACGATGGGTGACTGGGCCGTCGCGTGGAGCCTGTTCAGCCAGGACGGCTGGACCGGCGACGACCTGCCCACCGGTCCGCACACCTGCGGCCGCTGCACGCGCACGTCCCCGCCGCCACGGATGATCGAGCAGGCACTGACCCGGGAACGCACCATGCCGGCCGCCCGCGAGTCGCGCCGCCTGACGGTCACCCAGGTCGCGGACACGACCGTTGTGACGCTGTGGGGCAACCCCGACCTGCTCGTCAACGCCCGCCTGCGCGATCTCGTGCTGGACCTGCCCGGCCGGTCACGACGCCTCGTCGTCGACCTCAGCAGGGTGGCACGGCTGGACTCCGGCGCCCTCGACGTCCTGGTCGAGGCGCACCGCCTGGCCATCACCGTCTGCCTCGTTGCCCCGATCCAACAGGTCCGGGACGCGCTGCGGCTGCTCAACCTGCACGAGCTCTTCCCGGCGTACCAGACCCTGGCGGAGGCGACGTCCTGCCACCCGGCCACCGACGCCCCGCCGGCGGCTGCGGAACGGCACGACCGAGTCGAGGCCCGGTGAACTTCTCCGTCGGCAGCAGCATTGAGCACAGCGCGGCGGTGGTCGTCACCGTCCGCGGCACGGTGGAACACGCGACGATCGCCGCGCTGTGCGACACCATCAACCACGTCGTGGACCAGCACCGGCCCCCGTTCGTGTACGTCGACCTGCAGTACGTCACGTACATCGACACCACGGCGGTCGGCGCGCTGGACGCGTGCCGTCGCAGTGCCGCCAACGGCGGGACGAGCGTGGTGCTGCGCAACGCGAGCGCGGCCGTCGACCGGACGTTGCAGCTGTCGGGGATGTTCGGCCGGCCCGGTGCTTGAGCCGCACCAGGCCGGGTTCAGATGGTGATCGACTCGAGGACCTCCGCGACGATCTGCCGTGACCGGGTCCGGGCGTCGAAATCCGTCAACATGTCCTGGACCATGACCTCGGTCGCACCCGATTCCTTGATCACCGGTACGAGCTGGGCCCGCAGCGTCGCCGGGGTCCCGGAGATCTGCGGCGGGACGGCGCCGTCGACGATCGTGCTCGGTTGTGCCTTCGCCGCGGCGCTCAGCTCGGCGCGGGCCTGTTCCAGCGTGGGGATGGGCCGGTCCCGTCCACCGGCCCGCAGGGCCCGCGCCGGCCAGGTGAGCCGGTGTGCCGACGCCTCGTCGGCGGCGGCGACGATGTTGAGGGCGAGCATCGGCTGCGCGGCGCCGGTGCCGGAGGGCGTCTTCGTGAAGCCTTCCCTGTAGTGGCGCAGCGCGCGGGCCGCCAGGTCCGGGTTGATGTGGCCGCCGAAGGTGTAGCCGATGCCGAGCCGGGCGGCGAGGCCTGCGCTCGCACCGGAGGAGCCGAGGACCCAGACCTCGGGGATGCCGTCGGTGCCGGCCGTGAGGTCGATCGCCGCGAACGGGTGGGCGCCGTGGAACGCCTTGTGCAGGTACCCGATGATCTCCTGCACCTGGTCGGGGAAGTCGTCAGCCGGCCGGCTGTTGCGGTCGCGGCGCAGCGCGTGGTCGATGAGCGGGGTGGCCGTGGCGCGGCCGAGCCCAAGGTCGACCCGGCCGGGCGCGAGCGATTCCAGCATCAGGAAGCGTTCGGCGACGCTGAAGGCGCTGTAGTGGTTGAGCAGGACGGCACCCGAGCCGAGGCGGATGCGGGAGGTCCGCTGGGCGGCCGCCGCGATCAGCGCGACCGGGTCCTGAGCGGCGTATCCGGTCACGTGGTGGTGCTCGGCGAACCAGAAGCGGTGGAAGCCGAGATGTTCGGCCTCTTCGGCGGCGGTGAGTGCCCGATCGAGGGCCTCCCGTTTGGTACCGCCGGGTGCGACCGGGGCCAGTTCGACGAGCGAGTACCTCACCGGGCGCCTCCGGCGTGCACGACGCCGCCGGTCCAGGAGGGGAATCCGGCCGCGAGCACCGAGGCGACGTCGGCGCCGGCCGGGTCGACCCGCAGGCCGCTGTCGAGGGCGCGGCGGGCGGCGGCGGCCATGGCGGCGGGGTCGGGGCCGGCGTCCAGGAGGGTCTGCACGAAGGAGCCGTGGCCGCCGTGGATCAGCACGGGGATGCCGCCCCTCGCGCGGACCTCGGGGATCAGTTCAGCGCCGGTGATCTCGACGATCGGGGCGTCGGCGGCGAAGAACACGGCGGCCAGGGGATTGGCGACGACCTGCGGGAATTCACGCATCCCGGCCCGGGTCGACGCCGGAGCAGGCTCGGCGGGTGCCCCGGCGACCGTACGCATCGCGAAGAACAGATGCGCCAGGTCCGGGAACTCGGGCGCGCCCAGCAACGCCCGGCAGGCCGCCGTCTCGATCTCGAAGGCCTCATCCAGCGGCGCAGCCGCGCTGCGCACCGCCACGTCCAGCACCGCGGCGAGCGCACGCACCGGCGACCCCTCCGAGCGGCGTCTCACCTCCTCGGCAAGGCCCGGCGGCTCGGCAGTCCCGCCGGGAATCCGGTAGCCGGGCCGCTCCCACCGCTGCGCGAAAGGCCCGTCCGGTTGCGCCAGTACCCAGGCCCGCGCCGCGGCGACCACGTCGTCGGCCAGCTCGTCCACCAGGCCGGCGGCCAGCGCCTGCGCCGGATGGTACGCGGTGCCCGGTCCGACGATCTCCAGCACCGCCGCGGCGATGCCGAACATCCGCGTCACCCGGACCGTCCCGCCGCCGCCGGGAATGATGCCCATCCCGGTCTCGGCGAGCGCCCACACGACCGACGGGTCGTTCGGGCCGACCCGGTAATGGCAGGCCAGCGCCAGTTCGAAGCCGCCGCCGAGCGCGGAGCCGTTGAGTGCGGCGGCGACCGGCCGGCCCAGCGCCTCCAGCCGGCGTGCCTGGTCCCGCAGCGGCGTCAGCAGGTCGTAGGTGGCGGCCGCCTCGTCCGGGGTGATCTCGCTCGGCACGAAGTCGGGGCCGGCGATGAACGAACGCTTCGCCGAGGTGAGCACGACGCCGCGCACCCGGCCGAGCTGCCGGGTGAGGTCGTCCAGGCACGCACCGAGTCCGTCGTGATGGCGCCGGTTGAGCATGTTCGCGGTGCGCCCGGGGTCGTCGAAGGTCACGGTGACGACGCCGTCGGCGTCCCAGGACCAGCGCACCGAACCAGATTGTTGGACATCCGTCATACCGTCAACCTAGGCGATGGTATGACGGATGTCCAACTGTAGGGTGGGGGCATGGGCCGGGAGGACGACGCGATGCCGGACATCGCCGACGTGACGATGGTCGACGTGCTGAGGGCGGTCGCCGACCCGATCCGCCTGCGCATCGTGCAGACGCTCGCCGACGGCATGGCCCACGGCAAGTGCGGCACGCACTGGGACTTCGGCCTGCACAAATCGACCATGACGCACCACTTCCGCATCCTGCGGCAGGCGGGCCTGACGCGCACCGTCGTGGCCGGCCGCACCCACACCGTCGAGCTGCGCCGCGACGAGCTCGACGCCCGCTTCCCCGGGCTGATCGACGCCCTGACCACGACCACCGGTGTCCCCTCCGGCGGGACTGCCCGCACCCCCGCGAGCCGGTCAGGCCGATGAGGAGATCAGCAGCACCGTGACCGCGGCCCGCTGATCGACCCTGCCGGCCCGCAGGGTTCCTGCCATGCGGGGCGGACGGCCTGGTGTCTCAGCCGGACAACGGCGGACGGCCTGGTGTATCAGCCGGACAACGGCGGACGACCTGGTGTATCAGCCGGACGGCTCGGTGTCTCAGCCGGACGGCTCGGTGTCTCAGCGGGGCCGCGGCGGACTGCCTCGACGACGGCGGCCCGTTCCAGCACGCCGACGAGCCGGCCGTCCTGGACCACCAGTGCGGTCCCGGCCCGCGACACCGGGCCGGCGACATCGGCCAGCGGCTGCGCGGCCTCGACCACCGGCACAGCGTCCGCGAGCCGGGACACCGGCAGCTCCGCCCGCTGGGCGGGCGGGATCCGGTCCAGGTCACCGGACCGGACCACCGCCGCAGGCCGCCCGTCCCGGGCGCGCACGGCGACGACACCGCCGGCGGACGGCGACGTGAGGGCGGCCTCGGCGTCGGCGACCGTCCAGCCGGGGTCGGCGCAGACGACCTCGGGGCGCATCACCGCCCGGACCGGCAGCTCGCCCAGCGCCGCCCGGTACCGCCCGGCATTGGCCTCGGCGACCGCGGCGGCGCTCAGCAGCCAGCCGATCAGGGCGAGCCAGATCCCGCCCGGATCGCCGGCGACGAGGAGCTGCGCGACGCCCAGCGCGATCAGGCCCGCACCGAGCACCCGCCCGACGCGCGCGGCGGTCACGTCGGCCCGGCCCCGGTCGCCGCGCCACCACCACAACACCGCCCGCAGCACCCGCCCGCCGTCCAGCGGCGCGCCCGGCAGCAGGTTGAACACCGCCAGCAGCAGGTTGATCGCGGCCAGCCAGCGCAGCGTCGCGGCCACGCCGCCCAGCCAGCCGGACCCGCCGCCGAGCGGCAGCGCGATCCCTGCCGCGACCGCCCCGCACAGCGCACTGGCGGCCGGCCCGGCCACCGCCGTGAACAGATCAGCGCGCGGATGTGGTGCCGCTGTCCGGAACTCGGTGACCCCACCGAACACCCACAGCGTCACCCGGTCGGCGCGCACCCCGTACAGGCGGCCCACCAGTGCGTGCGCCAGCTCGTGCGCCAGCAGCGACGCCAGGAACACCACCGCGCCGGCCGCCGCGAGCAGCCACCGCCCCGGTGCCCCGGCCGGGACCACCGCCAGCGCCAGCATCTGCCAGATCAGGATCGCGACGACGAGGACAGACCAGTGCACACCGACCGGGATTCCGGCGATCACACCCAGGCGCAGACTCTGGCGCACAGCTCCTCCCTCCCACGGGGTGGCCGGCCGCGGGCCTGACGTGCACCGCACGCCGCCCTCCTCCAGTGTCCGCAGCCACGACCACCCGCGCCCAGGCCTCGAGGGACTACGCGGGAGCGGATGCCGACATGGCGACAGTGGTCGGGATGGCGGCTTCGAGCCGGGTGCCGCCGCCGGTGGGGCTGGTGATGGTGAGCTGTCCGCCAAGTGCCTCGATGCGGTCCTGCAGGGCGGTGAGACCGGTCCCGCAATGGGGGTCGGCGCCGCCGGCGCCGTCGTCACAGACCGAAAGGTGCAGGGTGTCGTCCATGGCTGCGGCCCGGACCTGCACCACCGAGGCGTGCGCGTGCCTGCCCGCGTTGGTCAGCGCCTCGAACACGACGTGATACGCGGCCACCTCGACCACTGGAGGCAGGCGGCGGTCGAGGCGCAGGTCCAGGTCGACCGGCACCGGGGATCTGCGTGCGAGCGCCTTGAGCGCCGGTGGCAGGCCGCTAGCAGCGAGCAACGTCGGATGGATGCCCTGGCAGATCGCTCGCAGGTCGTCCACGGCCTTGTTCAGGCCGTGCAGGGCACACGACAGCTCCTCCTTGGTCTGCCGCTGCTCCGCCGGCAGGCCGGCATGCGTGGCGCCGAGCTGCACGGCGACGGCGAGGAAATGCTGCAGTGCGCCGTCGTGCACTTTCCGTTCGATGCGCTCGCGGGCCTGGTCGGCGGCGGCGACCAGGCGGGCCCGGGACGCGGTGAGCTCCTCCCGGCTGTCGGCGTTGGCCACGGCGGTGGCGGCGAGGCGCACGAAGGCCGCGACGCGGTCCTCGGTGTCCGCGGGCAGCGGCTCGGGCTGGGTGGACGCCACCGCCACCAGACCCCACAGCCGCCCCTCGACCTTGATCGGCAGCCCGACCGCGGACCGGATCCCGAACTCGCGAGCACGATCGGCGCCGAGACCGGTGGCGTGCTGGAAGCTGTTCATCCGAGCTGGGCGGCCGGTGTCGCGGACCAGCGCCGGGACGTTCTCACCCTGCAACGGCCAGCGTGACTGATCCGGCCGGAGGCGCGCCATGCTGGTCGAGAGGGTACTGACCGTGTCGTCAGGCTCGTAGCGCAACAGCCAGGTGCTGTAGTCGCCCAGCAGGTCATGCAGCTCCGTGACGATGGCCTGGAAGACCTCAGATGGCCGGCTGCCACGGGCCACGAGCGTCGCCACCCGACCCAACGCGGCCTGCTCCGCGGCGATCCTGCTGAGGTGCTTCCGGCTTGCCTCCAGCGAGCTCAGCACGGCCGCACGTTCGCAACCGGCTTCCAGCAACGACGCCAACGACGACACCACCCGCTCCCGCAGCCGCCGCGTCGTGCGGTCCGGCACGTCGGCCGGCACCAGCAACGTGCCCAACCGGTCGGTGCCGACGTACAGCGGAAACGCCGTGTGCCGGTCGTCACCGGCGACGGCGGCGAGGTGGATCGTTGCTTCCGGCAGTTCGAGCGCGTGCGCGATGCGCTGTGCGACCGCGGGCAGCACGGCAGGAAGGTCGGCTGCGTGCAGCAGCAGCCGGGCCATCTCAGCGGTGAGGTCCGACTCTTCGACCTCGGCGGTACGCAGCCGGGACAGGTCGGCCAGGGCACTCGTGGCCACCGCGACGACGAGGAACACCGCCAGCCCGACGAGCTCCTGGACGTCCGAGGCCTCGAACCCGTCGACGGTGAAGCCGTGCAGGACGGCGAACGCGATGGTGCTCGCCACCGCGGTGACCACCCCGAACCAGCGCCCCCACACCGCCGAGATCACCAGCACGCCGATGATGTAGATCATGCCGGGCAACGACGACGCCGTGACCTGCTGGAGCGGAAAGATCAGCAGTGTCTCCGCCACGATCAATATGGTGGCGACCGCAATCCCGAACACCCAGGACGGACGTGTCGGCCGCACCAGCCGCGACAGCGAACCAGTGTGCATTACCGCGATTTTACCCCGGATCCGGGCCACGGCTCCCCGCGCCGCCGCCCGCGTCAGGCCGTCATCATGTACCGGGTAACCTGCGGAAACGATCCTCGACCAGCATCGGAAGCGACCATGTGTCAACGCGCCACCTGCAAGACCTGCGGCAAGGCCACCTACACCGGCTGCGGCAACCACGTCGACGCCGTCCTCGCCGGCGTACCCCAATCGCAGCGGTGCGGCTGCGAACCCAGGACCCCGACCGCCCGCCTGCGATCCTGGCTCCGCATGCGCTGACCGCGACCCGATGCGTCCGGCCGTGCCACGCTGGAAGCGCGGCCGGGTTGCGCGCCTGGCCCGCCGCACCGCGCCGGACCAGCGAGGAGGCGACCATGCCGACCAGAATCATCCTCGGGTACGACGGCTCCCCCGCAGCGTCGGCGGCGATCGACGCCGGGGCTCGGCTGTTCCCCGATGCCCATGCCTGGGTGGCGCATCTGTGGGCGCCGCCCTTCGCCAGCGCCGAACTTCGGGAGCGGCTCTGGTCGGGTACCAGGAAAATCGACGACTTCATCGAGGCCGTCGAGCACGAGGGCCGCCGGGAGGCCGACCGGATGGCGGCGATCGGCGTCGTCCTGGCCAACTCCGCCGGCTGGAGCGCCGAGCCGCTCGTCGTGTCCAGTTACGGTGGTGAGGGACCGCGGCTGGCCGAGCTCGCCGAGCAGGTCGACGCCGATCTGACCGTGATCGGTTCACGCGGGCTCGGCAATGCCCGCGCGGTGCTGGGCAGCGTGTCCGACTCGGTCCTGCACTCCACACCCCGGCCCGTTCTCGTCGTGCCGCACCCGCTGCTGATCGACGAGTTCGCGGCCCTGTCCACCGGGCCGGTGCTGATCGGTCACGACAGCTCCGCCGGCGCGCAGGCCGCGCTGGCGGCGGCCGATCGGCTCTTCCCGGAGCGGACGCTGCTGGTGGCGACGGTGCAGGACGGCGAGGTCACCGACGAGACGACCGGTCCGTTGCCGGTCGGTGACCGCGTCGCGGAGCGCCTGCAGGTGCCCGGCGATTGCAGGCGGCACGGATCGCACGGACGGTCGGTCGCGGCGGCCCTGACCGGATGCGCCCGGCAGCACGGAGCGGCCGCCCTGGTCGTCGGGTCCCATGGCCGGTCGGCGGTGCACGAGATGCTGTTCGGCAGCGTGGCGCTGGCCGTGCTGCACCATGGCTACCTGCCGGTGCTGGTGGTGCATCCAGCCGCGCCGGAGGACCGGCACGAACTCGCTGCGGCCACGTCGCAGGCACGGCCCGCCGCTTCGTGAGCCGGGTCAGCGCCGGACCGTCGTCGCCCGGTCGAGCCGGGACAGCTTCTGCGGGTTGCGCACCGCGTACAGCCCGCTGATCCGCCCGTCGTCGATGCGCACGGCGATGACGCAGTCGAGGCGGCCGTCGAGGTGCAGCAGCAGCGCCGGGTGGCCGTTGACCTGCGCCGGCTCCAGCGTCGCCGGGGCCGGGACCTTGCGCATGCCGCCGAGCAGCAGCCGGGCCACCCGGTCGGCGCCGACAACGGGACGCCGGACGGTCTGCACGTTGCCGCCGCCGTCGCCGAGCAGGACGACGTCCGGGGCGAGGACGTCCAGCAGCCGCTGCAGCCCGCCGGTCCGCACCGCCTCCTCGAACGCGGCCAGCGCGGCACGGGTCTGCGCCGCCGACGCCGTCCCCCGGGGGCGCCGGGCGGCGACGTGCGCGCGGGCACGGTGCGCGATCTGCCGGACCGCCGCCTGGGTCTTGCCGACGGCCTCGGCGATCTCGTCGTAGTCGACGGCGAACACGTCGCGCAGCACGAACACCGCCCGTTCGGTCGGCGTGAGCGTCTCCAGGACCAGCAGCATCGCCATCGACACGCTGTCGGCCAGCGCCACGTCCTCGGCCACGTCGGGGGTGGTGAGCAGCGGCTCCGGCAGCCATTCGCCGAGATAGGACTCCCGGCGCCGGCGCAGCGTCCGCAGCCGCATGAGCGCCTGGCGGGTGGTGACGCGCACCAGGTACGCCCGCTGGTCGCGCACCTCGGCGAGGTCGACGCCCGACCAGCGCAGCCACGTCTCCTGCAGCACGTCCTCGGCGTCGGCGGCGGAGCCGAGCAGCTCGTACGCGACGGTGAACAGCAGGTCGCGGTGGGCGACGAACGCCTCCGTGGCGGTATCCAGCTCAGTCATCGCGCCCCCTCCCGGCTCTGCCCCATCCGATGCCGGCCGGCGCCGCCGTGTGACACCCGTCCGCAGTGGCGCCCGTCACGCCACCGAGGGCGTCACAGGCCGGGGGCCGGCGGCATCTGGACGGGCGTCACCATTTCACGCCGACAGGAGTTTCCCATGCACGTCGCACTGTGGATCGTCGCCGGGCTGCTCGCCGCGGTCCTGCTGGTCAGCACGTCCAAGATGATCGTGCCCAGGGAGCGGATCGCCGCCATGGGCGGGCCCGCCGCACAGTGGGTCCTGGACTTCAGCCCGGGCGCGCTCAGAGTCATCGGTACCCTGGAACTGCTGGCCGCGGCCGGGCTGGTGCTACCTGCCGCGCTGGACATCGCCCCGGTGCTGGTGCCGGTCACCGCCACCTGCGTGGCAGTGCTGTTCGCCGGCGCGGCGGCGATGCGGCTGCGCCGCGGCGAGCGGGCCACGATCCTGCCCGACCTGCTCTACCTCACCCTCGCGGTCTTCCTGGCGTGGGGACGGTTCACCGGCTGACGAGATCGGCGTCGCGGTCCGTTCGCACGGCAGGGATGTCGGTGGTCACGGCCAGCGCGCGCCCGCTCTCCAGGTTGGCGGCGAGGTCCCGTACCCGGGCGACGGCCAGCTCATAGGCGTCGGAGCCGAGCACCTGGTGCAGCGGCGCCACCCCCTCACGCGCGACGGCGATGATCGCCGTGGCGGCCCTGGCCGGGTCGCCGAGCTGCGTGCCGGGCATGGCGAGGTGGGCGTCGGTCATCACCCGGATGCCGTCGTAGCCGTCGGCGACCCGCGACGGCAGGCGCAGGTTGTCGGTGCGCAGGAAATCGGTGCGCAGGTAGCCGGGCTCGATCAGGTTGACCCGGATGCCGAAGTCGGCGACCTCCGCGGCCAGCGACGCAGTCAGCCCTTCCACCGCGAACTTCGCCGCGCTGTACGCGCCCCAACCCGGGAACGTGGTCAGCCCCAGGATCGAGGAGACGGTGATGATGTGCCCGCTGCGCCGCTCGCGCATGCCGGGCAGGACGGCGCGCAGCACGTTCCAGGCACCGAACACCTGCACGTCGAACTGGGCCCGGGCCTCGGCGTCGGTGATCTCCTCGACGGCGCCGAGCAGGCCGTGGCCGGCGTTGTTGACCACGACGTCGATCGGACCGAACCGGTCCGTGGCCGCTGCCACGGCGGCGGCGACCTCCCGCTCGTCGGCGAGCTGGACAGGCAGCGCCAGCAGCCGCTCGGTGTCGGTGTCGCCGAGTGCCGCGCGCAGCCGGTCGGTCGAGCGGGTGGTCGCCGCCACCCGGTCACCGCGCTGCAGCAGCTGCTTGACCAGCTCGAGCCCGAGCCCGTGCGACGCGCCGGTGACGAACCAGGTGGCGGGTCCGGTGGTGGGGTACGGCATGACAATCTCCTTCGACGGTTCCTGTCCCCCCGACCGGGGAACACCACCCATGCTGCAAGCGGGCACCCCGCCCCGGACACGGCTGGACCGGCCCAGCCCTGCCGAGCTCGTCGACGAGCTGACCGTCAAGAGCCCGCAGTTCCGCACCTGGTGGAACGGCCACCAGGTGCACGAACGCACCTACGGCACGAAGCACATGGCCCACCCCGCCGTCGGCCCGATCACCATCCGCTACGAGGCCCTGACCCTGCCGGGCGACGAGGACCAGACCCTGTTCATCTACACCGCCGACCCGGGCAGCCCGTCGCACGACAACCTGCGCCTGCTCGCTCTCTGGGCAGCCGCCCAGCAGCAGCCGAACCCCGCCCCCCACCCCGGCGCCTGAGCGGCCCGGGCTGGAGGATCAGCGTTGCTCGGTGCGGTAGCGGGCGAGGGCGCGGGTCAGCTCCGCCGGCGGGTCTTCGTCCGGCGCGTCGCGGGCCCAGGCGTCGCGTTCGGCTTCCAGGTACGGCAGGAGCCTGGGATCGCCGGTCGTGGTGGCCAGCGCGTACAGCGCCTCGATGATGACCAGCAGGTCGCCTTCGGGCTCCGGGGCGGCCAGGTGGCGCAGGAGCTGGGGCATGGCGCGTTCGTCGCCGCGGACGGCGAGGCCGTGGACGGCCTCGGCGAGGGTGTCGGGGTCGTCGTCGCCGAGGCGGGCGGCGAGCGCGGCGCGCAGTTCCGGGAAGTCCTCGTCGGTCTGGCGGGCCAGGCCGAACGTCGCCCAGTCGCGCACGTCGTCGTCCGGGTCGCTGGACAGGGCGATCAGCGCGTCGAGCGCGGGCCGCTGCGGGCGGCGCAGCAGGCCGGACACGACGCCGCGGCGGACGTCGACGTCGGGGTGGGTGTGCAGGCGTACCAGCGGGGCGATGCTGCGCTCGTCGCCGATGTGGCCCAGGCCGACGGCGATCGAGTGGAGCACCGCCGGATGGTCCTCGTCGCCGATCATGTCGAGCAGGATCTCCAGGGCGGCGGCGTGGAACGGTCCGTCGGCCGCCGGCCTGCCCGGTCCGGCGCCGAGCTGGCTGAGCACGTCGGCGGCCAGCTCGCGGTGGGACGGGTCGGGGTCGCGGCGGTACCGGTCGGCGAGGTCGAGCGTCTCCTGGCCGCCGTGGGCCTGCAGCTGCCAGACGAGTTCCCACCGGCGGTCCTCGTCGGCGTGGAGCGCTTCCTGCATGGCCTGCGCGACGGGTTGCATGCCGCTCATCGTGTCACCGTGGCTCGCCACAGGCCGACCGCATTTCCGGGTTGCGGCGGGAAGCCGGTCACAGGTCGCGGGTGACCTCGATGACGCGGGTGAGAGCGGCGTGCAGCTGCAGCAGCTCTTCGAGGGGCATGCCGAGCCGGGCGACCACGGCCGCCGGGATCTTCTCCGCCTCGGCGCGCAGGGCCTGGCCGGTGTCGGTCAGGGTGACGGCGAGAGTCCGCTCGTCCTGCAATGCGCGCTGCCGGCGCACGAGGCCGGCTGCCTCGAGGCGCTTGAGCAGCGGTGACAGGGTGCCCGGGTCGAGCTGCAGCAGCCGGCTGAGGTCCTTGACCGACAGCGGCGCGTGCTGCCACAGGGCCAGCATCACCAGGTACTGCGGGTGGGTGAGGCCCATCGGCTCGAGCAGCGGGCGGTACAGCGCGATGACGTTGCGCGAGGCCACCGCCAGGGCGAAGCACACCTGCTGATCCAGGGCGAGGGGGTCGCGGCCTTCCGCCGTCGGGTCTGCGGTCTGGGTCACGGCGCTCAGTATTCCTCAGCGTGTCGGCGGTGTGTCAGACTCATGGTACCCCAATAGTTTGTACACCAAGGATGTGGCCGTCATGTTCAAGCGTTCCCGTGCCGGGCAGCCGAAACCGAAGAAGGACCGGGTCGGCCACTTCTTCTTCCAGATCTTCGGACCCGCCACCGTCGAAGGGGCCATCCAGGGCTGGAGCCCGCAGGCCCGCGACCAGTACAAGCAGATGCGCGAGCGGCAGAAGCGCGCCGCGGAGGAGCGCCGGCAGACCGGCGGCTGAGCCGGGCGGTTGTTTTCGGGCGACCGGTGCGGGTAGGCGGGTGCGGAAATCGCCGACCAAGAGCCGACCAAGACACGGACGCCGACGAAGACACGGAGGCCGCAGTGCCGGCAGTCGCACAACCCGCGCGCGTGCTCGACCCGTACCCGCCCTTACCGGAGGCGCTGCAGGTGGAGGTCACCTCGGCGTGCAACCTGCGCTGCGCGATGTGCCTGGTGCGGTACCGGCCGCCGGTCAACAAGCTCAGCGGGGCGATGCCGATGGCCATGTTCCAGCGCCTCGTCGACGACCTGCCCGACCTGCGGCAGCTCACGCTGCAAGGCCTCGGCGAGCCGCTGCTGGCCCCGGACCTGCTGGCGATGATCCGCCACGCCAAGCAGCGCGGCGTACGGGTCGGGTTCAACTCCAACGCGACGCTGCTCAACGCGCGCCGCGCCGCCGAGCTCGTCGACTCCGGCGTGGACTGGCTGCACGTGTCCCTCGACGGCGCCGACGCCGGGACGTTCGAGGCGATCCGGGACGGCGCGTCGTTCGACACCGTGGTGGGCAACCTCGCCGGCCTGGCCGAGGCGAAGCGGGCCGCCGGCAGCGCCACCCCGTGGATCCGGGTGGTGTTCGTGGCCATGCGCCGCAACGTCGCCCAGCTGCCCGACCTGGTGGCGCTGCTGGGCCGCATCGGCATCTCGGAGCTGCGAGTGCAGAACCTGTCGCACACGTTCGGCGACACCGACCCGTCCGGCGCGTACCGCGAGATCCGCGACTACGCCGCCGACGAGGCGCTGTGGACGGGCGAGGACCGCGCCGCCGCCGACGCCGCGTTCGCCGCCGCCCGCCGCGCGGCCGCGGACCACGCCGTCGTGCTGCGGCTGCCGAACACCGACACACACCCCGGCGGCTGTACGTGGCCGTGGGACGCCGCGTACGTGACCAGCGACGGCGTCGTCCAGCCGTGCTGCATGGTGATGGGTGACGACCGGGTGACCCTCGGCCACCTCGACGAGCAGTCGTTCGCCGACATCTGGACCGGCCCCCGCTACCAGGAGTTCCGCCGCCGCCTGGCCGGCGACGACCCGCCGGACGTGTGCCGCGGCTGTGCGCTGTACCAGGGCACGTTCTGACCGCCGGCGGCTCCGTGGCCGGGGGGTACTACGTCCGGCCGGCGGTGCTGTAGCCGGCGGTGCGTTCGCCGGCTACGAGCGCGGCCAGCTCGTCCTCGACGTCGGCCGGCACCGGGCGGCGGCGGGTCAGCGCTGCCGGCAGCCTGGCGGCGAGTTCGGCCGTCGCGCGCCGGGCCGCGCGGTCGGTGCGGGCCGCATCCAGCAGGGCCGCCGACCGTTGCACCGCGACGCCCAGCGGCCGGCGCATCCATGCGGTCAGCGCGTCGTTGCGCAGCGCGAGGGCCCGCCGACCGGCGTGCTTGCCGGCCTGGTCGGCGGCGGGCGCCGGGTGGTGGTGGGCGACGACGTCGTCGCAGTACGCCAGGCCGCGCCCGGCGACGCGCAGGTCGAGCGCGAGCCGCGCCTCCTCCCCCATGAAGAACACGACCGGGTCGAAGCCGCCCGCGGCGAGGAAGTCGTCGCGGCGCACGACCGCGGCGCAGGCGAGGAACCCGAGCACGGACGGGCCCGGCAGGTCGGCGGCCGCACCGAGCGGGCCGGTCGCCATGAACGCCGCCATCGGGTCGAGCCGCTCCTGCGGGCCGACCAGTGCGCGGGCGGCGATGAGCGCCAGCCGCGGCGCGGCGTCGAAGTGTCGCGCCGCCCGGGCCAGCGCGTCCGGCGCCCACCACGAGTCGTCGTCGGCGAACGCCACGTACGGCGTGCGTGCCGCCGCCACCCCGTGGTTGCGGGCGACCGCGCCGGCGTTGCGCCGCAGCGGTACCACCCGTACCTGCGGGAACCGTTCGGCGAGCAGCGCCGGGGTGCCGTCGGTGGAGCCGTTGTCGACCACGATGACCGGGGGCGCGTCGCCGTGCCCGGTGAGCAGGCGCAGCGTCCGCTGCAGGCCGGGGCCGCGGTTGCGGGTAGCGATCACGACGGTCACCTTCTGCATGACGCGTCCTGTGTCCCGGTCCCGGCGGGTCAAACACCGTCGCGCCGCAGGCGACGCAGGGACGGCGCCATCAGTACCGTGGCCGCTCCCGCAACCGCGATCGCCACCGCCGGCGAGGTCAGCTCGGCGACGGCGCCGAGGACGAGCGGGCCGACGCCCTGCAGCGCCATCATGCCGGTGGACAGCAGCGCGAACAGCTGGCCGCGCCGGTCCTCGGGGGCCGCGGCGAGGAACGCCCGCTGCAGGCCCAGCCCGTACGCGAACCCGATGCCGGCCACGACGAGCAGCCCGACGACGACCGGCAGCGGCGGCGCGGCCAGCAGCGCGACGAGCGGCGTGCCGAGCACCAGCAGGAAGCACGGGGAGGAGCGTTCCCGCAGCGACGGGCGCATGAACCGGCCGGCGCCGAAGTTGCCGGCGAGCATGCCCAATGCGGGTGCGGCCATGAGCAGCGCGCCGGTGCCGGCGGGGAAGCCGCGGCGAGCGCCGTACGCGACGAGCAGCGCCTCGGCGCCCGCGGCGAGCGCCGACGGCAGCCACTGCGCCAGCAGCAGCCGCCGGATGGTCCGGTCCGACAGCAGCGCGACCGCGCCGGTCCAGCTGTCCCGCACCGCCCCGGGGCGGTCCACGGCCTTGTCCCCACCCGCCGGCCGGGTGACGGCAGCGGCCGTCTCCTGGCCGCCGCCGTCTTCCGGCAGGCCCGGCCGGACGATGACCGCGGCCGTCTCCTGGCCGCCGCCGTCTTCCGGCAGGCCCGGCCGGACGATGACCGCGGCCGTCTCCTGGCCGCCGCCGTCTCCCGGCAGGCCGAGCCGGACGATGACCGCGGCCGCCACGTGGCAGCCCGCCGCGAACAGCAGTGCCGTGCGGGGTCCGACAGCGGCGACCGCGACCCCGCCGCCGGCGAGTCCGAGCAGCTGCGCCGCGGACGAGGACATGTTCGACACGGACCGGCCCAGCACGTACGCGTCGCCGGTCAGCCGTTCGGCGATCACCCGGGCCGCCGCGCCGGCGAACACCGGGGTACCGCAGGCGACGACCGCGACGAGGGTGAGGCTCGCCGCGACCGGCAGGTCGAGCCAGCCCAGCGCCGCGGCGAGGCCGGCCTCCACCGCGTACCCGGTCACGATCAGCGGCCGCGGGCTCAGCCGGTCCGTGAGTGAGCCCAGCAGCATCCCGCCGACGACCTGCGGCAGGAACCCGGCGCCGAACGCGAGCGCGCTCAGCAGCGGCGAGCCGGTGCCCGCGTACACGAGCACGGACAGCGCGAAGATCTGCAGGGAGGTGGCGCCGATCGCCAGGGTACGGGCGGTGAACAGGGCCCGGAACGACGGCTCCGCGAACACTTCGCGGTAGGTGGCCGGGCGGTCGACGACGGTCATGCCAGCAGCCTGCGGTCACGGGCGTACGGGCACGAATGATTCGTCCTGTGGCGTAAGGTCGCAGGCATGCTGCGGTTCGTCGTCGGGGCCGAGGACCTGTTGCGCACCCGGTTCGCGCTCTCGCCGGTCTTCGAGCTGCACCACCTGATCCGCGCCCTGGCCAGCCCGCACCGGCAGGGCGTGCCGGAGTCGTGGCTGGACCGGCTGCGGCCGCGGTTTTCGCCGTTACGCGCCGACCCCGCCCTGGACGCCGTCCTCGCCCTGCACGGGCCGGGGTCCGGGGCGACGTTCTTCTCCCCGCCGCCGCACGGCCTCGGGCAGAGCATCGACGACGACCTCGCCGCCATGCGCGCCGCCCCGCCCGCCGCGGTACGCGCCGAGATCGACTTCTACCTGCGCCGGCCCGACGTGCCGCCGGCCGCGCGGGCGGTCCTCACCGCGCCCGACGTCGTGGACCGCCTCGCCGCCCTGCTCGCCGCCGCGTGGACGGCGCTGCTCGCCGACGACTGGCCGCGCCTGCGGCTGCTGTGCGAACGCGACGTGGTGCACCGCGTCGGCGAGCTCGGCCGCGCCGGCTGGGCCGCCGCCCTCGCCGGGCTGCACCCGAAGGTGCGGTGGCGCGACGGCGGCATCGACCTGCTCGTGCGGGCCCGCGGCGAGACCGCCCTCGACGGCGACGGGCTGCTCCTGGTCCCGTCGGTGTTCGTGTGGCCGCAGATCGCCGTGTACGCCGACAAGCCGTGGCCCAAAGCGATCGTGTACCCGGCCCGTGGCGTCGCGACCCTGCTGGAGCACGGCCCGCCACAGGCGCCGGCGCACCTGTCGGCGCTGCTGGGCCGCTCCCGGGCGCTGCTACTGGTCACCCTCGCCGACCCGGCCAGCACCAGCCAGCTCGCCCGCGCCCTCGGCCTGGCCACCGGCGCCGTCGGCGACCACCTCGCGGTCCTGCACCGATCGAGGCTCGTCGAACGCGCCAGGTCCGGCCGGTCGGTGCTCTACCGCCGCACCCCGCTCGGCGACAGCCTGGTCGGCTGAGCCCGGTTGTCGTCCAGCTGTCACATTTCCGAAGGATTGTCGCCATGCCACCGCGTGACCATGGGGACAGGTTTCAGGTGTACGGAGGGCCGCCATGACCGCGGTGCACGGACCGGACGGGATCGACTTCAGTCTCCGCTGCGACGGCTGCGGCCTGCTGCTGCGCGGTCTCGGCGCCGCGCTGCACCGATGGGACCTGGCGTGGAGCGTGCTGCGGCGGCACGGTTGGATCGGTGCGCGCTCGACCGGCGGGCCGCACGGGTGCCCCCGGTGCGTCCGGTCCGGCACCTCGACGGTCCACGAGGACCTGCCGGACCGCCAGACTTGACCGGCCGATCGTGCGTGCCGCCGACCGTCACCGAGCCGATACCGTCGGGTGGTGAACGACGGCCTCCTCGTGAACCGTGACCAGCCGCTGCTGCAGGTGCTCATCGTCGAGGACGACCTCGGCGACGTGGCGCTGGTGCAGAGCGCCTTCGCCGAGCACAGCGCCGCCAGCCAGCTGCACCACGTCGCCGACGGCGGCGAGGCCCTCGCGTTCCTGCGACGCCAGCCCCCGTACGCCGACGCACCCCGCCCCGACCTGATCATGCTGGACCTGAACATGCCCCGCGTCGACGGCCGCCAGGCACTGACCGCCATCAAGGCCGACGACGACCTGAAGTCCATCCCGACAATCGTGTTCACCACGTCAGCGGCGGCGGACGACGTGGCGGCCAGCTACACCGCACACGCCAACGCGTACGTCACCAAGCCCATCAACCTCGACGACTACGACCGGGTCGTCATGCAGATCCGCAACTTCTACTGCCACACCGCCGCCCTGCCGAGCCGCCTGCCGGAAGAACCGGTCTCAGCCCGCTCGGGCACCTGACCGCCCAGCGTGGCTACCCCTCCGCAGGCATCGCGGGGAACACCACCACCGAGCCGTCCTTGCCGCGAGCAATCTCGATCGCCACATCCGTGGCGCGCCCGTCGACCATGACCCCGTCGCCCAGCACGGGTTGTTGGAGTTCGCTTGTGATCTTGCGCGGTTGATCGAAGTCGCGTCGTGGTCATCCAGGCGACCGGGACACGACTTGGATCTGGATGTCCACCCGGGCACGATAGCTGATCAGAAGCCCGTCGACGGGCGCGTGTCGCCGTTACGGGCTGATGACCTGCCCGCCGAGGCCGGAGCGGGACGTGGGTTGGCCGACGAGCTCGACGAGCACGTCGTCGCGGCAGTCCTCGCCGAACACGGCGGTGACGGCGTCGGTGAACGCGGCGACGAGCCGGGCGACAACGGTGGCTGCGTCCTCGCGGGCGAACACCTCTTCGCGCATGCCGAAGGTGACCGAGGGCGCGGCCGTGGTCACCGCCGCCCCGCCGCGGGCCCATCGGCCGGCGGGGATGCCGATCAGTCTGACGTCCACCGAGCTTCGGGCCCATTCGCCGTACACGGACACGACGGCACTGGTCAGTGAGCCGATCAGGTCGGGCTCGCGCCCGGCGAGGTCCGCTTCGAGCGCGTAGAGCGTCACGTGGGGCATCGGTATCTCCTCAAGGACAGCAGTTCAGCGGAGGTCGACGGGTTGCAGGCCGACCCGGACCAGGCGGACCCGACCGGCGGCGTCTCTGGCCAGGACCGGAACGCCTGACGTGTTGCGCGTGCGGACCTCGAACAGCACGTTGCGCTCGTGGACGTCGCGGTATCGCTGCTGGTACGCCTCGTACCGCCCGCCGAGGACGAGGCGCAGCACGGCGGTCAGCGGGCGGTCGAGCCAGCTCTGGCGGTCCCGGCGCCACTGAAAGCGGGCCCATTCGTAGCCGTCGACGAAATCGCGGACCTTGATCAGGCCAGTGAACCGCAGCCCGATCAGCGCCCGCGGGTCGAAGTCGACGCCGGAAATGCCTGTGACGCGGCGCTCGAAGAAGTAGGTCCCGGTGACGAATCTGCCGTTGAGGTAGGTCCGTTCGTCGATGACCTCGATGACGAAGACCCGCTGCCGGTGGTCGCAGACGCAGAAAACGGCCTTCTCCTCGCCCTTGCCGAGGTACGCGCAGCGCCACCGCGGGTCCGGGAAGTGCAGCAACCGGTCGGCGAAGGTCACGGCGGCGAACTGCTGGTCGTGCCAATCGGTGAAGTCCGCCGCGACGGCCTTGGACACCTCGATCACGGCGCCGCCCACATCGACGATCACCGCAACCCCCGAGTGATGGCCGCCACGACTGGCAGTATCGCACCCGCCGGGTCCGGCCGGTCGGTCAGCAGCGCCTGATGGATGCCAGCAGCGCGTCGATCTCCCGTTCGTACGCGGGGTCCTCCGTGTCGGCGATGGCGTGGACGAACTGGCCGTGGTCGGCCTCGACGAGCGCCTCGCGCAGGTGCCTCGGCGGGGCGCCGGCATCCTTCGGGAACACGTGCACCCAGTCGGTCGGCAGGCCGACCAGCCGGCCGCCGGTCCGGGTCACCGTGTCCGCCGGGAACGCGGTGTGCGCCAGCGAGGGTGCGCTGCCCCGGTACACGCTGGCCGACACCGACGGTCCGCCCAGCGGCGTCATCCGGTACAGGCGCAGCACGACGAACGACATGCCCGGCTCCTGGTACGCCACCCAACCGGCCGGCGTGTCCAACGCCAGGACGGGCATGCCGTCCAGGCCGGTCAGGGTCCTTGTCCCTGCCGCCGCCCCGCAGCCGCGGCCGCCCGGCGTGACGGTCGCCAGGACCCGCGCGGCGAGCGCGGCCAGTCCGTCCGGGTCGTCGACGGCGTTCGGCGACGCGAACAGCTGCACCCGTACGACGCTGGTGTCACCGGTCCGCACGAACGCGTCCGCCACCGGCACGGCCCGGCGGGTGGTGTCCAGCGGCCGGTAGCCGTAGGCCACCACGTCGCCCGGCAGCGGGATGCCGGTGAGCTGCTGACCGGCGGGCAACGGCCAGGTGGCCGCGACCGCGCCGACCGCCGCGGCCAGGTCGCCGGGCACCGTCCGGAACAGCTCGGTCGCCAGCAGCACCAACCGTTCGCCGTCCAGGTCGTACACCATCCGGGTCTCCGCCCGGTCGGACGTCGCCACGCCCATCAACGACTGCTGCCGCGCCTCGACCCGCGCCCCGGCCGGCGGCGCGACGCTCAGCCTGCCGTCGAGCAGCGACAACACCGGTCCCGCGACATAGTTCCGCCCAGCCCATCCGAGTGCTCCCACGTCCACAGAACGTAGTACACGACCGCCGTCGCCCGTGCCCGGCCGCGGCAAGGTTCCGTACACCCGCATGATCAGGTAGAAAGTGCTTCGTGTTCGAACGGTTGACCGCCGAGGCGCGGCAGGTGGTGGCGCTCGCACCGCACTGCGCGGTCGCCGCCGGCCGGTCGGAGATGACCGCGGCAGATCTCGCCGCCGCGCTGGCCGCCCAGCCGGTCGGCAACACCGCCGGTATCTGGACGTCGCCCCCGCCGGCCGCGCCCGGCCAACGCCCGTCACCGGCGGCGCCGCACCGGTTCGATGCGGTGGCACGAGCGGTACTGACGCAGTCAGCGCAGCTCGCCGTCGCCGAGTCGGCCGAGCACATCGGCACCGAGCACCTGCTCGCCGCGCTCGTGCGGAGCGGGCCACCGGACGTCGTGGCGGCGCTCGGCGCGCGAGGCGCGACAGCCGAAACCGTTGCGGCGCTACTCGCCCGGCTGGCCGGAGAGCCGGGCACCGAAGGGCCGCCGGAGGAGCCGCGGGCCGCCGAGGGGGCCGGCTCGACCCTGAGCTACACGCGCCTGACGGTCGACGCGCGCGCCGTCGTCCGCGAAGCCGCCGCGCTGTGCCGGGCCGTCGGACGCGCCACCGTGACGCCGGTCGACCTGGCCACCGCGCTCACCCTGTACGACGGCGGCAACGTGGCCCAGGTGTGGACCGCGCCGCCGGCGCCACCGCCGCACGCCGCCGCCCCGGTCGAAGACGTGGCCTCCTTGGCCGGGCCGACCGAACGGGTGCTCGCAGCGGCCACGGTGGTCGCGCGGCAGGCCGGCTCCGCGCAGGTGGGCACCGAGCATCTGCTCGTGGCGCTGATCCGGCACGATCACCCCGACGTCGTGACGCTGCTGGCCGGGCGGGGCGGCACCGCCGAGGCCGCGGACGCCCTGCTCGCGTCGCTGGCCGGCGGTCGCGGTGTCGAGACGCTGCCGGAGCCCCGCCCGGGCGTGCCGCTCAGCGCACGGCGTACCGTGCTTCGCCCGATGTCGGGGCGGCAGCGGGTCGTCGCGGTGATCGCTCTGCTCACGATCCTGGCGTTCTTCGTGGTGTGCTTCCTGGGCCCCATATTCGGCCCGTGATCAGGACACGCGCAGGCCGTCGCGTGGGCCCGGAGATACGGGTCTCGAGGACTGACGGCTTCGCCGGGTGACGGTCACCAGTCGCGCCACTCACCGGCCGCTTCGTCGACGCCACGGCGTTCCAGCAGCGCCTCGACATCGATGCCGGCCTCGGCCAGGACGTCCTCGATGTACTCGCTCAGCTCCTCCCGGGTCATGGTCTCGATATGGTGGCCGAACGCCAGGTCGACGTCGTTGAGCGCGAGCACGACCCGTTCGACCGCGGCCCACACCGCCGCGTCCGCCGGTGGTTCCAGGCTCGCGACCTCCTGCTCGTACGCCTCCAGGGCCGCGTCCACCGCGGCCACGAACGCCGGCGGGAAGAACGTCAGCGCATACGCCTCGTCCGGCGACATCGTCCCGGCGGCGACCGCCGCCTCCTGCTCCGCTGCCTCCCGCCGCCACCGGTGACTCAACCGTTCGATCATGGCGACAGCGTAGGTGGGCCGGCGGCAGCTACGTTCGGCGACTCGTGCGGGATCAGCCAGCCTGGTCGTCGCTGTCGGGCCGTCATCGCGCTCTGTCCCGGACCTTGGTGGCGCAACCGGCCGCGACCGGCGCCCATTCGGTGCCGAACACCTTCGGCGCGGCCGTCTCCGGGTCCGACCACTCGCGGACGACCGCGGCGAAGAAGTCGAGCGTCCGGTCCTCGCCGAAGCGCTGAACCAGGCACGAGACCGCGAGCAGGGCGATGCCGTAGCGGGCCGGCTGGTCGTCGCCGGACGCGTCCGCCGGCATTCGACCCAGCGTGATCGAGCCGTCCCACCGGCCGGCCCGTACGTACCGGCGGACCGACGGCAGCCGGGCCCGGGTCATGCTGCCGTCGTGGTCCGAGGCGTACTCCGCGAGCCCCTCCGTCAGCCACCAGTACGTGCCGCCGCCGAACTCGTCACCGACGCTCACCACGTGCGTGAACTCATGGGTCAGCAGCCGCGGCAGGCCGTCCGGATTGCCGCCGGCGCGGATCGCGACCCCGTAGGAGCCGTGGGCGGAGCCGTCGAAGTCCGGGTCCTCACCGTTCCACCAGGTGCGCCACTCCTGCGGACCGGCAACGTAGACGACGTAGCGTTTCGGCGCCGGCCCCCACCGGGCGAAGCGGTCGGCGACCGCGGCGGCCTGCTCGGCGGCGGCAACGGTACGGTGGACCTCCCCGGCGGCCATGCTGACGGGTGCGGCCACGATCACCCGGCTCCCGACGACGGCCTGCAGCGGCGTCAGGTCCCACGGCAGCACCGTCCGCTGGAACGAGGTCGCGACCGCGCGCCCGTCCCGGACCGTCCACCTGCTCGGCAGGACCAGCTCGACCGGCTTGCAGTCGGCGGTGCCGAGACAGTAGCCGATCGTGACGGTGACCTCCTGCCGGTCGTGGGCCTCCCGCGGCATCCGCGACACCTTCGCCGTCCACGCCGCGACCCCGAGCGCCCGCAAGGAGTGGAACCGTTGCGTGAACTCGTCGTGCAGCGACGGGTCGGCAGTGACGAGGTAGCCGGCGAGGTCGCCGGCGAGCAGCGCCCGGCCCTGCGCGGCGAGCGCCTCGTTGATGAACTCCGCCTTCTCCTGCGCCCAGCTTTTCGTCGCCGGGGCGCTCGCGACGGCCGCGGGCTTCGGCGCCGCCGTACCGATGGTGAGGTACAGCGCCGCGACCAGCCCCGCCGCCAGGAATCCGGCCAGCACGAGCCACGGCCACGATCGGCGCCGCTCGGCAGGCTCGGGCGGCGGCACCAGTGTCGTGAACGGCATCGGCACGCTGAGCCGGCTCGTACCGACGAACTCGACCGGCCGCGGTTCGCCGTCTCTGTCAAGGTCCACGCGCGCAAGATACCCGCGCCGCTCGGGCTGCCGGCCAGCCGTCCCGCCCGCGCGGAGCGGTCGTACAGAATGCTTGACCACCTGATGGTCACACCAGCCCAGAGCTACCGTCTCGGCATGACAGCATGGTGTTGAGCTCCCCAGGCCGGTCCGGTCGACCGCCGCCACGTCGCACCGCGGAGATGTCGTGAAACGTCGATACGCTGAATACCGGCCTGTGACGCCGTGGCGCCGGTTCTGGCGTCATGTCCGGCTGTTCCGCAGGGTGCAACTGAACCTGGCCGGCTGGTCGGCGGTCGCGGTGCTGTGTCTGGCCGGCGCGGGCGTCGGTTACGGCGGGAGCCGGCTCCTTGACCTGCCGGTCGCACCTTGCCTTGCCGGGGCACCTTGGCGGTACTGGCCGGTCTGTTCGTCCTGGATCGCCGGCGATGGGCCCGGCTCCGTCGCGGTGGTACAGGCGAACGCTGACCGCTCCACCGCCTGGCCGCCGCTCCGCGGCACATCGCGGGCAAGCGGCCCTATGGGACGGCGACACACGAGGCTCGTTCGTCGACCTCGTCGCGATCGTGGACCGACCGGGCCGGCACAGCATGCTTGCCTATGCCGGCCGGCGTGGTGTGGGCAGGTCGCGTTCTTCGATGCCCGTACCGGCGACCCAGCGGTAGAACATCCGGTGTTGCGGCGCGTACGACCAGCCGCTGGGGCCGCTGTAACTGCTGCCGAAATCGGTGTGTGACGGTGGACTGGCGATGCTGAGGTCCGGCAGATGTGCCACGACGTCGCCGTCCAACGAGACGAGGAAGCAGCCGTTGCCGTCGGTGAGCGCGACCAGGCAACCGGACTCCGGGTCGTAGTGCAGCTGGCCCTTGACCTCGCCGTACTCGTTGCGCGGAAACACGTCGCAGTCCGCGAACGAGTTGGGCGCGAGCCGGCGGTCCGCGTCGCCGGGGCGGGGCAGGTCCGGGATCGTGAAGAAGGCCAGCTGACGGTACCTGTAGTCGGCGGTTTCGTCCTCGTCCAGGAGGTCCACACTGTCGTCCAGGGCGAGGACGAACGTCCGGTCGTCGACGAATGCGCACGGCCGGTCCCAGTTGTACCCGAAAGCCGTGGTGACCGGGATGCTCGTCGGCTCATACCCGGTCAGGAACGCCTCGGTGGAGACGACCCGCACGACCGTGGCCGGGCTACCTCAACCTCGACGTGGTCCATGACCGCATCGTGCACGTCGAAGTGTTGCACCGGCGACCGCTGTGCTGACCGGCGTCCGCGCCGGCACCGGCGGCTGTCCCCCGGCACGGTCGACGACCGGCCACGGCCCGCTGCCGGCGGCGAACGGCTGAGGGGCGCCGTCAGCCGCTTGTTCGATGAACTTCCGCGGCGCGCGGTGCGATGATGGCGGTGGACCGACCTCATCTGCGGCGGCTTTCCCGGCATACGGGCGCTGAGGGCGGACTGGAGGTGCCGTGCTGGTCAGCGACGTCATGGCGGCGTTTCCGGCCTACATACGGCTGGGGCTCGACCATCCGGCGGGCCGCCGAGGTGATCAGCGTGTCCGAGGTCGGCCAGCTCATGGTCCTGGACCACGACGGGCGGTTCGTCAGGTCGGTGTCCGAGGACGACCTGGTGCGCGCCATGCTCCCCGGTTTCGACGACGTGACCGAGGCCGGTGGCACGCTCGCCGACGCGTTCCGGCTGTTCTACAACTGGAGGCCGCGGCGCAAGCATCCGCTCTACCCGGTCAAGCTCGTTCCAGGCGCGCGACTCGTATCCATCTTCGTCGCTCATCCGGCGCAGCCGCACCAGGGCATGCGCGTTCCGGCGCAGGGCCAGCCCGACCGCCGCGTCGATTTGCGACGCCCTGTTGTCGCTGTCCAACTCGGCGGTGAGCATTTCGCGCAGCGCGGGCGTGTCGACCCTGGCGTGGACGAGCGCGGCCCTGGCCGTCGCCCGGACCGTCGGGTCCGGGTCCCGAGCCAGGCGCAGCATCGTGTCCAGGGCAGGCCCCTGCCAATCCGCTCCCGCGTGGTCGAACAGGCCCATGGCTACGCGCCGGCGTATCTCCGGGCGATGGTCCGCGGCGAACGGCAGGAGTTCGTGCAGGGTCGGATGGCGCTCGCTGAAGCCCGCAAATGCTCCGAGCACCTCGCACAGTGTCTCGGTGTCGGTCTCGGCCGCCATCCGCGCCCGGAGCACCGCCCGGGCGTCGGCGGCGTACGACGTGCCGGCGACCTCCCCGTCGACCGTTGACATGTGCAGCAGCTCGGCGGTGAAGCGGCGCACCGCGGCGTCCTCATCGGCGAGCCGGGCCGTCGCCCACCAGAAGGTCCCCTCCGCCGGGAACCGCCTCCGGGCGGCGAGCTGCGACTCCGACCAGGTGCACGACTGCGGATCCGCCGACCACAAGGCCCGCGCCAGCAGCTCGTCGCGTGAGACCCGCAGGTCCAGGTGTTGCTCCAGGACGGTGACGACGGCTCGGTGCTCGGTGAGGACCTCCGCCCACTCGCCGCTGGTCGTGCGCAGACGGATCCGCCGTGCCCGGGTTTCGTACTCGTCGACCCTGATGTGATCGCGGACCACCGTGACAGATGCATCGCCGGCCGAACCCGCCCGGTGGCGCAGCTCGGCCTCCAGGTCGACGTCCAGCCAGGCCCGCGCCGCTGCAAGCGCACGCCGCAGGGTGGCGCGCGGCGCCGGGTAGCGTTGCAACAGGGCTTTCAACAGGACACTGGCCCCGTGGTCAGCCGCCCACACCGCCGGGTCGATGCTGCCCCACGGCCCGGACGGCAGGGCCGCACCGTACCCGTAGAGCAGCTGCGCGAGACCCGGGCCACCCGACCGGACCACCTCGCTGGCCAGCGCCCGGCCCTCCTCCTGCCAGCAGTCCGGATGCGGGAGATCAAACAGGAACTGACGCACCGCCGCCACGTCACCGCCCCGGATGGCATCGATCACCGCCTGATCCACCCGGCCATTCTGCGCCCTTCCGTCTGGCGAACGCACGCTTCTCGGCATTGTGCGCACCCAGGATGATCAGCTCTGACCGTCGACCAGTCCGGGCCACAGCGGCAGAGGCGCGTCGTGCAGCGTCCGTGCGGCCGCACCCGCCGCGCCCCACGCCAGCAACGACGCGGGCGACGGCTCGCCAGCCAGCCGGTCGACGAACGCCGGTGCCGCACCCGGCTACTCGTTCCACGGATTCCGGCTGAACACTGCCTCACCACGGGCATGTTCGGCGCTGGCACGAGCGGGGAGGGCGGTGCCGAGGAATGCCGCTCACCCGGGCCTGAACCGTTCCACCGGGAGAACCATGCGGACGGTACGGTGTGCCGGTGGCCGGGCTGAGCATCGTCGTGTGTCTGCCGCCGGTGGCCGCGGCGGACCTGACCGGCGCGATCGGTGCGGCGATGGCGCCGTTCGAGGCGATGTGCGGGTACGCGGCCGAACGGGATCAGTGGGAGTCGTGGTCCATCGCCACGGTCGGCGGGTTCCGGCTGCGGCCCGGTGCCGCCGAGGACCCCCGGATCGTCCAGCCGCGGCCGGACGGCACCTGCGCGGGCGGACCGCGGGGACTGCTCGACCTGACCGGTCCCAGTGATGCGGCCCAGGTCGCGGCCGGACAGCTGTGGGACCTGTTCCACGAGGTGCGGGCGGACCTGCCGCCGGCGCTGCCGCTGGAGCACCTCGCGGCACTGCCGGAGTACCAGGTGCCGTACGTGCCGGTCGAGCCCGACGGCGCCGGCGGCTACCGTCTCGTGCCGGACCCTGGCCGGGAGGGGGCGCGCCGGCGGTACCGGGACCAGCCGTTGATCCGGCGGCTCGAGGCGGCACCGTGCTACGAGGCGGGCGTCGTGCACCGGTTGCCGGAGATGCTGCACTGGTTCACGCTGTCCCGCGAGCAGTACGTCTCCGCCAGGGCCGAAGAGGTGCAGCGCAACGCCGAGCTGCTGACGGTCGACGGCTGGTGGATCGAGCGGGGCTACCCGCCGGTGCACGGCGCGTGCGACAGCCTTGCCACCTGCCCGCACCGGGAAGGGCGCACCGAGCCGTGGACGTGGGTGGAGATCGCGGCACACCTGGAGGGGCTGGAGGGCGACGTCATCCTCGTGCAGTTGCGTTGCCACGTATGAAGTCGGGCGTCGACTGCTGGCGGGCGAGCAGCACGCCGATCTCGCCGGCGGTCATCGGGCGGGCCAGGTGGTACCCCTGCCCGACGGTGTAGCCGAGCTCACCCAGCACCACGGCCTGCTCGGCACTCTCGACGCCCTCGGCGACGGTGTCCAGGCCGAGCGCGTGCGCGAGCTGGACCACGGCCCGGGCCACCGCCTGCCGGGCGTCCGCGGCCGCCGGCCGGCCGTCGTCGATCTCGATGCCGTCCACGAACGACTTGTCCAGTTTGACGATCGCGGCGGGGAACGCGCGCAGCAGGCTCAGCGACGACTCGCCGGTACCGAAGTCGTCCAGCGCCAGGCGGATGCCCATGCGGGCCAGTTCGTACAGGGTGCGCGACACCTGCTGCCCGCGCAGCACCGCTGACTCGGTCACTTCGAGGACCAGCCGCCGGCACGGCAGCCCGCTGTCGGCGAGGGCGGCGGTCACGTCGGCGACGAAGTCGGGGTCGTGCAGCTGCCGGGCGGACACGTTGAGGCCCGCCTCCTCCAGCGCGTCCGGCCCGAACTCCGCGAGCCACGCTGCCGCCTGGTGGCAGGTCTCGCGCAGCACGTACCGGCCCAGCGGGACGATGAGGCCGGTGCGTTCGGCGGCCGGGATGAACTCGGCCGGACTGATCACCCCCTTGCTCGGGTGGTGCCAGCGCACAAGGGCCTCGACCCCGATCATGCGGTGGTCGGCGAGGCGCAGGATCGGCTGGTACACCACGCGCAGCTCACCCTCGTCGAGGGCGCGGCGCAGCTCCCCGCCGAGCTGCATGTGCGCCAGCACCGGCTCGCCCATGCCGTCGGTGTAACGCACGAAGCTCGCCTTGCCGCGTTGTTTCGCCGTGTACATGGCGACGTCGGCGTCGCGCAGCACCGAGTCGACGGTCGCGCCGGGGTGGGCGTCGGCGATGCCGATGCTGGCCTGGACCAGCAGCCGGTGCTCGCTGATGGGCTGGTTGAGCGCGGCGAGCAGCCGGCCGGCCAGCTCCTCCGGGTCGGCGTCGGGGGCGGTGAGCAGCACCGCGAACTCGTCGCCGCCGACACGCACCGGCAGCCCGTCGCCGCCGACCTCGGCGGCGAGCAGCTGCGCGACCGAGACCAGCAGCTCATCGCCGACGCCGTGGCCGAGCAGGTCGTTCACGGTCTTGAAGTCGTCGAGGTCGACGAGCAGCACCGACGCGCGGCCGGTCCTGGCCAGGGCGGTGGTGAGCCGCCCCCGGAACAGCGCCCGGTTCGCCAGGCCGGTCAGACCGTCGTGGCTGACCTGGTACTGCAGCCGCTCCTCCTGCACGCGGGTGTTGCGCAGCAGCAGCGTGTTCTCCCGGAACGCGAGGAACTGCCGTACCGTGACCAGGCCCGTCACGACGACGGCGGCGATGACGACGACCCGGCTCGGCCAGTGCATCGGCGCCCCGCACGCCATCGCCAGCAGCGGCACGTCGACCGCGATGACGGCCAGGTACGGCAGCAGCACACCGCTGGGGCCGATGTCGCGGCGCGACCCGAGGTCGGCGCGGCGCTGGGCGGCGACGCCGAACGCGATGAGCACCGGCGCGAACGGCATCACGATCGCCTGGGCGGGGACGCCGCCGGCGTAGCCGTACTGCACGGCGAGCACGGCGACGATCCCCGCGGGCACCCCACCGGCGGCCGCGACGAGCCGGATCGCGGTACGGTCGACGGGCCCGCCCATCACGTACGACACTTTTGTCGCGGCGCCGACGGTGACCAGGAACGCCATTCCGACCAGCACCATCGCCTGCCGGCTCCACGGCTCGCGGGCCGAGAGCATGGGGGCGAGACCCACGTACCAGAGCACCGCCGCGCATCCGAGGAACGCGATGGCGCGGTCCAGCAGCATCCGCCACCGCTCGGCCCGGCCGGCGACGGCGACCGGGACCCGCGCGACGGCCCAGATCGCGATGAGGAAACCGATCGCGACGCAGGCCGCGGCGGGCACCGGCATGCTGCGCGTGTGCGCCTGCGCGGCGTGGGTGAGCATGTCGACGGCCAGCCACGCGTACCCGGCGGCGATGATGGCGACGGCGAACAGCACGGCGCGCCAGAAGCGCCGGGCGACCGGGTCGAGGTCACCGTGCCGGATGAGCCCGCGCACGGCCCCGGCCGCGAACACACCGCCGGCCGGCGCGAACGTGTACGCCAGCGCTTCGGTGCCGGCGCCGACGGTGAGGTAGGCGACGCACCAGGCCGTGCCGGACACCGCCACCGCGACGGTGGCCGCGACACAGGCCCGGATGGTCCGGTCCGCGCCGGTGACGCCGGCCGCGAGGGTCGCCGGCGATCGAAGCGCGTCCCGCGTCACGGCCCCGACAATATCGTGCCGGTTGTGTACCGGATCTCACCCGAACGTTTGAGCTTCGCCGATATGCGCACAGTCCGGGGCATGGCGGGAAGGCCATCAGATTCCACCGCCGGGGCGCCGCGATCGAGAGGAGCGGGACCGGCACGCGGGTGGGCGCTGCTGCCGTCACGGCCGGCTGACGACCGGCGATCAGCGCTGCTGCCGGGCGATCGCCTCGGCGCTGACCGGCGTGAACAGGTTGACCAGCGTCCCGTCGGGGTCGCGGAACAGCAGCGATCGGTTGCCCCACGGCATCGTGGTGGGCTCCTGAACGAGCTCACCGATCATGTCCCGCAGCCGAGCGAACTCGGCGTCCACATCGTCCACCCGGAACTCGACGATCGCCGTCCGGTTGGCGGCCGGCTCGGCCGAGCCTTCGCCGAAGAGCTTGACCGTGGCGGCGCTGCCGATCGCGAGGGTCGCCCCCGGCAGGACGACCTCGGCGAAGTCGGGCGTGTACCGGCGGGCGGTCTGCCCGGTGACCTGCTCGTAGAAGTCCGTGAGACGGCCGACCTGGCCGGTGATGATACGGACCGACGCGAAAATCATGACGTTCTCCCTCGTGCGCTGTGGGCGTGAACCCAGGCTAGGAGCGATACCGGACATGTTCCGCCCGGTATCTGGAAGAATCTTGATCCATGCCGCGACCGACCGCGCGGGTCCTCGCCCTCCTGGAGATCCTGCAGGGCGGCGGTACCCACACCGCTCTTGACCTGGCCAGGCGCCTCGACGTCGACGAACGCACCGTGCGCCGGTACGCCGAGCACCTGCTCGATCTCGACGTGCCGGTCGAATCGGTACGCGGACGGTACGGCGGCTACCGGCTGGCGCCCGGATTCCGGATGCCCCCGCTCATGCTGACCGACGAGGAAGCACTTGCCGTCCTCCTCGGCCTGGTGGCGGGCCACCGAGCCGGCCTGGCGACCGCGTCGAGGGAGGCCGCCGAAGCGGCAGCGGCCAAGGTACGCAGGGTGCTGCCCAGTACCCTCGCCGCGCGGCTGGACGCGCTGTTCGCGACCACCGACTTCACCGCACCCGAGCGCGAGACAACCACACCGGAGACCTCCGTCATGCTCCGGCTGGCCGCGGCGGCCCGGCAGCGCCGACCCGCGGTGATCGTCTACACCAACCGCGGCGGCCGGCGCAGCGAGCGAACCGTGCATCCGTACGGCATCGTCGCGCACTCCGGACGTTGGTACGTGACCGGCCCCGACTCGGTCTCGGGAGAGCTGCGTACCTTCCGACTCGACCGGATCACGCAGGTACGCCTGGCGCAGGGCACGTTCACGGTGCCCGACGGTTTCCGGCCCGCCGACGTGGTCCGCGCGAGCCTGGCCGGCACCCCCTGGCGCCACGAGGTCGCCATAGCGGTGCAGGGCACGGCCGACGAGGTACACACGCGGCTGCCGCGAGGCATCGCCACCGTCGAACCGCACGCCGGACACGGCCCGGACTGGGTGCTGGTACGGCTGCGGGCGCAGCAGCTCGACTGGCTCCCAGGCGTCCTGGCCGAGCTCGGACGCCCGTTCCTGGTGGAAGAGCCCGCCCAGCTCCGCGACGTCATCAGCGCCTGGACCCACCGCGTCGCGGGCTGCGCGACCGCAACGACACCACAGGAGGCGACCGCGGCCTGGTACGGAACATGACATCCCGCATTGACTGCGGTCAGCGTGTTCGGGTCTCCCAGACGGGCCGCTGGGGCTCGTCGTTGTGCACGATGATGTCGGCGTGATCGGTCGGGCGGACCGTAGCGAAGTAGAGCTGCTGGGAGGGGATGTACCGCTCGCGCCAGCGCCGTTCGACCTCGGCGCGTGATGACACCTGGCGCTCTCGGATCACGGCACGATCCACGGTTTTCTCGAGCGTGGTCGACACGAAGATGCGCAGATCCCACCGATCCATCAGTTCCGGGCGCATGAGGAAGACGCCGTCGAAGACCAGCACGGCGTCGGCTGGGGCGGTCGTGACCGGCGGGGACAGCACGGCGTCCGCGGTGCGGTCGTAGACCGCGTGTTGGAAGCGCCGGTCCCCGCCCGGGCCGAGCGGGTCGAGCAGCACCCGGTTCAGCGCGTCGTAATCGTGGGCGTCGAAGTAGCAGCCTTCGGCTGAGTACTCGCCGCGCGGATAGCGCCGTGCCCGGGGGAAGAGGAAATCGTCGATCGTCGCGCGGATGACGTCGCGGCCCTGCGTGCGCAGGACGGCGGCCAGCTCGTCGGCAAGCGTGGTCTTGCCCGCGGCGGGCGGGCCGTCGATGGCAACCCGCCGCGGGTGTGCGGCGGTGGTGGATCCGACTGCCTCAGCCAGGCGGCGGAGCAGCTCGTCGCGGGTGCCTTGGTCCATGTCCTGCCCCGTCCTGGCTTCGCGAAGGTCGCCGTATCGTGCCGAGCCGCATCCGGAACGTCGCCCAGTCCCAAGGTCACGGGGCAGGAGTCCGCCGGCGTTGGTGTCAGCGGCCGCCTGGACGGCTTCCTGCTACAGGCTACGAGCGTGGGCGGGGCATCATCGAGGGATGATGATCGGCGAGAGGGCTGCCCGGACGGGGGTCCCGCAGCGGCTGCTCCGGTACTACGAGGAGCAGCGCCTGATCACGCCTGGGCGGGATGTGAACGGCTACCGGATGTACTGCGACCCGGGAGTGGAACGCGTCGCCCAGATCCGTGCCCTGCTTGCCGCCGGGCTACCGACCCGGATGATCCGGGACCTGCTGCCGTGCATGCGGGGGCCGGATCCGACCGCGCTGGACGGTGTCGACGCGGAGTTTGTGGCCGCGCTGCGCCGCGAGGCCGCCTCGCTGGGGGCCCGGATCGACGACCTGACCGCTCGGCGTACCGCGATCCTCGAGTTCGTCGATGTGATCGCGGGCACCTGACCTTCTCCCTGCTGTGAGGGCTGGACACCGTCCGTTTCGTGCTGCCGACCGTGTCAACGTAGGTTGACGCCGGACTACGTGTCAAGTTAGGTTGACGGTCATGTCAACCAAGGCTGACACCCTCGGCGTAGTTGTCGTCGGCGCCGGACCGACGGGCCTGCTGCTCGCCGGAGACCTCGCCGCCGCCGGCGTCCGTGTGGTCGTTCTGGACCGCAACGCCGAGCCGGTGCAGACCCCGAAAGGCAACGGCGTTGTCGGCAGGGCCGTCCTGGAGTTGCGGCGGCGCAAGCTCCTGCGCGGCACCGGCCTGCGGGTGGTACGGCCACCGCGGTTTCGCTTCGGCCCGTTCACCCTCGAACTCGGCCTGCTGCGCAGTCCCCTCCACGTGCTCCCGGTGCCGCAGCACCGGCTGGAACTGCTGCTGGCGCAGCGCGCCGTGCGCCTCGGCGCCACGGTCCAGCGCGGGCGCGAGGTCACCGGGTTCGAGCAGGACGGCGACGGCGTGACCGTCCAGGCCGCCGCCGGCGGCTCGCCCGTCGAGCTGCGCACCCGGTACCTCGTGGGCTGCGACGGCGCACGGAGCTTCGTGCGCAAGTACCTCGGTATCGGCTTCCCCGGCGTCACGAGCGCCAACATCTCCCGGCTGGCCCGGGTCACCATCCCGGCCGGGGCCGTAGCCAGGGTCGGCGATCGCATCGAGGTGCGCGGTGTCGGGCCGCTCGTGCCCTTCCGGCCCAACCGGACCGGGCACGGGTCGATCACCATCGCCCCTGCCGACGCGCTCGACCGCTCCGCGCCGGATGACGTGTACATCGTCAGCACGCACGAACCGCGTGGTGACAGCGAGCCGACCGACGAGCTCAGCGACGACGAGCTGCGGGCGAGCCTGCGCCGCGTCCTGGGTGCCGACCTGCCGTACACGACGGCCGTTGCCGCGAGAAGCGTCGTGGCGAACAGCCGGCACGCGGAGCGGTACCGCGAAGGCCGGGTCTTCCTCGCCGGCGACGCCGCGCACATCTTCAGTGCCGGCGGCTCCGCCATCAACGCCGGCCTGCTCGACGCCGTCGCCCTCGGCAGGACCCTGGCGGCGGTGCTGCGCGGCGCGGCGCCGCAGGCCGAGCTCGACGCGTACCAGTCGGAGCGGCGCCCGGCTGCGCAACGCACGCTCGCGCTCACCCGCCTGCAGGTCGCGCTCGACGCCGACGACGAGACCGGCGAGGCGCTGCGCGACGTGCTCGGCGATCTGGTGCGGGACCGCGCGACCGCGCGCCGGGTCGCGGCGCTCATCGAAGGCTGAGCCGGGCGACCGCCGGCGACGTGATCGCCGGCACTTGACCTTCTCACTGATGTGAGGGGTGGACGCTGCTCTTCCGGCAACCGGAAGAAGGAGTACGCCACCATGCACACGGAGCAATTCGCCGAGGTCAGCGCCGCCCTGCAGCGGAACTTGGACTCCGGCGCGGAACTCGGCGGGTCGATCACGATCGACGTCGGCGGCGAGACGGTCGTCGACGTGTGGGGCGGGTACCAGGACGAGGCCCGTACCCGGCCGTGGGAGGCCGACACGATCACCAATGCCTGGTCGATCAGCAAGCAGGTCGTCGCGCTGGCGGTCCTCATCCTCGTCGACCGCGGCCAGTTGGACCTTGACGCACCGGTGGCGGCGTACTGGCCCGAGTTCGGTGTGAACGGCAAGGGCGGGGTCAAGGTCCGTCATGTGCTGGCGCACGCCTCGGGCGTCTCGGGCCTGGACGCGCCGAGCCGGGTCGAGGACCTGTACGACGCGCCGGCCGCCGCCGCCCGGCTGGCCGCACAGGCCGGATCGGCTACTGGGGTGGCTGGGGCGGCTCGATGGCGATCGTGGACCTGGACCGGCGGATGACCATCAGCTACGTGATGAACATGATGGGCGGCGGGATCCTCGGATCCGACCGGGCGCAGGAGTACGTCACCGCCGCCTACCGGGCCGTCGGAGCCTGAGCGTCTGTCGGGCGCCGGAGGCTGAGCGCGCACGCGGGTCGGAGAGCGCTCCCACGCGTCGGCAGCCAGCGACGCGACCGACCGGCGCCCGGCCGCACCGCGCCGACCTGCATACGGGCTGGACGTCGGTCGGCGCTCCGCCATTTTGCCGCCAAGCATTGACACCTCTCAGAGGAGCCTTCAGAGTGGCCACCAGAGAGCGCTCTCTCACGCCCCTGTAACTCCGCCGATACCCGTGCTTCACGAAGGAGTCCCTATGGAGTGGTCGGAACCCCGCCCCGGCCATCGACGTTCCGGATCACTGACGAGCCGGCGCACCCTCCGCATGGCCGGCATCGCGGCCGTGGTCGTGGCCATGATGGTTGCCTACATCGTCGTGGTCACGACCCGCGCTGACGCCGCCGAAACCCTGCTGTCGCAGGGCCGTCCGACGACCGCCTCGTCGACGGAGAACGCCGGCACCCCCGCCAGCGGCGCGACCGATGGCAACACCGGTACCCGCTGGTCCAGCGCCTTCAGTGTCCCGCAGTGGATCCAGGTCGACCTCGGCACCTCCCAGTCGATCACCCGGGTCGCACTGAACTGGGAAGGGGCGTACGCCACCGCCTTCCAGATCCAGACCTCCGCCAACGGCACCACCTGGACGAACATCTACTCCACCACGACCGGCACCGGCGGCCAGCAGAGCCTGCCGGTCACCGGCAGCGGTCGCTACGTGCGCCTCAACGCGACCGCGAAGGCCACCCAGTGGGGCGTGTCGCTGTGGGAGTTCCAGGTCTTCGGCGGCACCCCCGACACGCCGGGCACCTGTGGCACCACCAACACGGCGCAGGGCAAGACTGCGACCGCGTCGACGACGGAGAACGCCGGTACCCCGGCCTCTGCCGCGTTCGACGGCAACCCCGGCACCCGCTGGTCCAGCGCGGCCGCCGACCCCCAGTGGCTCCAGGTCGACCTGGGCAGCGCGGTGTCCGTCTGCGGCGTCACGCTGAACTGGGAGGCCGCGTACGCGACCGCCTTCCAGATCCAGGTGTCCACCAACGGCACGACGTGGACGAACATCTACAGCACGACCGCCGGCACCGGTGGCGTGCAGAGCCCGGCCGTCACCGCGACGACCGGTCGCTACGTGCGCATGAACGGCACCGCCCGGGCCACCCAGTGGGGCTACTCGCTCTGGGAGTTCCAGGTCTTCACCGGTTCCGGCCCTTCGGCCTCGCCGTCGACCTCGGTGTCGCCCAGCACCCCGACACTCCCGACCTCCGACACCCCCGACTTCGGCCCGAACGTGCGGATCTTTGAGCCGTCCACGCCGGCGGCGACCATCCAGGCGGCGGTGGACCAGGCGTTCAACGCGCAGCTGCGCAGCCCGACCGCGCAGTTCGGCACCCAGCGCCACGTGTTCCTCTTCAAGCCCGGCACGTACGGGCGGGTGTGGGCCAACGTCGGTTTCTACACCACGATCGCCGGTCTCGGCCTGAACCCCGACGACGTGACGATCAACGGCGCGGTCAACGTCGACTCCGGGTGGAACTTCGGCGACGAGCTCAACGCGACCCAGAACTTCTGGCGCAGCATGGAGAACCTGTCGATCGTTCCCGAGGGCGGCACCAACCGGTGGGCCGTCTCCCAGGCCGCCCCGATGCGCCGGGTGCACATCCGCGGCAACCTGACCCTCGCACCGTCGAACCAGGACAACGGGCAGGGCTACTCCAGCGGCGGCTACCTGGCCGACTCCGTCGTCGACGGCGTCGTGTCCTCCGGCTCGCAGCAGCAGTGGTACACCCGCGACAGCCGGATCGCCCGCTGGGACGGCGGCGTCTGGAACATGGTCTACTCCGGCGTCCAGGGCGCGCCGGCCAACGCGTTCCCGAACCCGCCCCACACCACCCTGGCGACCACCCCGGTCACCCGGGAGAAGCCCTACCTGTACGTCGACAGTGCCGGCCTGTACCGCGTCTTCGCGCCCTCCGTGCGGCGCAACTCCGCGGGTGCCAGCTGGCCGAACACCGCCGGCACCTCGATCCCGATGCGCGAGTTCTACGTCGCCAAGCCCGGTGACAGCGCCGCCCGGATCAACTCGGCCCTCGCCCAGGGCCTGAACCTGTTCTTCACCCCCGGCACGTACACCCTGGACCAGACCATCAGGGTCACCCGCGCCAACACCGTGGTGACCGGCATCGGCTTCCCGACCCTCATCCCGTCCAACGGGGTCGAGGCGCTCAACATCGCCGACGTCGACGGTGTGAAGGTCAGCGGCCTGACCTTCGACGCCGGGACGACGAACAGCCCGACGCTGATGAGCGTCGGTCAGGCCGGCGTCCACACCGACCACGCCGCGAACCCGATCAGCCTGCAGGACGTCTTCTTCCGCATCGGCAGCAGCGTCCAGGGCAAGGCCACCACCACCCTCGCCGTGCACAGCGACGACACGATCATCGACCACATCTGGGCGTGGCGGGCCGACCACGGCGGCGCCCCGACCGGCTGGACGGTGAACACCGGCGACACCGGCCTCATCGTGAACGGCGACGACGTGCTCGCCACCGGCCTGTTCGTCGAGCACTACCAGAAGTACGAGGTGATCTGGAACGGCAACCGCGGACGGACGATCTTCTTCCAGAACGAGAAGCCGTACGACGTGCCCAACCAGGCAGCCTGGATCGGTCCCCGAGGCAACGGCTACGCCGCCTACAAGGTCGCCGACACCGTGACCGACCACGAACTGTGGGGCGGCGGCTCGTACTGCTACTTCAACGTCAACCCCACCGTCAGAGTGGACCGGGGCTTCGAGGTGCCCAACCGGACCGGCGTCCGGCTGCACAGCATCATCACCGTCTCCCTCGGCGACGTCGGCACGATCGCCAACGTCGTCAACGACACCGGCGGCGCCGTCCCCAACCCGGCCGGCAACACCACCCCCCGCCAGGTCGTGAACTACCCGTAACCGTCAACCCCGACGCAGTACCGACCTGAAATCGGCGGCCACCGGTGCACCTCGCACCGGTGGCCGCCGCCGTCACGGAACCTCCAGCGGCAACCCGCGCAGGCAGCCGCCGCGCACCGCGGAACGCCCGGTCACGGCAACGGCGGGTAGGCGTTGGCGAGCAGGCCGCGGAACGCCTCCGGGAACCACTCGCCGGCGGGCGGGACGAGCGGCAGTGCACCGGTCGGGTTGTAGCCGTTGCGGACACCACCGGCGTACAGCCCACTGCTGCGCGCTGTACGCGACCGTGCACCCACCCGCCGCCGCGCCGGCGGTGCCACCGGCAGCGACCGCGCCGGTGACGCCCGTCAGGCACGCAGCGACAGCCACCGCGAGACCGTGCCGTGACCAGACCATGCCGGACCCCCTTCGCCGGCCGCCATATTGACCGCCGTCAGCGTTCCAGGCGAGCGCCCGGTCCGGCGTGCCAGCGACGGTGACCTGCACGTCCGGCGGCGGACCGGCGTGAAAGTCACACCCGGCAGCCGAGCCGGCGTCCTGGGCGATCATGCCGGCTACTCAGTTCGCCTCGACGAGGTCGTGCCGAGCCGGCGGAACGTCGACCGAAGCCATGCTCTGAACCGCCATGGCCGGCTCAGGACCAAGCCGACGACGAACACCGCCGTGAGGCCGCCCAGGAGTTCGACCGTCTGATCGAAGCTCTCGGTGTCGTCGAGCTGGTAGATCAGCCCGGGGCTTCCGACGTCCCGGGCGCGCAGCGTCTCCCCGGCCTGCGCCCCCTTCGGCAGCCCTCCGACCAACTCCTGCTGGCTGCGGACAACGGCGCCGTCATCGCTGACAAAATCGCCGTACCAGCCACACCGCTGCACCGGTGGCTTGAACCGGTCACACCCCGTGAACTCGGTGAGCGTGAAGGTCCCGGTCCGGCCACCACCGTGCGTCGCCTGCCACGCCGGAACGAGCGACGCCGTCATGACGAGCATGCCGATCGCCCCGAACACCAGGAAACAGATTCCCACGAAGAGCCGAAGGGCCGGAGGGGCGTACCAGAGTCTCATCGCACCTCCCCATCACCACGGCAGCATTGGATGCGTTGGCCGGTCAGTGGAGCCAGCGATCAAGCACGCCAGGCCAGAAGTGGGTGCTGTGGTCGCCATCGCCGTCCGCGGGTGGGTCGAGGGCCTTGATCTGCACGACCCGACCGATGCCGGCCCACGCTTCAAGCACCTCGAAGCTGGGCGGGGCAGGAAGATCGTCGGTGGCCACGCCAACGAGGTTATCCATCTCTGACAGGCGCGCACGAACCATGGCCGATCTCAAGGCCAGTCACCCAGGGCGGGCACGCTCCCGGAAGCCGGATCGCGGCATGTACGCGACCGGGCAGTACAACCCGGTGGATCCCTGTGCGCCGGGCAACAGGGATCCACCGGGTTGTACCCGTGGTCCGCACTGAGTGCACGCTCATCGAATTCCAACAGGACCAGCGAGCCGCCCAGGTCGAGCACACCGACACCGTCGGGTGTGAGGGACAGGTGTCCGCGCAGGATCACGCAGTGGCCGCCGGCCAGGATCGCCGGCCCGGTAGCGCAGCCGGTGCGCCGCACCAGGGGACCGCCGTCCGTCCGATCGGGGTCGCGATCTGTGCGATCGGGAAAGGGCTCCAGGAGAACTTGCCGAACTTCTCCACCTCGATCAGCACGCTGCGATCATGCCGGCACGCCATGAGCCGGGCGCGGCCGGGTCGACCAACGGCGACCGGGGTACCGCCCGGCAGCCGCGACCCGCCTGCCGCGTACGGCATCTGGTGGCCGCCGCCCCGCCAGCCTTCACAGATCGAAGTCGCGTCCCGGTCATCTGGGCGACCACGACGCGACTTCGATCAGGCAAGCAAGATCACAGCGAGCCGGACGGCTCAGGCGACGGCGGCCAGGAACCGCTCCCACACCCGGTGCGCGCCCATGAGTTCCAGCACCTGCGGGAACACTGCCGCGGCCTCGTCGCCGCCGACGACGCCCGGGGTGCCGGCGACCCCGGCCGCGGTCAGGACGGTGGCGCCGGCGCCCCACGCGCCGATGACCTTCGCGTGCCGCCAGCACTCCTCGACCATGAGCAGCACCCGCGGGTCGACGTTCGCCGCGGTCGAGGCGCCGGCCTTGGCGTCGCGGGCGGGCAGCGCGTCGGGGGCGGGCACGGGCGCGCCGGCCAGCAGCAGCGCGTCGAACTCGACCGACCGGGCGGTGGCGAACGTGCGCTGCACCGGCAGGCCGCCGACGAGCCCGCCGTGCGGGGCGATCAGCAGCGGCACCATGCCGGCGGTGAACACGGTCTCGCGCAGGGTGGCGAGACCGTCGAGGTCACCGTCGGGGTCCACGACGATGCCGACCATCCGTCCGTCGACCGGCCACACCGCGCCGACCTGCGAGAGGGCGGGGCTGGGCCTGGTCTCGGTGAGCGGCACGGTCGGCTGCGGCGCGGGCAGGCCGAGGCCGGTGGCGACCTGGGCGCACAGCACCGGGTCGATGTTCGCCAGGCATTGCAGCTGCCGTTCCTTGATCGCCTGCTCGTAGCATTTGCCGAGTTCGAAGGTGTACGCGCGGATGATGTGCTCCTGCTCCACCGGCGACATGCTCAGCCAGAAGAGCCGGACCTGGCTGTAGTGGTCGTCGAACGACACGGGGTTGGCGCGCACCTTGCTCGCCTCGGTCACGGTGACCGGGACGTCGAGGAAGGCGTGTTCGGTGTCGCCGGCGACGGAGGGGTTGCCGCCGTCGAGGGAGTTCGGCCGGTACGGCGCGACGCCGGCGTGCACGGCGTGCTGGTGGAACCCGTCGCGGAGCATGTCGTTGACGTCGGCGTGCGGCCGGTTGATCGGGATCTGCGGGAAGTTCGGCCCGGCGAGGCGAGTGAGCTGCGTGTCCAGGTAGGAGAACAGCCGGGCCTGCAGCAGCGGGTCGTTGGTGACGTCGATGCCGGGCGGCAGGTTGCCCAGGTGGTAGGCGACCTGCTCGACCTCGGCGAAGAAGTTCGTCGGGTTGCGGTTGAGTGTCATCCGGCCGATCGGCTGCACCGGCGCGAGCTCCTCGGGGACGATCTTCGTCGGGTCGAGCAGGTCGATGCCCTCGAAGGTCTCGTCCGGGGTGTCGGGGAAGACCTGGATGCCCAGCTCCCATTCGGGGTGGGCGCCGGCCTCGATCGCGTCGTACAGGTCGCGGCGGTGGTAGTCGGGGTCGATGCCGCTGAGCAGCTGCGCCTCCTCCCAGTCCAGGGAGTGCACGCCGAGCTTGGGCTTCCAGTGGAACTTCGCCAGGACCGTCTCCCCCGCCTCGTTGACGAGGCGGAAGGTGTGCACGCCGAAGCCTTCCATCATCCGGAACGAGCGCGGGATGCCCCGGTCGGACATGTTCCACATCGTGTGGTGCTGCGCCTCGGTGTGCAGGGAGACGAAGTCCCAGAACGTGTCGTGTGCGCTCTGCGCCTGCGGGATCTCCCGGTCGGGGTGCGGCTTGCCGGCGTGGATGACGTCCGGGAACTTGATGCCGTCCTGGATGAAGAAGACCGGGATGTTGTTGCCGACGAGGTCGAAGGTGCCTTCGTCGGTGTAGAACTTCGTGGCGAAGCCCCGCGTGTCGCGGACCGTGTCGGCCGAGCCGCGGGAGCCCAGGACGGTGGAGAAGCGCACGAAGACGTCGGTCTTCTTGCCCTTCTTGAGGAAGCCGGCCCTGGTGACGCCCTCGGCGGTGCCGTATCCCTCGAACACGCCGTGCGCGGCGGCGCCCCTGGCGTGCACGACCCGCTCCGGGATGCGCTCGTGGTCGAAGTGGGTGATCTTCTCGCGGAAGTGGTGGTCCTGCAGCAGGATCGGCCCGCGCGGCCCGGCCTTGAGCGAGTGGTCGGTGTCGCGCAGGCGGGCGCCCTGTGCCGTGGTGAGGTAGGCGCCCTGCTGGCCCTTCGCGGTGGGCGGCAGGCCGGTCTTCGCGCCGGTCGGGGTACGGGTGTCGGGGCTGCCCTGCTCCTCCTTCGGCGGCAGGGGTTCGACCGGGGTGGTGGGCTCCTCGAGGGTGGGGGTGGCGCTGCCCGGCTTGCCGGGGACGTCCGGGGTCAACAGGTCGACCACCTTGTCAGCGGCGGCTTCAACGGCGTTCTTGATGGCCTGGCCGGGCTTGCTGCCCATGTGCGGCACCTCCATGCGACGGAAAACATGCAGGTCCGCACCGTTACCCCGGCTTGGGCCGGGCAAACGCGCACATCACGCAAATCGGATGGACGCGCTCCGCTTCATCGCGTCTCGGCGGACCGGGCCGCCATGGCCTGCTGGTCGCGGCGCCGCTGGGTGTGCCGCAGCACGGCGTCCGTGCTGGCGGTGACCTCGTCTACCTGCTCGGCCAGGCCGGGGTGCCGGCCGAGGTGCCGCCGGGCCGCGGCGAGCAGTGCGGGCAGCGCCGCGGCATCCGGGTCGGCGAGCGCCCGGTGCAGCCGGTCCAGGTCGGCGGTGGCCGCGGCGGGCGCGTCCGGCAGGCCGGCCACCTGCCCGGCGAGGCGGCGCAGGTCGGCGGTGTTGTCGGCGGCCCACTGGGCGACAGCCCGCACTCCGGCGCGGTGGTCACGCTCGGCGCGCACCCGGTCCTCGCGGGTGCCGGCGGCCGCGCCTGCGGCGGGCGCGGAGCGCAGGTAGCGGCGCTCGGCGGCCTGCCGGCTGGCCACGCCGAGCGCCGGGGCGAGCGCCTGCCAGCTGACGCCGGCCCGCCGGGCGGCCTCGATCAGCCGCGGCTCGGTCGCGGCGAGCCGCTCCTGCACCCAGCGCAGCAGCTCGAGGGCCTCGAGCACGGCGGTGGTGTCGACGTCGCCGGCCGCCTGCGTGGCGCTCTGCTCGGCGACGGCGGCGACCGCCGCGAGGGCGGTGATGAGCGCGTCCGGCCCGTCCGGAGGGCTGATCGTCATGCCCCGCGACCTCCTCTGGAACATTGTCATCGTTTGGTTGACGTTTCGCTTGTCATCGTAATGACGACGTGGTACAACGAATGTATCGCGCATTGACCAACCAGTCGAGACCCAGGAGGTGGACCAAATGTTGATGCGCAGCGAACCCTTCACCGAGGTCAACCGGCTCGCCCAGCAGCTGTTCGGCGCCCCGACCACCGGCACGTGGTCCCGCCCGACGACCATGCCGGTCGACGCGTACCGCAACGGCGACGAGTTCGTGATCGTGTTCGACCTGCCGGGCGTCGACAAGGACGCGATCGACATCGACATCGAGCGCAACGTGCTGACCGTGCGCGCCGAACGGCGCCCCGTCGACCTGGGCGAGCACGCGCAAGCGACGCTGTCGGAGCGACCCCTGGGCGTCTTCTCGCGGCAGATGTTCCTCGGCGACGCGCTGGACACCGACCGCATCGACGCGACGTACCACAACGGCGTGCTCGCCCTGCGGATCCCGATCGCCGAGAAGGCCAAGCCGCGCAAAATCACCGTCGGCGGCCACGCCGATCAGGAGCAGAAGGTCCTCAACGGCTGATCAAGCACGCCACACGGCAGGACAAGGTGGTGAGCTGCCATGCACACCGGGCTCTCCCCCGAGTGGGACCGTGGCTTCGACGAGGCGTTCGCCGACCTCGTCAGCCATGACGACGACCTCGTCCGCGCCGAGTTCACCAGCCTGACCCGCGCGAACTGGCCGGCCGGGCACCGTCCCGGCCAGCCGCTCGACGCGGACCCGCGGCAGCTCGGCCGGGACGAGTGACCCGCGCAGCGAGCGGCCGGCGGCACAGCGCCGCCGGCCGCTCGCGCATGCGGTCCCCGCGGCGGGCGGCGGGTCGCATCACCGCTCGCGGACACCGGCATGGATGACCTGGCGCTGGGTACACCGACCATATGGCTGCACGCAGACAGAGCACGCACGAACTGGACGCCGCGGAGCGCAACGCCATGTCCGACAGCACGTTCGCGTTTCCCCGGCTGCGCAAGGAACCGCTCAACGACGCCTCGCACGTGCGCAACGCGATCGCGCGGTTCGACCAGGTCCGCGACGCCACCGACGACGAGCGGGCGGAGGCGTTCCGCCGCATCAAGCGGGCCGCGAAGCGGCACGGCGTCGAGATGACCGAGACCCGCTGGCAGGAGCTGGGCAAGCCGACGGCGACGATGAAGTCCTCCGACAAGCCGCGCACGCCGACGAAGTCCCAGCGCAACCAGCCCCGCTCGGAGCGTTCCCGCGACGAGCTGTACGCCGAGGCGAAGCGCCGCAACATCCAGGGCCGCTCCACCATGACCAAGGCCGACCTCATCCGCGCGCTGCAGAGCAAGTAGCGCAGCTCAGCTGCAGCAAGCAGCGCACCCGTCCGACGCGGGGCATGACGGCAACCGTCATGCCCCGCCGTGCCGTCCCCGTCATCGACCCGCCGGTGCGTCATGCGCCGCTCGCGCCGGCACCGAGCCGGGAGGCGCCGGCCGGCGCGCGAACGGCGGGGCGTGTTCCGGCCGCAGGCCGACGCCGATGAGGTACGCCGGCACCGCCGACAGCCAGGGCAGGCGCCGCAGCGCGGCCAGTACCGGCGCGGGCGGGCCGATCCTCCGCCCGGCGAGCGTCGGCGCGATCAGCCCGCGGTGCATCACCCGCTGCAGCACCTGCACCGCCACCGTGGGCAGCAGCCGGCGGGCGCGGACCGCGGCCAGCTGCGAGCCGGTGGGCCGGCCCCGCCGCAGCGGCCCGGCGAGCAGCGCCGCGGCGGCCACCGCGTCCTGCACGGCGAGGTTGATGCCGACCCCGCCGACCGGTGACATGGCGTGCGCCGCGTCGCCGATGCACAGCAGGCCGGCGGTGTGCCAGCGGCGCAGCCGGTTGAGCCGCACGTCGAGGTGGCGCACGTCGTCCATCGACCGCAGCGCGCCCACCCGGTCCGCCAGGTCCGGCATCAGCTCCGCCAGCTCGCGCCGGAACCGTTCGATCCCGGCCGCCCGCAGCCGCGGATCGGTGCCCTTGCGGGCCAGGTAGGCGACCTGCAGGTACCCCTCGCGCGGGATGACCACCGCGGCCCGGCCGGGCGCGGCCCGCGGGGTCAGCGCGACGTCGTCCCCTGCCGATCGCGGCAGCCGGAACCACCAGGCGTCCATCGGCACCCGGAACTCCCGCGGCCGCAGCCCGCCGTCGGTGTGCGCGATCGACCGGCGCCCGTCGCAGGCCACGACCAGGTCCGCGGGCAGCTGCCCGGTGATGCCGTCCTCCGTGTGGTACCGCACCCCGCACACCCGCCCCGACTCGCGCAGCAGGCCGGTCACCTCGGTGCGCATCCGCAGCGTGAAGTTCGGCTCCTGCCGTGCGGCGGCGGCGAGCAGGTCCAGCAGGTCCCACTGCGGGACCATCGCCAGGTACGGGTGCGGCACCCGCAGCCGCCCGAAGTCGGCGAGCACCACGCTGCCCCCGTCGTCGGTGGGCCACGCGACCCGGTCCAGCCGGGTCTGCGGCAGGGCGGTGAACGCGGGGCCGAGGCCCAGCTCGTCCAGCAGCCGCTGGGTGGACGGGTGCACGGTGTCGCCGCGGAAGTCGCGCAGGAAGTCGCCGTGCCGCTCCAGCACGCTCACCCGGACACCGGCGCGGGCCAGCAGCAGCCCGAGCACCATCCCCGCCGGGCCGCCGCCGACGATCACGCAGTTGCGGTCGGTCATAGCCTGTCCCCTACCCGTCGGCGCGGGGACGATGCCGGGTGCGGGCGGGTCAGCCGCCGTGCAGGGTGCTCTCGATCAGGTCGTGGCCGAGGTCGTACCGGATGCCGTCGGGATTGGTGAGGCCGGCGTCGGCGTACCAGGACGGGTCGGCCTCCGGGTGCGGGCCGACCAGCCCGACGCGCCCGGTGCCGTAGCCGGTGACGACGGCCGCGGCGCCACCGGTGTCGTACGTGGCCAGGATCGTCGCCGTCGCGCCGGACCGCAGCCGGAACAGCGCGCCGTCCTGGAAGTACATGTGCCGCCGCTGCCCCCGCCAGTCGACGCCGACGACGGTGTCGTCCGGGTCGCGGACCTTCGCCTCGGCGCTGTAGATGTACCCCTCGACGCCGACCCCGCTCAGCAGGCCGAAGCCGGGGTCGGCGCCGGCGAGGTAGGCGCCCAGGCAGAACCCGAGGTAGTTGCCGCCGCCGTGCACGAACCCGCGGACGTCCTCGGCGTGCCCGCGCAGGCGCCGCCACGCCTGGCGGACGTCGCCGCCGCCGGGTTGCGCGTACACGGCGGCCCCGGCGAGCGAGTCCGCGGACAGTGCCCGGTCCTCGCCGGGGCCGCAGAACTCGGTCCGCAACCCGCTCGGCGCGCCGCGCAGCAGCGCCGCGACCGCCTCGGAGCAGCCCGCGCAGGCGGCCGGGCCCCGGTAGACGAGGGCGAGCGGCCGGGCGGCGGACAGCACCGCGTACCCGGCGCCGGCCACCCCGCCGAGCGCGGCGAGGATTCCGGCGGCGCCCGCGCCGACCAGGAACCGCCGCCGGTTCACCGACCGCTGCCCTGCCCGGCGCTAGGTTGCGACCGCCGCCGGGCGATGCGGCGGCGGACGTCGGCGAACCCGCGCGGCCGGCGCGGTCCCGAAGGCTGCCCCGCCCCACCGGACGCCGCCCCACCGGCTGACGGACCACCGGCTGACGGACCACCGGCCGCCGACCCGCCGGACCCCGCACCATCGGACCTGGAGCCACCGGACGCCGCATCACCCGGCGGACCACCCGACGTCGGCACACCCGGCACTGCTGGACCCGACGCGTCCGATGCCGCCGCCGCGTCCGGGGACGGGGCCGATGCCGGGGGCACAAGTGCGTCCATGACCGGTGCCCGTGGCGCCGGTGCGGCCGGGACCCGGGCCGGCACGGCCTGGCCTGGGACGACGGCGCGGTCGACGGGTGCACCGGCGGTGGCCGCGCTGCGGGATGCGGCCCACCGCCGGGCCAGGGTGGCCAGCGCGGTGACGCCCGCCTCGATCGGGCCGCGGCCGATCGTGCCCCTGACGGCGAGCCCGATGAGCACCGCGCCGACGACCTGCACGAGGCAGCCGTTGGCGGCGCTGTACGTGTCGAACTCCGAGTTGATGAACAGGATGTGCGCGGAGTAGAGCGTCAGCGTCATGCTGCCGGCCGAGGCCAGGCACACCAGCACGACCGTGCACAGCGGACCCAGGACCCGGTGGGTGATGTGCCCGGCGAGCAGCAGCAGCCCCAGCAGCGCGACGGCACAGCCGGCGGCGCCGAACATGTCCGGCGGGGTGCTCATGTGCGGAGTGTTGACCGCCAGCCACCACCAGGTGGACGACGGCGCGTTGCCGTTGCCGCCGAACGCCAGCAGTTCCTTCGTCTCCTCCACCGTCAGGCCGCTGCCCGGCTGCGCGGCCCAGATGTGGGCCAGCCCGCCGAAGCGGTGCAGCAGCAGCGACGAGATCGCGTTGGCCCAGACGGCGACGACCGTGCCGCCGGCCAGCAGCAGGGCGGCGAACCGCGGCCGGGTCAGGTCCTGCCGCCCGATGACGATGCCGGCGCACACGTACGCCAGCCACGTCGGCGACGGGTAGAAGCCGGTGAGCGTCAGCTCGGTGAGCATCCCGGCGGGGTCCTCGACGAGCCGCGCGAACGACGGGTTGCCCAGGGACGACTCCGGCAGCCGCGGCAGCAGGAAATGGCCGGCCACCGGGCCGGCGGTCGCCAGGAACAGGCCCACCACGGCGACGGTCCGGGTGCGCAGGAACAGCAGCGGGATCGCCAGCAGGAACACCACCGCGTAGTACGGCAGGATCACCGCGTCGAGCACCGTGTCGGCGGCGCACACCAGGAACCCGACCACGCCGATGGCGACGGCCCGGGTGGCCATCGCGGCGGCCACCGCGGGCCGGTCCGCCGCGGTGACCTGGCGGCGGCCGGACACGAACGCGATACCGACGCCGGCGAGCAGCGCGAAGGCCGCCGCCGCCCGACCGCTGAACGCCAGCGCAGACCAGGTCGGATTGCCGGCGGCGTCGGCCTCGTACAGAGCGTGCAGGCAGATCATGCCGAGCAGCGCGGCACCCCGGGCAGCGTCGACCCCGATGAGCCGTTGCCGGCCGCGCGGTGCCGCGGCGGGCACGGCCGGTGCTGACGGCGTTGGCGCCACCAGGTTCGCTGGCTTGGTCATGCCATCATCACCGCGTCCACCAGGTCCAGGCCGAGGTCGACGCCGAGCCGGTCGACGCGCAGCCCGGCGTCGGCGTACCAGTCTCCGGTCGCCTCCGGGTGCGGGCCGACGACACCGACCCGGCCCCGCCCGAAGCCGGCGACGAGCGCGGCGACGGTGCCGTTGGGGTACGTGGCGACGACCGTCGCCCCGGCGTCGGGCCGCACCCAGAAGTGCGGGCCGTCCTGGAAGAACAGCGTCCGGGTGTGGCCTCGCCACGCGACCTCGACGAGCGTGTCGTGGGTCTCGACGACGGTGGCCGCGGCCGAGGCGATGTACTGGTCGGTGTCCCCCGGCAGCAGGCCGAAGCCGGGGGTCGCGCCGGCGAGGTACCCGCCGAGGCAGAACCCGAGGTACCGCCCGCCGGCATGCACGAACTCGCGGATCGCGGCGCGGTGCCGGCGCAGGTGGCGGTAGCCGTGCGAGAGCAGGCCGCCGCCGGGCTGCGCGTAGAGGACCGCGCCGGACAGGGCGCGCGCCGACACCGGCACGTCCTCGTCGGGGCCGACGTAGCGCACGTCGAACCCCCAGCGGCTGCCGCGCAGCAGCTGGGCCACCGCCTCGGGGCAGCCGGGCAGGGACGCCGGGCCGCGGTACACCAGCGCCACCAGCGACCCGCCGCCGGGCGGCACGGCCGGGGCGCGGCATGCCGCGGCCGTGACGCGCCTGGCTCCGGGGCTCCCGGGCCGCCGGGATGCGATCACCGCGACCCCCGCGGCGGCGGGTTGTCGAGGGTCAGCGCGGTGCACCGCACCCCGCCGCCACCCTTGGCGAGCTGGGTCGTGTCGAGCTCGACCACGTGCAGGCCCCGCTCGCGCAGCGTGGCGGCGAGTCTCGGCGCCCCACGGGTCATGGTCACCGTGTGGCCGTCGCTGATCAGGTTGAGCGCGAGGTGGGCCGCCTCGTCCAGGCCGACCTCGATCAGCTCCAGGCCCAGCGCGCGCAGGCTGCCACGGCTGGGCTCGTCAAGGGCCTGCGGGCAGTACGCCAGGGTGTGCGGGGCGTCGATGACCGCGACGGCCAGGTCGAGGTCGTACCAGCGCGGGCCGACGGTGCGCAGCGGGATCACATCGTAGCCGAGCGCGTCGGCCAGCACGGCGTGCATGCGCTGGTCGGTGCGCTGCCCGTAGCCGGCGAGCAGCAGGTCGCCGCAGGCGAGGGCGTCGCCCTGGCCGCTGAACGGGTACGGCGCCTCCAGCACGTCGTAGCCGCGGCCCTCCAGCCACTCCTGGAAGTACGACACCTCCGCCTTGCGTTCCGGCGGCGGGAAGCCCAGCACCGCCCGGTCGCCGCGGACCACGGCCGCGTTCGCGGTGAACACCATGTCCGGGCACTCGGGGGCGGAGGCGACGTACTCGACGCGACGGCCGGCCGCCAGGTGCGCGGCGACGATCGCCTCGTGCTCGGCGGTCGCGGCAGCCGGGTCGGGCTGCACGTCGGTATGCATGTACGGGTTGATCTCGTAGTCGATGCGGAAGTGAGCGGCGTCGGAAACCAGCAGTTCGGTGTTCACCGGGCGGTTGCTCCTTGATGTGTGTGGATGGAACTTGCGAAGCGGAGACGGACGCGCCCGCCAGTGCAAGGCGCGCGGACGACAGGCACGCCGGGGCGGCGAACCGGACGACAGAGGGTCAGGCGGCGGCGACCGCCGGGAGGGTGGCGACCGCCGGGAGGGTGGCGACGCCCTGCGCGGGGATGCCGCGCCATCGGCTGCCGGGCATGAGGTGTTCGCCCTTCATGAGCAGCGACAGCGACCCGAGCGACACGTCGTCGCCGACGACGGCGTCGTACAGCACGATCGCGCGGGTGCCGATGCTGGCGCCGGCGCCGATGGTGACGACGGACATCTTCATCACCCGGTCCTCGAACAGGTGCGTCTGCAGCGACACCTCGGCACCGACCGCGGCGTCGTCGCCGATCTCGACCAGGTCGAACTCGGTCAGGTACGTGGTGCCGATCCAGGTGCGCCGGCCGATGCGGGCGCCGAACCAGCGCAGCACCGGCGGCAGGAACGGGGTGCCGACGAGCACGCCGACCCCCGCCGGGATCGCCGCGGCCTCGTACATGCCGGTGACGAACTCGGTGCGCCGCACGAACGTGCTCCACAGCGGCTCGACCCGCGGCCGGTAGGTGCCGATGATGCTGCGTTTCGTGGCCGCGCAGCAGCCGATGACGGCGGCGCAGGCGGCCATCACGACCAGCGGCGAGACCAGCGCCGGCACCGCCAGGTCGCGGCCGCGCGCCAGCGTCGACAGCACCCACAGGTACAGGTACACGCTCATGCCCAGCAGCGAGGCCGGCGCGGTCACCCGGGCGAACTCGACGGCGAGGCGGTGCACCACCAGGTTGCGCGGCGGGCGGAACGTCTCCTGCTCGCTGAACGTGCCGCTGTCCTGCCGCTGCGGCAGGTGCATCGCGGGCGAGCCGAGCCACGAGGTGCCGTCGGGCACGTCGTCGTCCGGCGGCAGGGTCTGCACGCCGACGAGGCTGCCGGCGCCGAGGGTGGTGCCGGCCGGCACGAACGCCGCGTTGCCGACGAACGCCCGGTGCCCGACCTTCGTCGGCAGCAGCGCCATCCGCCCGTTGGCGAACGTCGCGGCACCGACGCTGGCCATGTCGGCGACGAAGCTTTCCGGGTCGAGGGTGAGCAGGTCCGGGTCGAGGTGCGCGGCGGTGGACACCTCGGCGCCCCGGCCGACGCGGGCGCCGAGCAGCCGCAGCCACGGCACCGTGTACAGCGTGGAGTACAGCGAGTTGGTGAACATCAGGCTGAACTCGAGGAGCTTGTCGGTGATCCACTTGCGCACGCCGAGCGCGGAGCGGGCCGGGTGGATGCCGGCCGGGGCGTGCCGCAGCACGAGACGCTTGCCGGCGGCGACGACCGCGCAGGTGGCCAGCACGTACAGCGGCCCGGCGGGGACGGTGGCGGCGAGGCCGGCGAGCAGCCCCCACTGCAGCAGCGCCCACCAGACGAGCACCACGCTGGGCACGACGGTCGCGATGGCGCTCAGTTCCAGGCCGACGGCGCCGAGGCCGGCGGCGAGCAGGTGCTTCGGGTGCCAGCCCCGGCCGGCGCCGAGGCCGCCGGCCGACAGCATCACCTCCACCGTCGAGCACAGCGCGTCGACGGGCGCCGCCGGGGAGCCCGCCCACCGCGCGCCGGGCGGCACCGTCTCGCCCTGCTCGAGCACGGACTGCTCGCCGAGAGCGGCGCCGGCCCGCACCGACGAGCCGGGTTCCAGCACGGCGTTGGCGCCGACGAACGCGCGCCGCGCGACCGTGATCGGCTCGACGACGACCCAGCCGTGCTCGACCCGCCACGGCCGCAACGACACGCCGTAGCCGATGGTGGCGTCGGCCTCGATGTCGATCATCGTCGGTACGCTGACCGAGCTGGTCGCGATCGTGGTCCGGGCGCCGACGCGGGCGCCGAGCAGCCGCAGGTACCCCGCCATCATCGGCGAGCCGCTGAGCACCGCCATCGGCCCGATCGCCAGCAGCAGGTCCAGCAGCCACAGCCGCACGTAGGTCAGGCCCCACAGCCGGTACCGGCCGGGACGGATGCCGGCGGCGATCGGCCGGGCGAGCAGGACCGGCACGATCCAGCGCACGCCGAGGTAGCTCACCAGGATCGCCATCATCAGCTGGACGAGGACCTCGACGGACACCCGGCCGTTGTTCCAGGTGTACACGTAGGACACCGGCAGCGTGATCAGCAGCACCAGCAGGTAGATGGCGAGCGCCTGCCCGGCGCCGGCGGCCGCGATGCGGCGGCTGCCGTGCCGCAGCGGCGCCGGGCGCTTCGGCGCGCTCAACCCGGGGGCCGCCGAGGCGAGGCGGCGGGCCATGCCGCGCACCGTCGGGTTGCCGTACAGGTCACGCACAGCGGCGTTGGCGCCGATGCCGCGGGTGCGCAGCAGCGACACGACCCGCGCGGCGAGCAGCGAGTGTCCGCCCAGGTCGTCGAAGAAGTCCGCCTCGACCGACAGGGCCTGCGGGTCCAGCCCGAACGCCTCGGCCCACACCGCGCGGACCTGCTCCTCGAGGTCGCCGTCGGCGGCCACGACGGTGCCGCGGGCGGGGCGCCGGTTGACCGGTGCCGGCAGCCGCTTACGGTCGACCTTGCCGCTGGGCATGGCGGGCAGCGATTCGACCGTGTCGAGGTACGCCGGCACCATGTACCCGGGCAGCCGCTCCTGCAGCTGCTCGTACAGGCGGCGCACCAGCGACGCGTCCGGCGCCGGGCAGACGATGTAGGCGGCGAGCTCCCGCGGCGCGTCGTCGCCGGTGCCGACCGGGACGAGCGCCGCCACCGCCTCGCTCACGCCGGGGTCCTCCAGCAGCACGTTCTCGATCTCGCCGAGGTCGACCCGGTGTCCGCGAATCTTGACCTCGGCGTCGGCGCGGCCCAGGTACTCGATCTCGCCGTCGGCGGTGAGCCGGCCGAGGTCGCCGGTGCGGTACAGGCGGGACCCGGGCGGTGCGAGCGGATGCTCGATGAACCGGTCCGCGGTCAGCTCGGGCCGGCCGACGTAGCCGCGGGCGACGCCGGGCCCGCCGATGCAGATCTCACCGACCTCGCCGTCGGGGACCGTGCGGCGCTGCTCGTCCAGCAGCACGACGGAGTACGTGGGCAGCGGCCGGCCGATGGTGACGATCCGGCCGGGCAGCAGCTCGCACCAGGTCGCGGTGACGGTCGCCTCGGTCGGCCCGTAGGTGTTGAGGATGCGCCGGCCCGGCCTGCTCCACCGCTCGACGAGCTGGCCGGGACAGGCCTCCCCGCCGACGAGGACGCTGCGGATACGGGGCAGCTCCCGGGGGATCGTCGCGAGCAGGGTCGGCACGCAGTACAGGACGGTGATGCCGGACGTTTCGAGGAAGTCGGCGAGTTCGCCGCCGAAGCGCCGCGAGTCGGTCGGCCCGGCGACGAGGGTGGCCCCGACGGACCAGGTCGGCCAGATCTCCTCGATCGAGAAGTCGAACGCGATCGTCATGCCCTGGTAGACCCGGTCGCCGGGGCGCACGTCGTACACGCCGGGCACGACGTCGAGGAAGTTGCAGATGCTGGACTGGGCCACCTCCACGCCCTTGGGCCGGCCGCTGGAGCCGGAGGTGTAGATGACGTACGCGGCGGGGTCGCCGGTGTCGGGGGCCGGGCGGTCCGTGGACCAGCCGTCGCCGGTCGCGCCGTCGTCGTCGACGCGCAGCACCGGGCAGGGCAGCCCGTCGGCGCGGTCGGCGAGCTCGGCCGAGGTCACCAGCAGCGCGACGGCGGAGTCCTCGGCGATGTACGCGACCCGGTCCGCGGGCGACTCCGGGTCGATCGGCACGAATGCCCCGCCGGCCTTGCCGACGGCGAGCAGCGCCACGTAGGTCGCGACGGAACGCTGCAGCAGGATCGCCGTGCGGGCGCCGCCGCGGATGCCGAGGCCGCGCAGCCGGTGCGCGAGACGGTTGGCGCGCTCGTCGAGCTCCCGATACGTGAGGCTGGCCCCGTCGCACTCCAGCGCGACGGCGGTGGGGTTGCGGTCGCACGCGGCCTCGAACACGTGGTGCAGGCGCCGTGCCGTCGGCCCGTGCGGCCGGGACTGCGGTACGGTCGTCCTGGTTGTTGCCTGGGTCAAGAAACAGCCCCATCTCTGTTGCGGCGCCGGGGCGGGCCGGCGTCGCGGGCTGTCGCCGGGCACGGCAGAGCCACCCGCGGCCGACATGCATCGACCGCGGGTCCCCAGCGACAGCACATGAACGAAGGGCGCGCCGGGGGCGGGTCCCGGGCGTGCCGTGCCGCCGCGTAACCGGTGCGGTCGCACGGCGGCAGCGGCACCTGGATGGGTGCCGCATCCCCAGACTGCCGCCCCGCCTCCCGTCGCGGGGGGCACCTCGGGTGGTTCTCACCACGAGACCACCCATCCCGCAATTCGAGCGGCTGCGCGCCTCACACGGCGCTTCACGCGCACCGGATCCCACCGTCGATGTGTGCGCTTCAGCAGCGGTTTGACCTGGTACGGGCGCCCGAATCAAACCATTTGACAGCCGCGATACGTTGATCCTCCGTACCTGTCGCACGTCGGGAGTTCCGAGGGGGGCCATGGCCCTTCCGGACCCCAGGAGTCACGATGCGCCGGGCACCCGCCCTGTCCTTCCTGCTCGTCACCGTCTTCATCGACATGCTCGGCCTCGGCCTCATCGTGCCGATCGCGCCGGCCCTGCTCAACGGCATCACTGGCGACCCCGCCGCCGGCGCCCGCTGGTCCGGGGTGATCGGCTCCAGCTACGGCCTGCTGCAGTTCCTCGCCTCGCCCCTGCTCGGGCGGCTCTGCGACCGGTACGGCCGCCGGCCCGTCCTGCTCGCGTCGCTGTCCTGCCTCGGCGTGGACTACCTGGCGCACGCGGTGTCGCCCACGGCGTGGCTGCTGCTGCTGTTCCACGCGATCGCCGGCGCGTGCGCGGGCACGAACACCGTCGTCAACGCCTACATCGCCGACGTCACCGCACCCGAGCGGCGGGCCCGCGCGTACGGGCTGGTCGGCACCGCGTTCGGGCTCGGGTTCGTCGCCGGGCCCACGATCGGCGGCCTGCTCGGCGCCGTCGACGTCCGGCTGCCGTTCTACGCCGCGGCCGCGCTCGCGCTCGCCAACGTCGCGTACGGCGCGCTGATCCTGCCCGAGTCGCGGCCCGGCGACCGGCGCACCCCGCTGACGCTGCGGGTGGTCAACCCCGTCGGCGCGATCACCGCCGTGCTGCGCCGCCCGGTCCTCGGCCGGCTCGCGTACGCCCGGTGCCTCGCCGACGTCGCCCGCATGACCGCACAGGTGTGCTGGACGTTCTTCGTCACGGCCCAGTTCGCCTGGGGCACCGCGCACGTCGGCGCCGTCATGGCCGCGGGCGCCCTCGCCGGCGCGGCGTTCCAGGCCCGGCTCGTCGGCCCGCTCGTGCGGCGGCTCGGCGAGAAGCGCGCCGCCGTGCTCGGCGGTCTGCTCGGCTCGGTGTCGTTCGCCGGTACCGCGGCCGCCTCGGCACCCTGGGCGGTCTACGCGCTGCAGGCGGTCGGCGTGCTCGCCTCCGTCGGCGGCGCGGCGGCACAGTCGTGGCTGTCGGGCGTCACCGGCGACGACGAGCAGGGCACCGTGCAGGGCGCGGTGACCGGAATCGGCGCCCTCGCGGAGACGGCGGTGCCGGTCGTGGCCACCGCCGTGTTCGCGTGGTCGCTGGCGCACGGGGCGCCTGGGCTGGTGTTCCTCGGCGCGGCCGGGTGCGCGGCCGCGTCGGCGGTCCTGCTGGCGGCTACTCCCCCGGCGGCACCTGGTCCTTGATGTCGTCGTAGCCGGTCTTGGCGGGCGCCTCGCCGGGCGCGTAGATCACCCGGATCACGCCGGTCGGATACGCCTCCGTCGCCGTCACCGTGAGGTGGTACGGCGCGTCGCCGTCGTCGAACAGCCGGCGGCCCTTGCGCGCCGCCACCGGGTGCACGAGCAGCCGCAGCTCGTCGACGAGCCCGGCGGCGAGCAGCTGCTGCACCACGGAGATCGAGCCCGGGATCAGGATGCCCTTGATCCCGGGCTCGGCCTTCAGCGCGGTCACGGCTTCGACCAGGTCGCCCTGGATCAGCTCCGAGTTGCGCCAGGTGAACTTCAGCGGCTGCCGGGACACGACCACCTTGCGCACGTCGCCGAGCTGCTTGGCGAACGGCGCGTCCTCACCGCCGGCCGCCTCCCGCTCCGGCCACGCGCCGGCGAAGCTGTCGTAGGTCTCCCGGCCGATGAGCAGCACGTCGGAGGTGGCGTAGTCCTCGGTGACGGCGCGGCCCATGTTCTCGTCGAAGTACGGGAAGTGCCAGTCGGGGTCGATCTCGGCCACGCCGTCGGCCGAGATGAACAGCGTGGAGATGACCTTTGCCATCGCTTGGTCCCTTCGAGTCGGCGGGTACCCGGCTGATTCTCGCGGATATCCGGGTTCCGGTTGCAACCGGGCAAGTCACTGGCAAATCTGGGCATAAGGGAAACCACGATTCGGACCGAGCTCTCCGAGGGACCGCGATGACGACAGCAGCGACACCGGCCCGCCCGGGCGCCACCCGCAACCTGGTCGTGGCGACCGTCGGCTTCACCGTGAACTTCTGGGCGTGGGCGCTGCTCGGGCCGCTCGCCCCGGGCGTCAAGGAGCGCCTCCACCTGAGCTTCGCCGCGCAGTCGCTGCTGGTCGCCGTGCCGGTGCTGGTCGGCTCGCTCGGCCGGATCCCGGTCGGCGCGCTCACCGACCGCTACGGCGCCCGCCTCATGTTCCCACTGGTCAGCCTGGCCACGATCGTACCGGTGCTGACACTGACCGTCGTGTCGGCGTACCCGGCACTGATCATCACCGGGTTCTTCCTCGGCCTCGGCGGCACCACGTTCGCCGTCGGCGTGCCGCTCGTGTCGGGCTGGTACCCGCCGCAGCGCAAAGGCTTCGCCCTCGGCGTGTTCGGCATCGGCATGGGCGGCACCGCCATCGCGAACTTCACCACGGTGCGACTCGCGGACAACTACGGCCAGGACGCCCCGTTCCTGCTGGTGGCCGCGGTGCTGGGGGGGTACGCCGTCGCCGCGTTCCTGCTCATCCGCGACGCGCCGGACCGGCAGCGGCCGGCGGGGTCGGCGTGGGCCCGCACCGCCGGCGTCGGCCGGCTCGCCGTGACCTGGCAGCTGTGCTTCCTCTACGCGGTCGGTTTCGGCGGGTTCGTCGCGTTCAGCGTGTACCTGCCGGCGTACCTCAAGACCGCGTACGGGCTGAGCGCCGACGACGCCGCGCTGCGCACCGCCGGGTTCGTCATCCTCGCCGTCATCGCCCGCCCGACCGGCGGCTGGCTCTCCGACCGGTTCCATCCGGTGCCCGTGCTCGTGTGGTGCTTCACCGGCACGGCCCTGTTCGCCGTCGTCCAGGCGTTCCAGCCGCCGCTGGTCCCGGTCGCCATCATCATGTTCCTGGGTATGGCGGCCCTGCTCGGCGCGGCCAGCGGCGCGGTGTTCGCCCTCGTCGGCAAGGTCGCCCCGGCCGACCAGGTCGGCACCGTCACCGGCGTGGTCGGCGCCGCGGGCGGCCTCGGCGGCTTCGTGCCGCCGCTGGTGATGGGCTGGGTGTACGGCGTGGAGGGCTCGTACGCGATCGGCCTCATGCTGCTGTCGGACGTGGCGCTCGCCGCGGCCGTCTACACCGGGTTGAAGATGAGCGGCCTCGCCCGCCGCGGCGCGACCGGGGCGCCGGCCGGCCGCGCGCCGCGGCCCGCAGCTGACGCCTTCCGGCCCCGCGGCCGGTCTATGCCTGGCGCAGGATCGCCACGAGAAAATCGGCGCCGGGGGTGAACGGGCGCAGGTCCCAGGTGGACAGCAGCACGTCCGGCACGAGCCCGGCCGTCTCGGCGTCGGCGAGGAAGGTGTCGAAGTCGTAGCCGCGGCCGGCGCCGAACCCGGTCACGACCCGGCCCGCGCCGCGCAGGTGCGCCCGCATCCGGCGCAGCACCTCGCGGCGGGTGTCCTCGGCGAGGAACGTCATCACGTTGCCGGCGCACACCACGACGTCGAAGCCCTCGGCGATGCCCTGCGCGGGCAGGTCCAGCTCGGCCAGGTCCCCGACCAGCCAGCGCGGCCCGGGGTGGTCCTGCCGGGCCTCCGCGACCAGCAGCGGGTCGAGGTCGACGCCGACCACGTCGTGCCCGGCCGCGGCGATCAGGCCGCCGACCCGGCCGGTGCCGCAGCCGGCGTCCAGCACCCGCGACCCGCGCGGCAGCATGGCGTCGATCATGCGGGCCTCGCCGCCCAGGTCGGCGCCGGAGGCCGCCATCGTCCGGAACCGTTCGATGTACCACTGGGAGTGGTGCGGGTTCGCCTCGATCGACGCCAGCCAGCCGTTGCGGTCCGCCACGCGTGGTCCCTCCCTGCTCATCCGGCTCATCGGGGCGCCACCGCGGCCGGCAGCAGCGTGCCGACCCGGGCGCGCACCGCCTCCACGGCGTCCCAGTCCGCGGCGCTCAGGTCGATCAGCGCGGCGGGGAACACCCCGTCCTGCTCCTTCAGTATGTGATCCCGCAGCATGTTCAGGGCCGCGAGGAGCCGCTGCGGCCATCCCGGGTCGTCCGGTGTACCGGCGGCGGCCTCGCCCAGCACCGCCTCGATCCGCCGGTGCTCGGCTTCCAGCGCCGCGACCTGCTCCGGGAACTCGCCGGCCAGGGCGGGGAACAGCCCGTGCTCCTCGACCTCGGTGTGCGGGCCCAGCACCGCGGCGATCCGCCGGGCCACGGCCGCCATACCGGCGGCGCTCCCGCCGTCGTGCGCCCGGCGGACCTCGCCGATCAGGTTCACGACCGCGTCGTGCTCCCTGGTCAGCTCGTCGATGACGGCCACCGACTGGCAGCCGCAGTACTCACACATGCCTCCAGCGTCGTGCGGTGCGGGCGCCTCGACCAGGGACTTTGGTCCCGACCTGGCAGTGGCGCCGGCCACCGCGACGGTGTGCGGCTAGGACGCCAGCCGCTGGCTCGGGTGGTGGACCGACCGCACGAGCGCGGCCGTGCCCTCGGGCTCGTTGATCTGCGACCACACCTCGTCGAGGGAGAGGTCGAGGACGTCGGCGATCGCCGCGATGGTCGAGAACGCGGGGGTCGCCACCCGGCCGGACTCGATCTTCCGGAGCGTCTCCGGCGACACGCCGGCGTCCAGCGCGATGCTGAGCATGGACCTGGTCCCCCTGGCACGTCGCAGGAGGGCGCCGAGGCGCTGTCCCCGTTCGACCTCTGCGGGACTGAGCGGCAGTCTGACCATAGCTGCGATTCTAATACCGGGATAACATGGCCGGGATACTTATTGGTACCGCGAGGAAGACGCCGCATGATCGAGATCATGAACCCGACCCAGCTGCTGCGCGCGAAGGACACCGGCGCCCTGGTCGCCGACATCCTGCAGACACTGCAGCAGCGCAGCACCGTCGGCACGAACCTGCTGGACATCGACCGGTGGGCCCACACCATGATCGTCGAGGCCGGGGCACTGTCCTGCTACGTCGACTATGCGCCGTCCTTCGGCCGCGGCCCGTTCGGCCACTACATCTGCACGTCGGTCAACGACGCCGTGCTGCACGGCCGCCCGCACGACTACCCGCTCGCCGACGGCGACCTGCTGTCGCTGGACCTCGCCGTCTCCCTGGGCGGCGTGGTCGCCGACTCCGCGATCAGCTTCGTCGTCGGCGAGGCCCGGCCCGCGGAGAGCCTCGCGATGATCGACGCCACCGAACGCGCGCTGCGCGCCGGGATCGCCGCGGCCGGCCCCGGCGCCCGCATCGGCGACATCTCCCACGCCATCGGCACGGTCCTCACCGCCGCCGGCTACCCGGTCAACACCGAGTTCGGCGGTCACGGCGTCGGCACCACCATGCACCAGGACCCGCACGTGTCCAACACCGGCCGGCCCGGACGCGGGTACACGCTGCGCCCGGGACTGCTGCTGGCCCTGGAGCCCTGGGTCATGGCCGACACCGCCAAGCTCGTCACCGACGCCGACGGCTGGACGCTGCGCAGCGCGACGGGCTGCCGCACGGCGCACAGCGAGCACACCATTGCCATCACCACCGACGGCGCCGAGATCCTCACCCTGCCCAGTCACGCCCGCCCGGCGGCCTGACGCGGGTGCCTGTACCGCGCGACCGGTACCATCCGAGGGACCACAGCCGCGTCGGTCCCAGGGACGGTCCTGTCACGTGTTGCAGCAGCCGGAATTCGGCCGGCGGCTTCGCCAGCTGCGGATGGAGCGGGGCAGGTCGCAGGCGGAGCTGGTCGGGCTGGGCATGTCGGCGGCCTACCTGTCCCGCCTGGAGTCCGGGGCGCGCGAGCCGACGCCACGGGCCGTGGAGTACCTGGCCGAGGCCCTCGGCGTGCCCGTCGAGGCGTTCGAGGACCTGGCCGGGCCCAACCTCGCCGACGTGCTCGGCATGGTCTTCACCACCAGCGACGCGACCCGCGCCGCCGAGGCCCGCGACCTGCTCACCGCCGCGCTGGACGGCACCCCCGGCGCGGACGCCACGACCCGCTGGCTGGCCCTGTCGGAGCTGGCCCGGCTGTACAACGTCCTCGGCGAGCACGAACGGGAGCGCGACACGCTCGTGCAGGCATGCGCGATCAGCGACGAGCTGAAGCGCCCCGCGCTGCAGGCACAGGCCCGGCTGCAACTGGCCCGCTGCTACCGCCACCTCGGCGACGCGGCGGCGACCCGCGACACCGTCCGCGAGGCGCTGCGGCTCGGCGAGCGGCACCAGTTCATGGTCCCGCCGTCGGACCTCACCCGGGCCCGGCTGATGCTCGTCTCCGCGGAGGCCGAGCTCGGCGACATCGCCGAGGCGGCCCGCCTGTCCGCGCAGGTGTGCGACAGCCTCACCACCGACCGGGGCGCCCTCGCCGCCGAGGCGTACTGGACAGCGGCGACCGTCGCGACCTGACAGCGCGACTACCCGCGGGCCGGAGCGCTCATCGATGCCGCGATGGCCGCGATCGACGCCCGCGACGACATGGTGCTGTGGATCCGCATCCGGCTCGCCGCGATCTCCCTGTCGCTGCAGGCGTCACCGTCCCGGGTCGACGAGGCACAGTCGCTGCTCGACGCGGTCGCACCGGCCCTCGCGCTGGTCGGCACCGCCCGCAACCGGCAGGAGCACCTGTACCTGCAGGCGCAGCTGGCGTACCACCGCGGCGAGCTGGACCGGGCGGCGCTGCTGGCCAAGGAGGCCCTCGCCGCGACGAGCCTGATGGCGTTCCGGGACCAGGTGATGCTGGAGGCCCTCGACGGGCGCATCGCCATGCGCCTCGGCGAGCGCGACGCCCTGACCCGGCTCACCGCGCTCGCCGAACGGGTGACGGCGATGAACATGCCGGAGGTCGCCGCCGACATCTGGCGGGCGATCGCCATGACCGCCACCACCGACGGCCCCTCGTCCGGCTGAACCGCGGCGCGGTCGCCATGCCTGCCGTACATGCGCAGACGCGGTCGGCGGCGTGAGCCCGACCCGAGCAGCACAACCCGGTGGCCAGCTGTGTCCTGGCAAACAGGGATCCACCGGGTTGTACCGTGGTCATGGGCGAACGCTGATGATCGTCTTCCCCCTGCGTCGCTCGGTCGGGTTGAGGGCGGCGACGGCATCGTCGAGGGTTGCGACGTTGCCGATGTTTGTCCGCAGTCGTCGGTCCCGCACCCGCTGGACGACCTCACACAGTTGGGTGCGGTCGGACTCGACAACAAAGTCGATCGCCAGGCCGTCGGCCGGCCGCGCTTCGGGCGGTCCGACGACGGTCACCAATGTTCCTCCGGCGCGAACCAGGCCCGCGGACCGATTCTGGATGTCGCCGCCGATGACATCGAACACCAGATCGACGCGGCCGACGTCTTCCAGGACGTCGTTGTCGAGATCGACGAACTCCTGCGCGCCGAAGTCGAGCACCTTCTGACGGTCGGCAGCGCGCCCCGTGCCGATGACATACGCGCCCGCCTCACGCGCGAGTTGCGTCACCATCGTTCCGACGGCGCCGGCCGCGCCGTGCGCGAGGACACTCTGCCCCGCCTGAAGGCGGCCGTGCTCGAACAGCCCTTGCCACGCGGTCAGGCCCGAGATTGGCAGGCTCGCGCCCACCGTGAAGTCGACGTCTCCCGGCAGCGGCGCGAGGTTGCGTGCCTCGACGGCCACATACTCCGCCAGGGTGCCGTCACGATGCCAGTCCGTGAGGCCGAACACCCGCTGTCCCACCGACAGACCGGTCGTGCCGTACCCGAGAGCGGTGACCACTCCGGCCACCTCGTGCCCGGGGATCGACGGTGTTCGGTCACGGTCGACGCGATCGGTCCAGGTCGACGGCCACGCCATCTCAGTCGGGACGAACCCCGACGCATGCACCTCAACGACGACGTCGTTTATCGCCGCCGGCGGCTCGGGCCGCTCCACCAACGTCATCCCGGCCGTTCCCGCAGCCTGGTCCGTCACCACGATCGCCCTCATCCGACACCTGCCTTCGCCCACTCCTCGCCTGCACGGCAATTTCGGTTCACCAGTGTTGCTGGCACCAGACCTCGACGCGAGAACTGTCCGGACACGTAGATCGTGTCACCATGCCGCACGGCCTGTGCCGACCAGCCATGGTCACGCCCGGCGTTTCACCCAGATCGCGGACCAGTCCAATGCTGACTGCCGTCTCATCGGTTACGAAGCTGCAGGTCGAGGCGCCGGTCGCGACCTCTTTTCTAGGCGCCGGCGCCCCCGTCGACCGGCACGATCGCGCCGGTCACCATCGCGGCCCGGTCGCTGAGCAGCCAAGCGGCCACCTCGGCGACCTCACGCGGCTCGGCCATACGGCCCAGGGGCACCGCCGCGTTGATCCGTTCCTTCACGCCGGGCGACGCCGCCTCCCACGCGTCGATCATCTCGGTGGCGGTGCCACCCGGTGTGATGCCGTTGACCCGCACCCCTTGCCGCGCCCAGGTCACGGCGGCGGTCTCGGTGAGGCTGTTCAAGGCTCGCTTCATCGCCCCGTACGCCGGCAGCTCCGGATTCGCGCGGCGGCTGCCGATGCTCGACGTGTTCACGATCGCGCCGCCGCCGTGGCGGGTCATCAAAGCGAACTCGGCGTTCATCGCCGTCCAGTGCGCGCGGAAGTTCACCGCGAACTGCCGGTCGACGTCTTCGTCGCTGGTCGCGTCGAGTGGCCCGGGATGTTGGATCGCCGCGCCGTTGTTGAATGCTCCGTCGAGCCGGCCGTGCAACTCGGCCACCCGGTCGATGCCGGCGCGGATGCTCGTGCTGTCGGCGAGGTCCAGGGCGACCGCGTCGGCCACCCCGCCCTCGGCGCGGATCTGCTTGACGAGGCTGTTCAGGGCGTCGAGGCCACGCGAGGCGAGCACGACCGCGGCACCCTCCTGGGCGAACAGCCGGGCCGCGGCTGCGCCGATGCCGCGGCTCGCGCCGGTGATGAACACGACCTTGCCGCTCAGCAGGCCGATCGGGGTCGAAACGATGCCATTGGTCATGCGGTCAGCCTGGCTCGGTGCCGGCCCCGCATTCAGGTACAGCCGGTACCAGGATGGCCGGGACACGGACGGGCAGACTGGGAGGCATGGACAAGCAGGAACTCGGGGCGTTCCTCCGCAGCCGCCGCGAACGGCTCCACCCGCTCGACGTGGGCCTGCCTGCCGGGCCGCGGCGGCGGACCCCGGGCCTGCGCCGCGAGGAGGTCGCGGTCCTCGCCCACATCTCCACCGAGTACTACCTGCGCCTCGAACAGGGCCGGGCGCCACGCCCGTCGGCCCAGGTCCTGGCCGCCGTCGCCGGCGCGCTGCGGCTCACCGACGCCGAGTCCGGCCACCTGCACGTGCTCGCCGGCACCGCGCCAGCCCGTAGCGGGCTGCACCGCCGCGAGGTACGCCCGAGCATCCTCGCCCTGCTCGACCGGCTGCCGCAGACCGCCGCGTTCGTGACCTCCGCGATGTTCGAGGTGCTCGCCTGGAACGACCTGGCGGCCGCGCTGATGGAAGACTTCGGCACGCTCAGCGTCCGCGACCGTAACCTCGCCCGCCGGGCGTTCCTCGAATCGCCGCACGACGGCATGCCGCTGTACGGGATCTCCGACGCCACAGAGTTCCGCCACCACGTCGTGCAGAAGCTGCGCGCCACCGCAGCGCGCTACCCGCATGACCCACTGGTGATCGAACTGGTCGACGACCTGCGCCAGGGCAGCCGCGAGTTCGCGCGGTTGTGGGACCGCTACGACGTGCAGGCCGCGCCGATACTCACCAAAACCTTCCACCATCCGGTCGTCGGCGAGATCACCGTCAACTGCGACGCACTCACCCTCGACGACAGCGACCAGCACCTCGTGCTGTACAGCGCACCCCCGGGTTCACGCGATGCGCAGGCGCTGGCCCTGCTCAACGTGATCGGCGCCGACTACGCGGCCGCACGCGACCCACGCTAACCAGCGTCGCCGACTCCGCTCCGGTGACGACGACCGTATGGTCGCGCGCCCGCGCCGCGCCGACCCTCAAGATCACTTCACCCTAACGGGACAGGAACGGGATCCCCGGCGGCGTGCCGCACTGCGCGCTCCCGTATTGCCGGGAAGTCGATCGCCGCCTTGGCGGCCGCGTAGGCGACCCGCCACCGACCAGGGAGTAGGCGGTAGAGGCCACGCGGCAGGAGCGGAAACGCAGCGGCGTGGGCCGGCTCCCACTGGACGGACTACTCACAACGGGCGACCTCGTGTCGCACAGACCGGCGGCAGAAGTACGCGCGTGATCTCGCATCCGGACCGGTGGAGCAGCGCGGGTGATCGTCATGCCCGGCTTGGACGAAGGGCGCCCCAAGGCTGGTTCGTTCAGTTGGGCAATGTCGGGGAGGGCGATAGGTGAGCGCGTTCGCCTTGGGCGCCGAAGAGGGTGAGCAGTTCCGCGGGCTGGGCGCCAGCACTGCTGATCTGGTGCGGTGTGCGGGTGTCGAACTCCGCGGCTTCGCCGGGGCCGAGCCGGTATTCCTGGTCGCCGAGAATGAGTCGGGCATGTCCGTTGAGCACGTAGAACCATTCGTACCCGTCGTGGGTCTGCAGTGTCGTCGTGGCTGCTGTTCCGGTCGGCGGGTAGATGACTTTATAGGCTTGGATGCCTCCGGGGCGTCTGGTCAGCGGCACGACCGTGAAGCCGGATCGCCGTATGGGGCGCAGGTGGATGCGGGGATCGCCGGTGGGTGGCGCCGCGACCAGATCATCGAGCGGGACGCTGTACGCCCGTGCCAGCGGAAGCAGCTGCTCCAGCGTCGGGCGCAGCTTGCCGTTCTCGAGACGCGACAGCGTGCTCGCGGTCAGGCCGGTTTCGGCCGCCAGGGTGGCAAGCGAGATGTTCCGTGCCTGACGCAGCGCATGCAGGCGGGGGCCGACCCCGGCAAGGACGTCTTTCGGAGTGGCACTCATGGACCCATGATGCGGATCCGCAATATTTCTAGCAAGTAGGCAATGTTGCTGGTCATGCTGTCGGCGGAGGTAATCACCGATGCTCACATCAGCAGCAACTTCGAGAACCGCGGCGCGGTGGTCGCGCTGCCTGGCAGCCGTCGCGGCCGCGCTCGTCCTGACGACAGCATGCTCGGCCGCCGGCGGGCAGGCGCGGAACGCGGCGTCGGGCCAGGCGACTGCGGTCGCCTCGGCCGGCTACGACTCGGCTACCCGAGGCGACGCTGGGTTCAACCGAACGTTCCGGCACGAGATGGCCGACGTCAACGGCGTACAGATGCACTACGTTACCGGCGGGACCGGCGAGCCGCTCGTCCTGCTGCACGGCTGGCCGCAGTCGTGGTACGCGTGGCGTGGGATCATGCCGGCGCTTGCCGAGAGATACACGGTGTACGCGCTGGATCTGCCTGGACTCGGCGACAGCGTGGGTACGCCAGCCAGTTACGACAAGGCCACCCTGGCCCGTTACATGCACGGGCTGCTTGCCGGCAAGCTCGGCCTGCGGAAGATCAACCTGATCGGGCACGATCTCGGCGCCGGCGTCGGGTTCCAGTACGCCGCACAGTTCCCGAACGAGGTCGTCAAGTACGCCCACCTGGACTATCCGCTGCCCGGCCCGGCGCTCAGCGCGAACAGATACCGCCATGTGAGCTGGCACATGGCGTTTCACAGCCAAGACGGGTTCCCCGAGATGCTGGTCGACGACGATGTACGGGACTATCTCGCACTCTTTTACGGGTACGTCGCCTACGGCGGGACCGGCTTCGGCGGGCCGGGCGCGAAGGCTCCGTTCACCGAGCAGCAGATGGACGAGTACGCCCGCACGTACCAGCGCCCGCAGGTACTGGCCGGCGGCTTCGAGCTCTACCGCACCCTGGACCAGGACGAGCGGGACAACGTCGCCGCGAAGCCGATCACCATGCCGACGATGCTTTTGACGGCCGAAGGTACGCTCGACTTCACCCGCTCGACGGTCCACCCCCTCATGTCCAACCTCACCCGTGCCGTCGAGGTGCCCAAGTCCGGCCACTGGCTACCCGAGCAGAACCCGGAGTTCGTCACCGCCGAGCTGGTGAAGTTCTTCGGGAGCGGGGCGGGTCGATGACCGAAGCTCTCGATGCTGAGTCGTTCTGGGAACAGCACTACCGCGCCCGACGCGGCGGCGGGCACGCCAACCCGCTGCTGCAAGAGACGGCCGAGACGCTATATCCCGGCGACGCGCTGGACCTGGGATGCGGTGCCGGCGGCGACACCATCTGGCTCGCCCGGCGCGGCTGGCGGGTCACCGCCGCGGACATCTCCCGAACCGCCGTCGAACGGGTGTGTGCACGATCCCAGCAACTCGGCATCGATGATCGGGTGATCGGCGAACAGCACGACCTGGCCCGAAGTTTTCCGAATGGGGACTTCGACCTGATCTCCGCACAGTACTTCCACACCCCCTATGCGTTGGATCGTGCGAGGGTATTGCGTACCGCGGCGCACGCGTTGCGCCCCGGCGGCCTGCTCCTGATCGTCGACCACGGATCTACCGCACCCTGGTCTTGGAACAAGGACCCGGACACGCATTACCCCTCACCCGGCGAGATCGCCGCCGAGCTCGACCTCGACCCCGAGCAGTGGGCCGTTCTGCGCGCCGACATGCCGCGTCGCCGGGCCGGTGGACCTGGAGGCCAGACCGCCACCGTCACCGACAACGTGCTCCTCATCCAACGCCACGATCGGAGAAGCTGATGCCGCCCCCCGCCCGGAACAGGAAACGGAAGGACACCGGGCCCGCGTGGACCGCCCCCGACGAGAAGGCCACCCTGCTGGGATTTCTCGACTACCTGCGCAACGCGATCGCGGACAAAGTCGCCGACGTGCCGGAGCCAGCAGTCCGCACCGCCGGAGTGCCCTCCGGCACCAACCTCCTCGGGCTGATCAAACACCTGACCGCCGTCGAAAGGTTCTACTTCCTCGAAGAACCGATCAACAACATGAACCGCACCTTCCGGCCCACCCGCGACGAAACCGTCGAGGGCCTACTCGCCGACTATCGGGCAACCACTACACAAGCGAACCAGGTCATCGAAACCTGGACCGACCTGACTCAGCCAGCACCCCGGCCCCCGGGCCGCGCCCTGCCACCGTCCCAGCGATGGGTCCTGGTCCACATGATCGAAGAAACCGGGCGGCACGCCGGGCACGCCGACATCCTCCGCGAAAAGATCGACGGCTCCACCGGCCGCTGACAGCCACCGCAGCCGACTCACGACGGCCACCCGCACGGTCATCGGCTCCTTGACCGGACGCACTCAACTCGGCGTGTCCGCACGCCGAGCCAACGCGAGCGTCCATTCTGCGTCACGATCGAATCGCGGCCGATCCGGCGGACCGACGACGCAGCAGGCGCGCCACCCTTGGGCGGTCGCGACATCAGGTCTGTGCGAAGGTGCTGCGGTTCCTCGTGACGGCCCCGGTGCTGGGCTGCCGTAGGCGACTGTTGGAAACTGATGCATTGGTCCGGCCCGAGACCGGCACCGACTCCTACCGCCTCGCCCGCACCCGCACCGCCACGGAACACTCCACTGCCAGAGACTGACGAGACCCTCATGTCCACTCGCCAGCTCGATCACGACCAGCTGCAACTCCTGCTCGGAATCTGCTACGACTTCTTCAGGCATACCGGCCCAGCAGCTCGCAGCGAGGTCGACGCCCGCCTACGCGAGCGCGACATCACCGGCGGACCCGGCTGGCTGATCGACATGCTCGGCCTCACCCATCAACGCCTGCAAGACCACACCCAAGCCCACAACTCGGAGCCCTGCATCCGGCATGCCTGATGCAGGACACGACACACGACCAGCTATCGTCCGCGCGTGTCTCAGACAGATGCCGCCATCGCAGCGGACCTGATCCTCGCGGGCCTGGAGTTCGTCGAGCGTTTCACCGCAGAAGTCCATCCTCCGCTGCCGCCCAATCGCTCACCCGCGACCTGCCAGGCCGAGCATGGACGGTTCGACTCCGACCCTGACGAGTTCGTCGATGTCGACGCCCCAGACATGCCGGCGAAAGTCAACGCGGGCTGGTGGCGCATGGCCAACGAGTTCGAGCTCTTCGACGAACAGCGAGAGTTCCTCCTCGGCGTCGACTACCGCGACCCTGACGCCATCGATCCTGAGTACGCCTGGGTGCGCGTTCGGCTGGCCGAGACCTGGGACCTTGCCGCCAGCGGCTCAACCGCACTACGCAGCTTTCTCGGATCGCACTTCACCAGGCGATTCGTCCCTGAGTTCACCATGCTCTCCCTCGACCAACGGATGATCCTCAACACGACGGTCTGGGGTGACGCAACCGTCAGCACCATCGTCATCCGCCCCGACCGGATTACATGACCAACTGCGGTCACTTCTCACGACCATTGATCATAAATAGGCCCCGATCATGGTTCCCAAAGTCGCGACCATACGGTGCCCGCTATCACGACCGAAGCCAGGCGCATGAGCGGACGTGTGGAACGGCACTGTCCGTTGCCAGCGAACTATGTCCGTGTCAATGAAGGATGTCTGAGCAGCGGTCTCTGCCAGTCAACCGTGTCTCGCTGGAGGTGCCGGTCAGAGATCGAAGAGCGTTTCTTGTTGTGGTGGATCGAGGACGTTGCGCAGGTCGGAGATGGTTCGGCGCCATGCGGGGCCTTCGGATGTTGCGTCCCAGTCCTCGGCGAGCCAGGTCGGTGTCGTGATCACGCGGTCCAGGGCGTCGATGGCCAGCCTCCGGAGATAGGCCGGGAACTGCGGCATGGGCGTGGTCGGGCCGTAGCCGGAGGCGATTGGTGCGCCGCCTGGGCATTGTGCGGCGATCAGGGCAGCGGCGGCGACGGCCCGTGGGGCGTCCGAGAGTCGGGGATCGTCGTCCGCTGGGTTGGCGACACGGTCGAGAACGGCGCCGATCATCTCGATGCGAGCTTGCGTTGGCGCGTCGTCCAGTTCGTCGGCGAAGTCTGCGGCGTCGTCGTTGCCGAACGGCTCGACGTCCCAGGTGCCCATAGCTTCGCTGACCTCCCGAACTCCTGAAGTGATCTTTGCACTATGGATCGGTCGGTGCGGGAGGTGGCGGGGTCTCGGGCGTGAGTTCGGTGAGCCAGCGGTGATCGTATCCGAGTTGATCCCAGCGCGATTGCAGCCATCGTCGGTGCCGGATACCAGAGGTTCGCCACTGGTAGCGCAGGCCGTCGGCAAGGTTGGCGCGGCGGCTGGGGTCGAGCCAGAAACCCCGCACGGGGACAAAGTTCGCTGGCACGAGGGACACACCTCAATGGCAAAGGACAGGCACCATCTGCAACCGCAGTAGGGTTGGCAGGCGCGCCGGGCAAGGCGGATGGGAAAGTCCGTTACCAGCACCACTGCTGACTACCGCAAGGTATGAACCGGTTCGAGTCCGGTAGCCCGGCGCGCACGACCAGCATGAGCGACCGCCTTGTCCGCGGACCTGTGTGGCGCAACGATCATCGGCATGACGGACGAACAGCGACTCCAGCAGATGATCGATGAGCTCCGCCGTATGCGTGAACGGTGCGAGCCGAAGTCGAACCAGAACCCTCGTTACCTGCGCTACTCGAACGCTATCTCGGCGCTGCGTTGGGTTATCGATGACTTGGCGAAGGAACGGGCGTTTGACCCGAACCGTTGAGGTCGGCCTTCGAGGAGGACACCCGCTCGGATCGCGGCATGTCCGCGCAGCTGATCAAGCCGTGCCCGGCCGCTCCGCGCCTTGGCGTGGGAGGACAAATATCTTGACGTTGCCCGGAAGTTGTAGCGACATGCGGGACACGATGCGAGAGCGGCCTGCTGGCCGCTGCCGGCCTGACAACTGAGCGGCTGGCGACTCATCGAGGCCGACTTGCCCGTATGCAGCGCATTCTGGGCGTTCAGCGATGGGATGGGATCACCCCTTGTAGTGCTAGTAGCCGCTCACACCCGACTCTGCACGGCAACCATAGGGTAATGCTTCCGAGCGGGCCAGGATCTCCCGTACGGCGCCTGCAAGGCCTTCGATGTACTGGCCCTGAGACGAGTAGTGATTCGGCACGGAGACGCTGACGGCGATGTCGCGGTCGATGGTGGTCCAGGTCGTCGAGTTGCCCGCCGGTTGCGTTGCCCAGCACGTGCCGGAGACCAGATACACCAAATCTGTCCGATCCACGGCGCGCTTGGCCGCGTCGCAGCGCACGACTATCGGCGGTGCTCCGAACGCCGCGGCGAACCTGTCCTCTGGCGCGGCGACCGGACGGTGCGCCGCCTCGAGAAGGTTTGCCGGCAGGCGTCCGATCAGGGCCTGGCACTGCGAGGCCCGCTCGGGGGCGGGTGGCGCGAAGGACACCGGCCGCGGGGCCGCAGGGACTGGGCCGCTTTCACCCGCCGGTTGAGGGCGGCTCACCAGCCACAGCGTGACACCGGTGGCGATCGCCGCCGGCACGGCGACGGCGGTGGCGATCGCGTAGGGCAACCTGCTTGTGTGCTCCATGTACAGCCTTCCGGGCACCGGCGGTCAACGACAACGGCATCGTCGTGCACATCCCTGCACGTCCCGTCCAGGGATGTGCGGAAGTCTGGCATCGCGAGTCATCGTACGACCCGTCGGCGTTCGGTCGTCCGGGCCGAGACGGCGGCGTGCCGGCGCGAGGCCCGCGCGTCGGTGAGCGCGCCGATCCACGTGGACGGCCACATGTGGGGTACGGTGACCGCCTCGCCGCTGGGCGAGGCGGCAGCCGCGGGTGGTCCTGGCCACGGGCGAGGCTCGCCGGCGCGTCGAGCGCAACCTGCACGACGGCGTGCACCCGGCGATTCTTCCCGAAGGGCGGCCTGCGCCCGGCGTGAAGGCCGTCGCCCGCCGCTCCGACGCTGGCCGGCTGCAGCAGGTCCCCCGACAGGGCTGCCTGGTCACTCTTCGCGGCTTCCGCGAGGTACGGCCGGGTGATGGGACCTCGTTGCGTGGCTACGTAGTTGCGCGCTCGTCTGCGATTCGAGCGTTGCCGTCATGGCTCGGCTCTTGCTGGCGGGTCACGGCTGCCAGGTGCTGCAGGACGCGATGTCCGGCCGCGCAGGCCCGGTGCGTCCTCCCGGCCAATCCCGGCCAGCATCGCCCACGGATCATCCCTGGAAATTCGCTCCACCGGCAGGTTCCCAGACTGGACCAGCGCCAGCGCGAGCTCACGCTGCCCGTAGCCGGCCAGTCGGTCGGTCTGTGCCCAAGGTCAGACGCTGCTTCCGCGCGACCTCCAACAGCACATCCGGGTCTCCGATCGCGATAAAGAGCGTCGACATGCTCTGGGAGCAGCGCAGGGTTGCCCGCCATGGCGAGCAGAATCTGCTGGACCGACACAACACTCAAGGCGCCCTGTTCCAATCACGCATCCGCAGTCCGATCATCGTGATCGAGCACCCACCTCCCAACAACCCGAATCCGGAACCCACACACCATCGCCGTGCGCAGTCGTCGGCAGGACATAAGGGCTTGGTAGAAACGATCATCGGATACCTATCCGCTCAGCGGCATGAGCGCGCACGCGATCAGTTGTAGTTTCCTGCTGCGTCGACAGCGGGGGCCGGTCCGAGATCTCTCGATAGCAGGTCCCGTCGACGGCAGTATCACGGCGTGATGCTGCTGCGCGCGGGAGCCGCCATCTGTTCCGCCCCGGGTTAGATGGAGACATCGAAACCTGGAGGAACACCGGCAATGCCTGCACCGAAGAAGTACAACGATGAGCTGCGTGAGCGTGC